>NZ_CP017183.1:4200000-4500000 GCF_001729785.1 Enterobacter hormaechei subsp. xiangfangensis
TGACGGATTTTGAAGCCTGCAACAGATTTGCGTGCTTTGGTGATCAGCGGTTTTTGACCGGAGATTGCTGTCAGGTCAGCTGCTGCGTTATCCAGCAGTTTCTTGTCAGCGATCGCTTCACCAACACCCATGTTCAGGGTGATCTTCTCGACCCGAGGGACTTGCATGACAGAATTGTAGTTAAACTCAGTCATGAGTTTGTTAACTACTTCGTCTTTGTAGTAATCATGCAGTTTCGCCATCGTACTACTCCAAATTACTTGATAGTTTCGCTGTTAGACTTGAAGAAACGGACTTTTTTACCGTCTTCGAATCTAAAGCCTACACGGTCAGCCTTACCGGTAGCCGCATTGAAGATTGCAACGTTAGAAACCTGAATAGCAGCTTCTTTTTCAACGATGCCGCCTGGTTGGTTCAGGGCCGGAACCGGCTTCTGATGTTTCTTAACCAGGTTGATACCTTCAACGACGAGTTTGCCGGAAGACAGAACATTTTTTACTTTACCGCGTTTACCTTTATCTTTACCGGTTAACACGATAACTTCGTCATCACGACGGATTTTCGCTGCCATGATTCGCTCCTTAGAGTACTTCTGGTGCCAGAGAGATAATTTTCATGAACTTCTCAGTACGAAGTTCACGAGTTACCGGCCCAAAGATACGCGTGCCGATAGGCTGCTCGCTGTTATTGTTTAAAATAACGCATGCATTACCATCGAAGCGAATGACAGAACCGTCAGGGCGACGAACACCCTTCTTGGTGCGCACCACTACCGCCTTCAGCACATCACCTTTTTTGACCTTACCACGTGGAATTGCTTCCTTGATGGTGATCTTGATGATGTCGCCTACGCCTGCGTAGCGACGGTGCGAGCCACCCAGAACCTTGATACACATTACGCGACGTGCACCGGAGTTGTCGGCGACGTTCAGCATAGTCTGTTCTTGGATCATTTTAGTGCTCCGCTAATGTCAACTACTACCTGAGACTCTAAAATCAGAGCCGTTAAAAAGCCCCATATCGAGGGCGCGGCATTATAACACCGCTTCTGCAATATGGGTAGAAAAAATAAACGGCTCATCGCTGAGCCGTTTATTCGTATTGAGAATGCGTACTCTATTACAGAACCGCTTTCTCTACAACGCGAACCAGCGTCCAGGACTTAGTCTTGGACAGTGGACGGCATTCACGGATTTCAACCTTGTCGCCGATACCACATTCGTTGTTCTCGTCATGTACGTGCAGTTTGGTCGTACGCTTGATGAATTTACCGTAGATCGGGTGTTTCACAAAACGTTCGATAGCTACAACAATGGATTTCTCCATTTTATCGCTAACAACACGACCTTGCAGAGTACGGATTTTATCGGTCATTACGCACCCGCCTTCTGAGTCAGTAAAGTCTTAACGCGCGCAACATTGCGACGCACTTGCTTCAGCAGGTGAGTCTGTTGCAGCTGGCCACTTGCAGCCTGCATACGCAGGTTGAACTGCTCACGCAGCAGGTTCAGCAGCTCAGCGTTCAGCTCTTCAACGCTTTTTTCACGCAGCTCTTTTGCTTTCATTACATCACCGTCTTAGTTACAAAGGTGGTTTTGATAGGCAGTTTCGCTGCTGCCAGGCCGAAGGCTTCACGGGCCAGCTCTTCCGGAACACCGTCCATTTCATAAAGGACTTTGCCCGGTTGGATCAAGGCAACCCAGTACTCCACGTTACCTTTACCTTTACCCATACGAACTTCCAGTGGCTTCTCGGTGATCGGTTTGTCCGGGAATACACGGATCCAGATCTTACCTTGACGCTTAACTGCACGGGTCATTGCACGACGTGCTGCTTCGATCTGACGTGCAGTCAGACGACCACGGCCAACAGCTTTCAGACCGAAAGTGCCGAAGCTAACATCCGTACCCTGCGCCAGACCACGGTTGCGGCCTTTGTGCACTTTACGGAATTTTGTACGCTTTGGTTGTAACATCAGCGACGCTCCTTATTTACGGCCTTTACGCTGCTGCTTTTTAGGTTGAGCAGCCGGTTTTTCCGGTTGTTCAACAGCAGCCATACCACCCAGGATCTCACCTTTGAAGATCCATACCTTAACGCCGATTACACCGTAAGTGGTGTGCGCTTCAGAGGTGTTGTAGTCGATGTCAGCACGCAGAGTGTGCAGCGGTACGCGACCTTCGCGGTACCATTCGGTACGTGCGATTTCCGCGCCGCCCAGACGGCCGCTAACTTCAACTTTGATACCTTTAGCGCCCAGACGCATTGCGTTCTGTACAGCACGCTTCATAGCACGACGGAACATAACACGACGTTCCAGCTGAGAAGTGATGCTGTCAGCAACCAATTTAGCGTCCAGTTCAGGCTTACGAACTTCAGCGATATTGATCTGTGCAGGAACGCCAGCGATATCCGCTACGACCTTGCGCAGTTTTTCTACGTCTTCGCCTTTCTTACCGATAACGATGCCAGGGCGAGCAGTGTGAATAGTCACACGGATGCTCTTAGCTGGACGCTCGATAACGATACGAGATACAGACGCTTTAGCCAGTTCCTTAGTCAGGTACTGACGTACTTTAAAATCGCTGTCCAGGTTGTCAGCGAATTCTTTGGTGTTCGCAAACCAGGTAGAGTTCCATGGTTTTACAATACCCAGGCGAATACCATTAGGATGTACTTTCTGACCCATTGCTAGTCTCCAGAGTCTCAGCGATCGGACACAACCACAGTAATGTGGCTGGTGCGCTTCAGGATGCGATCTGCACGACCTTTCGCACGCGGCATAATGCGCTTCATGCTTGGGCCTTCATCTACGAAAATTTTCGCGACTTTCAGATCGTCGATGTCAGCGCCATCGTTGTGTTCAGCGTTAGCAATGGCAGATTCCAGTACTTTCTTGACCAATACCGCAGCTTTCTTGTTGGTATAGGTCAGGATGTCCAGGGCCTGCGACACTTTCTTACCGCGAATCAGGTCAGCAACAAGGCGAACCTTCTGTGCAGAAGAACGAGCATGGCGATGTTGAGCTAAAGTTTCCATCTCTTCCTCCTACCTTATTTCTTCTTCGCTTTTTTATCAGCAGCGTGGCCGCGATAAGTACGAGTCGGTGCGAATTCACCCAGTTTGTGACCAACCATTTCGTCGGTAACAAAGACTGGAACGTGCTGACGACCATTATGGACAGCGATGGTCAAACCGATCATGTTAGGAAAGATCGTTGAACGACGGGACCAAGTGCGCAGGGGCTTCTTGTCTCCGCTTTCCACCGCTTTCTCTACCTTCTTCAGCAAGTGCAGGTCAATAAAAGGACCTTTCTTGAGAGAACGTGGCATGGCTTATCCTCTAAAATTATTTGCTACGGCGACGTACGATAAATTTATCAGTACGCTTGTTGCTGCGGGTCTTCTTACCTTTGGTCTGAACGCCCCACGGAGTTACCGGGTGCTTACCAAAGTTACGACCTTCACCACCACCATGTGGGTGGTCGACTGGGTTCATCGCAGTACCGCGAACGGTAGGACGAACACCACGCCAGCGTGCAGCACCAGCTTTACCCAGAACGCGCAGCATATGCTCAGCATTGCCAACTTCGCCCAGAGTAGCGCGGCAGTCTGCTTCGACTTTACGCATTTCACCAGAACGCAGACGCAGGGTGACATAAGCACCGTCACGCGCAACGATCTGAACGTAAGTACCCGCGGAACGCGCCAGCTGACCGCCTTTACCTGGTTTCATTTCTACGTTATGAACGGTAGAACCAACCGGGATATTGCGCATCGGCAGGGTGTTGCCTGCTTTGATTGCAGCATCAACGCCAGACTGAATCTGGTCGCCAGCTTTCAGGCCTTTAGGGGCCAGGATGTAACGGCGTTCGCCATCTTTGTACAGAACCAGCGCGATGTTCGCGGAACGGTTCGGATCGTACTCAAGACGCTCAACAACTGCTGGGATACCGTCTTTGTTGCGTTTGAAGTCAACAATACGATAAGCCTGCTTGTGGCCACCACCGATGTGACGAGTGGTGATACGGCCATTGTTGTTACGACCACCGGATTTGCTGTTTTTTTCCAGCAACGGAGCAAAAGGTTTGCCCTTGTGCAGCTCAGGGTTAACCACTTTAACTACGTGGCGACGACCCGGAGATGTCGGTTTACATTTAACAACTGCCATTGTATTACTCCTCCGACTTACTCAGCGCCGCCAACGAAGTCCAGGTTCTGGCCTTCTTTCAGGGTGACGTAAGCTTTTTTCCAGTCGCTACGACGACCGATACGCTGTCCGTGACGTTTAACTTTCCCTTTAACTACCAGGGTGTTAACGACTTCGACTTCGACTTCAAACAGTTTCTGCACAGCAGCTTTGATCTCTGCTTTGGTCGCGTCTTTAGCAACTTTGAGAACGATGGTGTTTGTTTTTTCCATCGCAGTAGACGCTTTTTCAGAAACGTGCGGTGCGCGCAGCACCTTCAGCAGACGTTCTTCACGAATCATGCCAGCATCTCCTCAACTTGCTTAACAGCATCAGCAGTCATTACGACTTTGTCGAAGGCGATCAGGCTAACCGGGTCGATACCAGTCGCGTCGCGTACGTCAACCTTGTGCAGGTTACGCGCGGCCAGGAACAGGTTCTCGTCCAGCTCACCGGTGATGATCAGCACATCTTCCAGAGCCATGTCTTTCAGTTTCTGTGCCAGCAGCTTAGTTTTAGGCGCTTCAACAGAGAACTTCTCGACAACGATCAGACGATCCTGACGTACCAGTTCGGACAGAATGCTTTTCAGCGCGCCGCGGTACATCTTTTTGTTAACTTTTTGACTGTGGTCCTGTGGACGCGCAGCGAAGGTCACGCCACCTGAACGCCAGATCGGGCTCTTGATAGAACCTGAACGCGCACGGCCGGTACCTTTCTGGCGCCATGGCTTTTTGCCTGAACCAGTTACTTCAGCACGAGTCTTCTGAGCACGAGTACCCTGACGAGCACCAGCTGCATAAGCAACAACAACCTGGTGAACCAGCGCTTCGTTGAAATCACGACCGAAGGTAGTTTCGGAAACAGTCAGCGCGCTCTGCGCGTCTTTCAATACTAATTCCATTGCTATCCCCTTACGCCTTCACAGCTGGTTTAACGATCAGGTCGCTACCGGTTGCACCCGGGACCGCACCTTTAACCAGCAGCAGGTTGCGCTCAGCGTCAACACGTACTACGTCCAGGCTCTGAACGGTTACACGTTCGTTGCCCAGCTGACCTGCCATTTTCTTGCCTTTGAACACTTTGCCCGGAGTCTGGTTCTGACCGATAGAACCCGGAACGCGGTGAGACAAGGAGTTACCGTGAGTAGCGTCCTGGGTACGGAAGTTCCAGCGCTTAACGGTACCAGCAAAACCTTTACCTTTAGAGGTACCGGTTACGTCAACTTTTTTAACGTCAGCAAACAGCTCAACGCTAATGTCCTGACCTACGGTGAACTCTTCGCCTTCAGCAAGACGGAATTCCCACAGACCACGGCCAGCTTCAACGCCAGCTTTAGCGAAGTGACCCGCTTCTGGTTTGGTTACACGGTTAGCTTTTTTAGCACCAGTGGTAACCTGAATAGCGCGGTAGCCATCGTTAGCCAGATCTTTAACCTGAGTAACGCGGTTTGCTTCAACTTCGATTACGGTTACTGGGATAGAAACGCCATCTTCAGTGAAGATGCGGGTCATACCCACTTTTTTACCGACTAAACCAATCATTGTTTCAACCTCTCAATCGCTCGATGACCTGATTAACCCAGGCTGATCTGCACGTCTACACCGGCAGCCAGATCCAGACGCATCAGAGCATCAACGGTTTTCTCAGTTGGCTCAACGATGTCAACCAGACGCTTGTGAGTGCGGATTTCGTACTGATCACGCGCATCTTTGTTAACGTGCGGAGAGATCAGAACGGTAAAGCGCTCTTTGCGGGTCGGCAGCGGGATCGGACCACGGACTTGCGCACCAGTGCGCTTAGCAGTCTCGACGATTTCCGCGGTTGATTGATCGATCAGACGATGATCAAACGCTTTAAGGCGGATACGGATTCTTTGGTTCTGCATGAGACCAGAGCTCCAATTATTTTATAAACGAAAATGATTACTCCTCAAACCCATTACGATTGATGGGAGAGTGTAACCGTTCTTACGTAGCTCCCCAATTGGGAGCATTGTTGAGTAACAAAGTGAGCTACTCTGGTTCAGATTGAACCCGCCGTCAATTACGACAAGCCCGCGCATTATACGTAAATCTGGGGAAGACGCAAGTGCCGTTTAGAAATTAAGCGCTAAAGACGTACTCTGCGTAAGGCCTCGCATTTTTTTATGCAAAGTATCCCTTCTCAACTCTTTGTCTGAAGCCGCTACGCAATTGCTGTTTTTGCACATTGCCGGACATGCAGATTATTACGAGTATGCGCTCAAACCGTTTTGAGGCTCTCGCTATGCTACTGTCCCTCCCCTTTCTGGTGATCTATTTTGCGTTATCGGCCTTGCTTGTTCGCACCGATATTCGCACGGGGCTTCTTCCCGACAAATTTCTTTGCCCGCTGCTATGGACCGGCCTGCTTTACCAGCTGTGCCTCCATCCTGATTTTTTGCCGAGCGCGGTGGTGGGTGCGCTGGCAGGATACGCCGGATTCGCCGTTATCTATTGGGGATATCGGCTCATCTGCCGACGTGAAGGTATGGGATATGGCGACATAAAATATCTGGCGGCGCTGGGGGCATGGCATGGCTGGTGTGTACTGCCAGTACTGGCACTCGTAGCCGCGTTAATGGCTCTGCTGTATCTGGTTGCTTTCTCGTTGTTTACTCCTGATAAGCAGGCATTAAAAAACCCACTGCCTTTTGGGCCATTTCTGGCGGCAGCGGGTTTATGCGTTGGCTGGGAAAGCCTGATTAACTTTCCACTTTGATCTGAGACTGAAGGTAGTTCTGTAGGCCAATTTTGCTAATGAGATCCAGTTCGGTCTCAAGCCAGTCGATGTGCCCTTCTTCATCGGCCAGGATCTGGATCATCATATCGCGGCTGACGTAGTCATGTACGCTGTCCGCATAGGCAATGGCTTCACGCAGGTCTTTTGCACCCTCCAGCTCCAGCCGGAGATCAGAACGCAGCATCTCTTCGACATCTTCTCCGATGCCCAGTTTTCCGAGATCCTGTAGGTTAGGAATGCCTTCGAGGAATAAAATACGCTCAATGTATTTATCGGCGTGTTTCATTTCATCAATGGACTCATGGTATTCAACATCGTTGAGGCGAGTCAGTCCCCAGTTTTTGAACATTCTTGCATGGAGAAAATACTGATTGATTGCGACAAGCTCATTTCCCAATAATTTATTGAGATAACTTATGATTTTAACATCACCTTTCATTATATAGTCCCTCCGCTTCCACTCATTGAAGCGTAGATCGGGCTACGGGGATGTCAAAAAAAAGATAGAGGCTTACGCGATCTCTTTGAATTCCGGGATCTGCATCAGTTCGTCCTGCATGATCTCACGCGCTGCGCGAACGCATTTACCGCATTGATTTCCCACCGGAACAAACTTGCGAAGCTGCTGGAAAGATTGTGGTTGAAACTGGCGAACGGCCTGACGAATTTTTTTGTCGCTTACACCATTACATAAACAAACGTACATAAAGACTCCCGTTCAAAATATGCGCAAAGTGTAAGTGAGAATGGTTATGATTACAATAGCACAGGCGCCGGAATACGTGGCGGGAGAAGACAAAAAATGCGAATTTTTATGACAGCGACTTTACGGTAGAAAACAAAAAAGGACGCCGAAGCGTCCTTTTTATTTCAGGGATAATTAATTAGCCCAGAACTTTAGCAACAACGCCCGCGCCAACGGTACGGCCGCCTTCACGGATTGCGAAACGCAGACCGTCGTCCATCGCGATTGGGTGGATCAGAGTCACAACCATCTTGATGTTGTCGCCTGGCATTACCATCTCTACGCCTTCTGGCAGTTCGATGGTACCGGTCACGTCAGTTGTACGGAAGTAGAACTGTGGACGGTAGCCTTTGAAGAACGGAGTATGACGGCCGCCTTCGTCTTTGGACAGAATGTACACTTCAGATTCGAACTTGGTGTGTGGCTTGATTGAGCCTGGCTTCGCCAGAACCTGACCACGTTCGATTTCTTCACGTTTGATACCACGCAGCAGAACACCAACGTTCTCACCAGCACGGCCTTCATCCAGCAGTTTGCGGAACATTTCAACGCCAGTACAGGTAGACTTCGCAGTCTCTTTGATACCAACGATTTCAACTTCTTCACCAACTTTGATGATACCGCGCTCTACACGACCGGTAACAACGGTACCACGACCGGAGATGGAGAATACGTCTTCGATTGGCAGCAGGAATGGCTTGTCAATCGCACGCTCTGGTTCTGGGATGTAAGAATCCAGGTAGCCAGCCAGTTCGATGATTTTCTCTTCCCACTCTGCTTCGCCTTCCAGCGCTTTCAGCGCGGAACCACGAACGATTGGAGTGTCGTCGCCTGGGAAATCGTACTGAGACAGCAGTTCACGAACTTCCATCTCTACCAGTTCCAGCAGCTCTTCGTCATCAACCATGTCGCACTTGTTCAGGAACACGATGATGTAAGGAACGCCTACCTGACGACCCAGCAGGATGTGCTCACGAGTCTGAGGCATAGGGCCGTCAGTCGCAGCAACAACCAGGATCGCGCCGTCCATCTGCGCAGCACCGGTGATCATGTTTTTAACATAGTCGGCGTGGCCTGGGCAGTCTACGTGTGCGTAGTGGCGAGTCGGGGTGTCATACTCAACGTGAGAGGTGTTGATGGTGATACCACGAGCTTTTTCTTCTGGTGCGTTATCGATCTGATCGAAAGCACGAGCAGCACCGCCGTAGGTTTTAGCCAGTACGGTAGTGATTGCAGCAGTCAGGGTAGTTTTACCATGGTCAACGTGGCCGATAGTACCAACGTTGACGTGCGGTTTTGTACGTTCAAATTTTTCTTTAGACACGGCTATATTCCTTACTATAGTGCTCTCCCCTTCGGAGAGAGCACGGGACTTAGGTTTTAATCCTGTGGATTACTTACCACGGGCTTCGATAACGGCCTGAGCAACGTTGTTCGGCGCATCATCATACTTCAGGAATTCCATAGTGTATGATGCACGACCTTTGGTCAGAGAACGCAGCTGAGTTGCATATCCGAACATTTCAGACAGCGGAACTTCAGCGTGGATCTTAACGCCAGTTACTTCGGATTCCTGACCACGCAGCATACCGCGACGACGGCTCAAGTCACCGATAACGTCACCGGTGTTCTCTTCAGGAGTTTCTACTTCAACCTTCATGATCGGCTCAAGCAGAACTGGTTTTGCTTTCTTAAAGCCTTCTTTAAAGGCAATAGACGCAGCCAGTTTAAACGCCAGTTCAGAGGAGTCAACGTCGTGGTAAGAACCGAAGTGCAGACGAACACCCATGTCTACAACCGGGTAACCAGCCAGAGGACCAGCTTTCAGCTGCTCCTGGATGCCTTTATCAACGGCAGGGATGTATTCGCCAGGAATTACACCACCTTTGATGTCGTTGATGAACTCGTAACCTTTCGGGTTAGAGCCCGGCTCCAGTGGGTACATGTCGATCACAACGTGACCGTACTGACCGCGACCACCAGACTGCTTAGCGTGTTTACCTTCAACGTCGGTAACTTTCGCGCGAATCGCTTCGCGGTAAGCAACCTGAGGTTTACCCACGTTCGCTTCAACGTTGAATTCACGCTTCATACGGTCAACGATGATGTCCAGGTGCAGTTCACCCATACCAGCGATGATGGTCTGGTTAGATTCTTCATCAGTCCATACACGGAATGATGGGTCTTCTTTCGCCAGACGGCCCAGAGCCAGACCCATTTTTTCCTGGTCAGCTTTGGTTTTTGGTTCAACTGCGATGGAGATTACCGGCTCAGGGAATTCCATACGCTCCAGAATGATCGGGTGATCCGGGTCACACAGAGTGTCACCAGTGGTCACGTCTTTCAGACCGATAGCAGCAGCGATGTCGCCCGCACGAACTTCTTTGATCTCTTCACGTTTGTTAGCGTGCATCTGTACGATACGGCCAAAACGTTCACGCGCCGCTTTCACGGAGTTCAGGATGGTGTCACCGGAGTTAACCACACCAGAGTAAACGCGGAAGAAGGTCAGGTTACCCACGAATGGGTCGGTAGCAATTTTGAACGCCAGTGCAGAGAATGGCTCTTCATCACTTGCGTGACGCTCAGCCGGAGTATCTTTACCGTCGTCCAGGATGCCGTTGATCGCAGGAACGTCAATCGGGGATGGCAGGTAGTCAACTACCGCATCCAGCATCGCCTGAACACCTTTGTTCTTGAACGCAGAACCACAGGTTACCAGGATGATTTCGTTGTTCAGAACGCGCTGACGCAGAGCAGATTTGATCTCTTGCTCAGACAGTTCTTCACCACCCAGGTATTTTTCCATCAGCTCTTCAGAAGCTTCTGCTGCGGATTCGATCAGGTTCTGGTGCCATTCGTCAGCCAGGTCCTGCATCTCTGCCGGGATATCTTCGTATTCGAAGGTAACGCCCGCATCTGCTTCGTTCCAGTTGATGGCTTTCATTTTCACCAGGTCGATAACGCCGGTGAAACCTTCTTCAGCACCAATTGCCAGCTGAAGCGGAACAGGGTTCGCGCCCAGACGGGTTTTGATCTGGCCAACAACTTTCAGGAAGTTAGCACCCATACGGTCCATTTTGTTAACGAACGCGATGCGTGGAACTTTATATTTGTTTGCCTGACGCCATACGGTTTCAGACTGTGGCTGAACACCACCAACTGCGCAATAAACCATTACCGCGCCGTCAAGAACACGCATGGAACGTTCTACTTCGATGGTGAAGTCAACGTGCCCTGGGGTGTCGATGATGTTTACGCGATGCGGTTCGTACTGCTTAGCCATACCTGACCAGAATGCAGTAGTCGCTGCGGAGGTGATAGTAATACCACGCTCCTGCTCCTGTTCCATCCAGTCCATGGTGGCTGCGCCGTCATGAACTTCACCGATTTTATGGTTTACACCGGTGTAGAACAGAATACGTTCGGTAGTAGTGGTTTTACCGGCGTCGATGTGCGCACTGATACCGATGTTACGGTAGCGTGCGATGGGTGTTGTACGAGCCATTTGATTCCTCGTTTATATCTTTAGGCGTTCAGTTAAGTTACCCAGAGCGGGCGGCTTCTCTGAAGCGCCCGCCTGGTGACTACGACTCCGAAGGGATTACCAACGGTAGTGTGCGAACGCCTTGTTGGCTTCTGCCATACGGTGAACGTCTTCACGTTTCTTAACTGCGGTACCTTTGTTTTCCGCAGCATCAGAAAGTTCGTTCGCCAGACGCAGAGCCATGGATTTATCACCGCGTTTACGAGCAGCTTCAACGATCCAACGCATTGCCAGAGCATTACGACGAACCGGACGAACTTCAACTGGAACCTGATAAGTAGAACCACCAACGCGGCGAGACTTAACTTCTACAGTCGGGCGCACGTTGTCGAGAGCGACTTCGAAGGCTTCCAGTTCATTTTTACCAGAACGCTGAGCCAGGGTCTCCAGCGCGCTGTATACGATTGCTTCTGCGGTAGATTTTTTACCATCTACCATCAGGATATTTACAAATTTTGCCAGCAGTTCTGATCCGAATTTCGGATCTGGAAGAATTTTACGCTGACCAATGACGCGACGACGTGGCATGGGATTACTCCGTTGTTAATTCAGGATTGTCCAAAACTCTACGAGTTTAGTTTGACATTAAGATAAATCAGTTTGGCCTTACTTAACGGAGAACCATTAAGCCTTAGGACGCTTCACGCCGTACTTGGAGCGAGCCTGCTTACGGTCTTTAACACCTGAGCAGTCCAGCGCACCACGAACGGTGTGGTAACGAACACCCGGAAGGTCTTTAACACGACCGCCACGGATCAGGATCACGGAGTGCTCCTGAAGGTTGTGACCTTCACCACCGATGTAGGAAGTCACTTCAAAACCGTTAGTCAAACGCACACGGCATACTTTACGCAGTGCGGAGTTTGGTTTTTTAGGAGTGGTGGTATATACACGAGTACATACGCCACGTTTCTGCGGGCAGGCTTCCAGCGCAGGCACGTTGCTTTTTGCAACTTTGCGTGCACGTGGTTTGCGTACCAGCTGGTTAACTGTTGCCATTAAATAGCTCCTGGTTTTAGCTTTTGCTTCGTAAACACGTAATAAAACGACCTCATACAATATGAGGACGCGAAATTTTAGGGCTACGTCGAAAAGGTGTCAAGAAATATACAGCGATCTCAAATCACCAGTTCATTTGACTGGCGTGCGTCACAGTAAGATTGACGAATTCAGTATAGCCAACCACGTCAATTTTGGCTGAAATTTGACCAGAAAGACCCCGCGCATCCAGATCCTCTTTCAGCGCAGAGACTGTTATGGGGGCATTCGCGAGGATTTCAACAAAACGGCTGCCTTCAAGCGCCGCGAGCACGCCATCCTGAATCAGCAGCAGATCATCACCTTCGCGCAGCATGCTCAGTAACGTGTCGATATCGCATTGCCACGGTGAACGGCTCAGGGTATGGAGCATGGCAGCCTCAGAAAGTCAGAACGGTATCGTAGTGAGAGAGTTGTTCGCGCAGCGCAGCAGATGTCAGGATCGTCACGTCCAGCACGAACGGTGTTTTCTCGTTTAACCCACGCGCGGCCAGCGAGTCGGCGCACACATAGAAGGTTTCAATGTCATAGAGCGGCAGAACTTTAAAGGTCGCAATGTAGTCGCGCGCAAGAATGGCCTGCGGTTGTTGGCCTGCAAGAAGCTGGAATACGCCATCGCCTAAAAAGAAGACGCCGATATCTTCGGTTAATGCCGATGTCGCGAGCAATGCATCCAGCCCTTCCCGGCCTGAAGCGCTGCCATGCGGCGCAGAAGTAAAAACAAACGCTACACGCTTCATCAAAATTGCACCACTCTGTCGCAGGTCAACGCCGCCTGTGCCAGGGCACCTAGACCACTGAGGGAAAAGCCTGGTTGCAGGTTAGCCCCCGCCAGACCAAGGCGTTCGGCTTCGGTCGCATCCGTCACGCCGCGACGCAGTGCCGCCGCGACGCAGATATGCAGGTCAACGCCCTGCGTTTCGTTTAATTTTTGCCAGGCGCGCACAAGGTCAAACTCATCGCTCGCCGGGGACGTAAACTGGTTCGCGTTATAGACCCCTTCACGATAGAAGAAGACGCTTGCCAGTTCATGACCGGCATCAAGCAGCGCATGGGCAAACTGTAGCGCGCTGCTGGCCTGCTGGGTACCGTACGCCGGGCCCGTCACCATTAACGCAAAACGCATTACTTGTCTTGTCCCAGAAAGTCGCCGCTTTTGAACTGGCGAATATAGAGGTAAACCGTGTGTTTGGAGATATTCAGGCGATCGGCCACCTGGTTGATGGCATCTTTGATATCAAAAATCCCTTTCTCATAGAGGTTCAGGACGATCTGACGATTCTTGGCGTTGTTGGATACGTTGCGATCGGCATTCACCTCTTCAATGGTGAACTCCAGCGTCTGGGTCACGAGATCCTCAACCGAAGAAGCAAAGTTCACCGATGAGCCCACGTCCGGCGTTTCTGGCGGGATGAAGGTGCTCATGATTTGCGAGAATGGCACATCAAGGTTCATGTTGATGCACAGCAAACCGATTACCCGGTGTTCGCGGTTTCGAATCGCGATCGTTTCTGATTTCATCAGCACGCCGCTTTTGGCGCGGGTGAAATAGCATTTTGAGACGCTGCTGTCCGCGCCGGTCATGTCATGCAACATACGCAATGCAAGGTCGGTGATTGGCGAACCAATTTTACGGCCAGTGTGCTCACCATTCGCAATGCGGATAGCGGAACACTTAAGATCTTGCAGGGAATGCAATACGATTTCGCAGTGGGAACCAATGAGCATCGCTAACCCGTCCACTACCGCTTCGTAGGATTTCAGAATATCGAAGTCGGTCTGGTCAAATGGACGTTGATCCAGCAAATCAAGTTCACTGGTTTCGTTGGTTAAAAGCGACCTGGACATGAAAAAAACACTCCTTTTCAGGAGCCTGTCGTTAGGTTTTCAGGGCAGGCTCATTATCTACACGGACAACTAAATTAATACAGCGTGTATAACGCTTTCCAGTGTTAATTATATCTGCCCCACAATAAAAAA
Organism: Enterobacter hormaechei subsp. xiangfangensis; assembly: GCF_001729785.1. Classification (NCBI taxonomy): domain Bacteria; kingdom Pseudomonadati; phylum Pseudomonadota; class Gammaproteobacteria; order Enterobacterales; family Enterobacteriaceae; genus Enterobacter; species Enterobacter hormaechei. Next base: position 4,214,262 of record NZ_CP017183.1, read on the forward strand.
ACCGCCGCCTGTAAAGGCGGCGGTTTTTTTCAGCATTACTTCTTAGCTGCTGCGGCTTTGTCGTCAGCCGGTGCGTCTGTTTTCGCATCCGCTTTCGGCGCCGGTTTGATGTCCAGCAGTTCTACATCAAATACCAGCGTGGAGTTAGCCGGGATACCCGGAACGCCGGTTTTGCCGTAAGCCAGATCCGGTGGGATGACCAGCTTGATTTTACCGCCTTTCTTGATGTTCTTCAGGCCTTCGGTCCAGCCCGGGATCACACCATCCAGACGGAAGGAGAGAGGCTCACCACGGGTATAAGAGTTATCGAACTCTTTACCGTCGATCAGCGTACCTTTGTAGTTCACCACAACGGTGTCGCTGTCTTTAGGCGCGTCGCCAGTACCTTCTTTCTCAATCTTATAGATCAGGCCAGTAGAAGACGTTTTAACGCCTTTCTCTTTAGCGAACTTGTCGCGGTAGGCTTTGCCTTTCGCTTCGTTATCTTTAGCATCTGCTTCCATCTTGGTCTGAGCGGCGCCTTTCACGCGCGCTTCAAACGCTTGCAGAGTCTGCTCGATTTCCTGGTCAGACAGTTTGCTCTTGTCTGCGAACGCATCCTGGACCCCTGCGATCAGCTGGTTTTTGTCCAGTTTGATGCCCAGTTTCTCTTGTTCTTTCAGAGAGTTTTCCATGTAACGACCCAGAGACGCGCCAAGTGCGTAGGCGGATTTCTGGTCGTCATTTTTGAATGCCGCTTTGCTGTCTGTAGTCGCAGCAGGCTTCGCAGCAGTATCAGCAGCGAAAGACAGCGGCGCATTGAGCGCTACAGCCATAGTGGTCGCCAGCAGCGTAACTTTAAACAGTGATTTCATCCATATCTCCAGGACCTGAGGTCTCTCACCCCAGTGTTAAACGTAAATGAGTGACGTACTATAAAACGTTGTGGAAGAAATCTACAGACAGACTCCCCCGAATGTCGCTTCTTTTCAGACTATTTTTGTTTAAATAAGTTTCTTGTCAGGGAGATGGATACTGTACTTAAGGAAAAAGTCAGCTAAACTTCGCCGCCGCTGGTCCATTATGGCGAACGACAGATAAACGAGGTGAATGATGAAGGATACAACGATCGAAGCGAGACTGGCTGAGCTGGAAAGCCGCCTGGCTTTTCAGGACATCACCATCGAAGAACTGAACCAGACCGTGACGGCCCATGAGCTTGAAATGGCAAAACTGCGCGATCACATGCGCCTGCTGACGGAAAAGCTGAAGGCCACGCAGCCGTCAAACATTGCCTCTCAGTCAGAAGAGACGCCACCACCTCATTATTGAGGCGTAAAAAAAGCGGGATTATCCCGCTTTTTTATTTTCCGGAGTACGGAATCAGTGGCAACCGCAGCCGCCGTTACCGCAACCACCTTTACCGTGGCCGTGGTCATGACCATGGTCGTGGCCGTGACCACCGCAGCAGCCGTCATGGCCGTGATCGTGGTCATGGTCGTGACCGTGCGCACCGTGAACGTGGCCATGAGCCAGCTCTTCTTCAGTCGCTTCACGGATCGCAACAACTTCTACGTTGAACTTCAGGTTCTGACCCGCCAGCATGTGGTTGCCGTCAACCACAACGTGGTCGTCTTCAACTTCAGTGATTTCAACCGGAACCGGACCCTGGTCAGTTTCCGCCAGGAAGCGCATGCCAACCTGCAACTCGTCAACGCCCATGAATACGTCTTTAGGAACGCGCTGAACCAGGTTGTCGTCATACTGACCGTAAGCGTCGTTCGCGCCTACAGCAACGTCGAATTTGTCGCCAACTTCATGGCCTTCCAGCGCCGTTTCCAGGCCGGAAATCAGGGAACCGTGACCATGCAGGTAGTCCAGCGGCGCACTCACCGGAGACTCATCAACCAACACACCGTCTTCTGTACGTACCTGATAGGCCAGGCTGACCACCAGGTCTTTTGCTACTTTCATGATATCTCCTGAGCGTGGGAAAATTGCTGGCGCAGATTGTAGCGGAAATCTGCACCCGTGTACCCTTAAGCTTAAAAAAACTCAGAGCATATCGCTAGTCTGGATGAAAAATGCCGATCACTTGCTCTTCTTTGCGAACATGATCGCGGGCTTCTTTGTCGGCCTCACGCATCTGGTGACCGCACTTAACACATTCAACGATATCGATATTATTTTCACGCCACATGGCCAGCGTATCTTGCGCCTGGCAGGATGGGCATTTTGCGCCCGCGATAAAGCGTTTACGTACAGCCATCTTTCGTTACCCTTTATTCAAATTCATCCCAGCCGTCGAGCTGGCGTCGTTCCTGTTGCATCTCACGCTGGAAGATCTCCTCCAGTTCGCGACGCGCTTCCCGCACGCGGGAGATCTGCGCCGTGTCGCTGTGCACGGGCATCAGTTCACGCAGCATTCGCATATCCAGCCTGCGGAAATGCATCTGGGCGCGTTGCGCCTGATGAGGATGCATACCCAGCGAAACCAGCGCCTTGCGTCCCAGCTCCAGCGCGCTGGAGAAGGTTTCGCGGGAGAAGTGTTTCACACCCGCCTGCAAAAGTTCGTGAGCCTCCACACGTCCACGCGCACGCGCCAGAATATGCAGATGCGGGAAATGCTGCTGGCACAGCTCCACCAGCTTCATCGTGTCTTCCGGATCGTTGCAGGTGATGACGATGGACTCCGCAGCCTCTGCGCCCGCCGAGCGCAACAGCTCAAGCTGCGTCGCATCGCCGTAGTACACCTTATAACCATATTTGCGCATCAGGTTGACGGCGCTGATATCGCGCTCCAGCACCGTAATGCGCATTTTATTTGCCATCAACAGGCGACCAATCACCTGCCCGAAGCGGCCAAAGCCCACGACGATCACCTGCGGTTTATCATCTTCCACCCACGGCGCTTCGTCTTCATCGTCTGCGGGATTCAGGCGGCGCGACAGCAGTTTGTCCACCAGCTTCATCAGCAGCGGGGTGGTCATCATCGACAGCGTGACCGTCACCAGCAGCAGCGCCATCTGGTCATCTTTGAACAGCTTCTGAGACGACGCCGTGGAAAACAGCACAAACGCAAATTCTCCCCCCTGGCTTAACACGCTGGAAAACTGCATTCTTTCCGAGCTGCGCAGCCCGTAAATCCTCGCGAGGAGATACAGCACCAGCGTTTTGACCGCCACCAGCACGGCGACACTCGCAATAACCCACAGCAGATGGGTATAGAGCACGCCAAGATTAAGCGCCATACCCACCGAGATAAAGAACAGCCCTAGCAGCAGCCCCTTAAACGGATCGATGGCGGTCTCCAGCTCGTGGCGGTACTCGCTTTCCGCAAGCAGCACCCCGGCGATAAACGTCCCAAGCGCCATCGACAGCCCCAGCGCATCCATAAACAGAGCTGAGCCAAGCACCAGCAGCAGCGTTGCGGCGGTGAATACCTCCCGCACGCCGGATGCTGCAATAAACCGGAATACCGGACGCAGTAAAAACCGTCCGCCGATCAGCATCCCCGCGAAGGCCAGCACCTTCATGGAGATCTTCATCCAGTCGAAATGATCGTCTCCGGATCCCGCCAGCAGCGGCACCAGCGCCAGCGCCGGGATCACCGCTAAATCCTGGAACAGCAGCACCGAAAAGCCCAGTTGCCCCGCCTCGTTGCGGTTCATCCCTTTGTCGCGCATCAGCTGAAGCGCCATCGCCGTCGACGACATCGCAAGACCGATCCCGCCAATCACCGCGGCCTGCCAGGAAAACTGCGTCAACATCAGCAGTCCCGCGAGAATGGCCGCGCTGAGTAACACCTGCGCCGCCCCGACGCCAAAAATAGATTGCCGCAGCTGCCACAGCTTGGAGGGGTTCAGCTCAAGGCCAATGATGAACATCAGGAAGACCACGCCCAGTTCAGAGAAGTGGAGAATTTCATCCACATCGCTGATAAACCCAAGCCCCCAGGGGCCAATGGCTATCCCCGCCAGCAAATAACCCAGCACCGCGCCAATGCCGAGACGCGCGGCAAGCGGGACCGCGACGACGGCGGCGAACAAAAACAGCACCCCGGCAAGGAGTAAATTCGAACCGTCCATTAGCGTCCTCCCGCCGGAATCGGTGACGCCAGCCATTCGCCATAGGCCCTGGCATGGCTCGCCAGCGCTTTCGGATCCTGCCGCCGTGCCCAGTAGATAATAATCGGGCTCATCCAGTGCATACGGCACATCGCCGCCGTCAGCTCAAACGGCCGCAGAATGTCGCTCATGGGGTAACGGTTCAGCCCGTCGTGACGGTAAGCGCTTTCCGGCTCACCGGTGGTAATGACACTCCGCCAGTACTTTCCCGCCAGCTGGTTGCCCCCCACCCCGCTGGAGAAGCCCCGGCTCAGCACGCGGTCCAGCCACTCTTTCAGCAGTGCCGGACAGCTGTAGGTATAAAGCGGATGCTGGAACACAATCACGTCGTGCTGACGCAGCAGTTCCTGCTCGTAAGGAATATCGATAAAAAAATCGGGATAGTGCGCGTAGAGATCGTGCACCGTTACGTTACTGAGCTGTGTGGCCGGCTTAAGCAGCACCCGGTTCGCCACCGAGTCCTGTGATTCCGGATGGGCATACAGCAGCAGCACTTTCGCTGTCTGAGACATCATTCCCCTCCCGGTTCTGTTTTTGTGTATTGTTGTCGTTTTGGGCTACCATGGCGGCCCGGTGGGGAAAATGGCCCACACCTTACATTATCATAATGACAAATTAACATAGTCGGAACATACGGCGCTTCTATGATTGTTTTCTCCTCGTTACAAATTCGTCGCGGCGTGCGCGTCCTGCTGGATAACGCGACTGCTACCATCAACCCGGGCCAGAAAGTGGGGCTGGTCGGCAAAAACGGCTGCGGTAAATCCACCCTGCTGGCACTGCTGAAAAACGAGATAAGCGCGGATGGCGGTAACTTTACCTTCCCGGGCAACTGGCAGCTCGCCTGGGTGAACCAGGAGACGCCCGCGCTGAGCGAACCCGCGCTCGACTATGTTATCGACGGCGACCGTGAATACCGCAAGCTCGAAGCAGAGCTCAACGCCGCCAACGAACGCAACGACGGCCACGCCATCGCCACCGTCCACGGCAAGCTGGACGCCATCGATGCCTGGACCATTCGCTCCCGCGCCTCCAGCCTGCTGCACGGCCTGGGTTTCAGCAACGAACAGCTTGAACGCCCGGTGAGCGATTTCTCCGGCGGCTGGCGTATGCGCCTCAACCTGGCGCAGGCGCTGATCTGCCGCTCCGACCTCCTGCTGCTCGATGAACCCACCAACCACCTCGATCTTGATGCGGTTATTTGGCTGGAGAAGTGGCTCAAGAGCTATCAGGGCACTCTGATTCTGATCTCCCACGACCGCGACTTCCTCGATCCGGTGGTGGATAAAATCATTCATATCGAACAGCAAAGCATGTTCGAATACACCGGCAACTACAGCTCTTTCGAGCGCCAGCGCGCGACGCGCCTTGCCCAGCAACAGGCGATGTATGAAAGCCAGCAGCAGCGCGTGGCGCACCTGCAAAGCTTTGTGGATCGCTTCAAGGCCAAGGCGTCAAAAGCCAAGCAGGCGCAGAGCCGCATCAAGATGCTGGAACGCATGGAGATGATCGCTCCCGCGCATGTGGATAACCCATTCCACTTCAGTTTCCGCGAGCCGGAGAGCCTGCCGAACCCGCTGCTGAAAATGGAAAAAGTGAGCGCGGGCTATGGCGATCGCATTATCCTCGACTCTATCAAGCTCAACCTGGTGCCAGGTTCACGCATTGGCCTGCTGGGACGTAACGGCGCCGGTAAATCGACGCTGATCAAGCTGCTGGCGGGCGAGCTTAACCCGGTCAGCGGCGAAATCGGCCTGGCGAAAGGCATCAAGCTTGGCTACTTCGCCCAGCATCAGCTGGAATTTTTACGCGCGGATGAATCGCCGATCCAGCACCTGGCGCGCCTGGCGCCGCAGGAAATGGAGCAGAAGCTGCGCGACTACCTCGGCGGCTTTGGCTTCCAGGGCGATAAGGTGACTGAAAATACAGCGCGTTTCTCCGGTGGTGAAAAAGCGCGTCTGGTACTGGCGCTGATCGTCTGGCAGCGTCCAAACCTGCTGCTGCTTGATGAACCAACCAACCACCTCGATCTCGACATGCGTCAGGCGCTGACCGAAGCGCTGATTGAGTTCGAAGGGGCGCTGGTTGTCGTGTCGCACGACCGCCACCTGATCCGCTCCACCACCGACGATCTCTATCTGGTACACGGCGGCAAAGTCGAACCGTTTGACGGCGACCTGGAAGACTACCAGCAGTGGCTGACGGACGTGCAGAAGCAGGAAAACCAGCCGGAAGAGTCAGCGAAAGACAACGCCAACAGCGCCCAGGCGCGTAAAGACCAGAAGCGCCGTGAAGCGGAGCTGCGCACTCAGACACAGCCGCTGCGTAAAGAGATTACCCGCCTCGAAAAAGAGATGGAAAAGCTCAACGCCACGCTTGCTGCCGTCGAAGAGAAGCTGGGCGACAGCGAACTGTACGATCAGAGCCGCAAAGCGGAGCTGACGGACTGTCTGCAAACTCAGGCGAAAACCAAATCCAGCCTCGAAGAGTGCGAAATGGCATGGCTGGACGCGCAGGAACAGCTGGAAGCGATGCTGCAAGCCGACTAACACGCCGGGAGGGTTATGAGCTTCGATACCACGAGCGAGATTACATTCCGTAAGCTCAGCATCTTCATGACGTTCATGGAGAAGGGCAATATCGCACGTACCGCCGAAACGCTCGGCCTGAGCGGTGTCAGCGTGCACCGCGCGCTGCATACCCTCGAAGAGAACGTCCGCTGCCCGCTCTTTGCTCACAAAGGGCGTAACCTGATTGCCCTCCCCTCCGCATGGACGCTGCTGGAGTATTGTCAGGAGGTGATGCAGGTGATGGAGCGCGGGCTGGAAGAGTCGCGCAAGATCGCCGGTATCGGCCAGGGACGGTTGCGCGTCGGCACGCTCTACTCGCTGACTCTGGAAACCGTGCCGCGTCTGATAATGGGCATGAAGCTGCGCCGTCCGGATCTGGAGATGGATCTGACGATGGGCTCGAACGAAACCCTGCTCCATATGCTGGATGAGGGATCGCTGGATGCGATTTTAATCTCTATCTCCGAGAGCGATATCGACCGTAACAGCCTCGAAGTGCTTCCTCTGTTCCATGACGATATTTTCCTTGCCGCACCGGCTTCTGCCACGCTGAATACCAGCGGCCCCGCCGATCTGCGTGATTATAAAGATCAGAAATTTGTCGCCCTCGCGGAAGGGTTCGCCACTTACGCCGGGTTTCAGGAAGCGTTTCATATCGCCGGTTTTGAGCCGGAGATTGTGACGCGCGTGAACGATATCTTTTCGATGCTGAGCCTGGTGCAGGCGGGGGTCGGGTTTACGCTGATGCCGGGCAGGATGAAGAAAGTGTACGAAAATTCGGTGCAGCTACTGAAGCTGGCGCAGCCGTACCAGATGCAGCAGCTGATTGCGATCGTCTTTGCCCGCAACCGCGAGCAGGATCCGAGCCTGCGGGCGCTGGCCGCGGAAGGGCGGATGTATGCCAGAAGTTTGCAGGATAGTGCCTGATGTTATTGCCCGGTGGCGCTACGCTTACCGGGCAAAAAGTCACCGCTGAAGCCGACCCGCCAGATGCACCGCCACGTCCACTCCGCTGCGCTCCAGCGAAATGGATTCGCCTTCCCACGCCGCCTGCCGCGTCAGACAGGTCAGAATACCCCCTGGCGGCATCTCAATCGCCAGACGCGCTTCGCGCTCGTTAGCGGAAATCACCGCCTCCTGCCAGCGCACGGTTCGCGCCATATTCATCGCCAGGTCGTCGGCAATTTTCTCTGGCTGCCAAAGCACGCGCCCGGTACTGCCGCTCAGGTACGCGCAGCGGGGGCGTGAAAGCGTGACTGATTCAAACGCTGCGGCCAGCTTCTGCGCCGGTTCCGCCAGCAGTTCACAGTGCGACGGTACGCTTACCGCCAGCCGTTTGGCCTTGTTCGCGCCCTTCGCCAGCGCGCGTTCGGCTACCTGCGCCATGCCGTCATCGGCTCCGGCAATCACGATCTGCGTTTCGGCGTTCAGGTTAGCGATATAGGTTCCTGTCCCCTGAATCAGGTTTTCCACCTGGGGCAGGGTCAACCCCATTATCGCCGTCAGGCCGTAGCCGTGGGGATACGCCTGCTCCATCAGATCGCCGCGCAGCGCCACCAGCTTCAGCGCGTCCGTAAAGTCCAGCACACCGGCGATAACCGCCGCAGGATAAGCGCCAATGGACAGACCGCTGACAATATCCGGCGACACGCCGCGACGTTCCAGCTCGCGCGCCCAGGTCACGCCTGCAATCAACAGCGAAAGCTGAACCGCGCGGGTGTGGGTTAACGAGGATGCGCTGTCCAGGGTATCGACTTCCGCCCCCAGCACAGCACGGGCCTGCTCCAGCTCCGTTCCCGGCAGGTTTTGCAGCATACCTTCGTGCTGTGTGCCCTGCCCCGGAAAGGTAAACAATATTTTCATTACTCCTCCCTGTGCCATGGATCCGCTACCAGGCGCGGCCCATATTGCGTTTTTAGCAGCGTTTTGCCGTCGCGTAACCATTCCGCCAGCGCGAATCCGCCCTCGGGCGTATCCACCTGTGTATCCGCCCGGCACAACGCACGACTGAGCTGAGCCTGCCAGTCAGTAAACGCCTCAGGGGAAACGGTACACGGGGCGCGGATCAGCAGATCGAGATCGCTGTCGGCGTGGATCACCGGAATGCCGGTCGCCAGCGCGTAACCCGTACTGCCGGTTATCCCCCACGTCCACGGCCATGACTGCTGCGCAAGCTGAAGCGCCACCTGAACCGGCGGCTGGGTGATAAACGGCGAACGCAGCAGGTCGGCGGCAACGCTCAAATCTTCGGGCGACACCACGCGCAACACGTTCTCAGGCTTCACCCATCCGGCCGCCCGCTGGTCGCGGCGCAATCCGCGCACGCCAACGGGAATACGGCCTTCATTATCAACATCACGCCGTACCACTACCGGTAGCCCGGTATGCCAGGCCGCGTCCACCCAGGATTCAGTAATCCCTTCCAGGGCGTCGCGCGCGGTAAGCCAGATGAGGTCGTGTGGGCGTAATGTTGTGGTCATGATTACATTCCTGAAGTCAGCGAGATAAACAGCGGCAGCGACAGGATACACAGTATGGAGCTCAACAGCAGCACGGCTTCAGCATCCGGCGACTGCACGCCAAAGCGGTTACCGAACACCACGCCAAAGAAGCCCGCAGACAGCGCAATCATCAGGATGGCGGTGATAGCCACGGAGCCGTGCAGACCGAAGATTAAAACGATACCCCAGGCAATCGCTGGCTGGATCAGCAGCTTGGCGATAGTAGAAGTGATCACCATGGTGTTGATCTGGAGCTTACGGGCAGAGAGGATCACGCCGGTCAGGAACAGCGCCGCAGCGGTCGCGGACAGTCCCAGCGGTTTAATCGCCGCCAGCACCAGCTCCGGCATTGTGATGCCGATAGCGGACAGGATCACACCCAACAGCGGGCCCATCACGATCGGTTTTTTAATGGAGCGCCACATCAGCACCGGCAGCATGGAAAGCGTTGAACCGGAGTTATTGCCTTCGGCGCGGGCTTTCTCACGCTCCAGAATCAGCAGGCAGAACGGGGTCATCAGCACCGAACCACAGGCGATGGAGACCGCCACGGACAGCGACGTTGAAGAGCCTTCGCCCAGCACGCTGCCCAGAATCGGCAGGCCAAGCGCCGCGTAGTTTGGCAAGGCGACGGTAAGCGTCAGCACGGCCGCATCTTGCGGGGATTTTTTAAATACGTTTGTCGCGAGGAAGTAGATGACCGCATAGGTGATCCACATCGCCAGGGTGAGCACCAGGATCAGCGGCGACTGCGCCACGATGCCGGTCCACGGGGTTTGCACGGTGGCGCTGAATAGCGCGGCCGGGAGTGCAAAATCCATCACGAAGATATTCAGCAGGGAAACATTTTTGTTATCGACCATCTTTGCCTTACCGGCCCAGAATCCCAGCAGCATGATGACGAAAATCGGTGCAAGAGCATGAACAATTACGTAAGTCATAAATCACCTGTAGTAAAAAAGTTTAAGCACTGGCGCGATGTTTATTATTTTCAGGATGCAGGTTCCCCCGTGGACGCAACGGGCGCGCCCACGGGGTGATGCATCTGGCAGGTCTCTTTTTACTTACCAGCTGGCTCGCATACGTTCACGTACGAGCGCTGAGCTGCGGCGGTTGTCAGCACCCAGACGGTTTTTCAACGTGGTGTCCTGACGAGCGTCACTGATGGCCTGTTGCAGGGTGGTTTTCACCCGCGTCAGATCGCTTTCGGAAGGGGCATCCGGATTGCTGATATCCAGCAGGTCGGAAAGCAGCCCCAGCGTGGCGTAGTTGCTGATGTCGTACGCCATTGGCGGGATGGTTGCCGCCAGTTTTTCCAGCGCCTCAACGGTACGCAGCGTAATGCGCGCCGCAGACTCTTTGCCCATGGCGTGGATCAGCACGCCTTTATCGTTGAAGGCAATCAGACGGTTAGCCTGGTAGCCGTGCGCCAGAAACGCGCCGGACATGGCCTTACCGACGATAAGACCAATCACCGGATGACCTGCCAGCCGCGCATTAGCGTAGGCGGCAGCGGCGCCGGCCAGCGCCTGGTGGATGCCAAACGCCTCTTCGCGACGGCCATAGGCCTGGCTTGGGACATCGATCACCGCCACAATCGGGCGCTTCACGGCTTTATCTGCATCAGCGGCAACGGTTTCGCTGACCACTTTTGCCAGCGTCCAGCCTTCCAGCAGGCCGACTTCCCCTTGCGCCGCGCGCGGGAAGTGGTTGTTGGCGTCCGGCACCACGGCGACAAAACGCACCGTTTCACCGTTCAGCTCGCCGTCTGCGGCCTGCACGGACGGGCATAACCCCTCCAGACGTTTCGCGTTCGGGGCCAGAGTTTCCAGCCAGAGTTCGCCACGGCTAATTGAGTTAGTCATCATTTCACCTCCCGGGCAAAAAGCGCTTTAATCTGTTCGGCATCGGCCTGTTTGCGGGTGTCGAAATTCGTCAGACGGTTCAGATAATCGTCGTAGTTATCGGTGCGATGTTTCGCCGGTACGCCTTTGGCGATGGCCTCGTTCATCGCGGCTTTCACCGCGTTCACGCCGTCGCCGACGAGCGCGTCCACCAGCCCGCTTTCATAGCGCACTTCGCCGCCGGTCATGCTCCAGATAAACGGACGGTCGCGGGAGTCGTACTCTTCAATGCCCGCTTCCTGCTCAATAACCTGCGGGCCGTTGAGGCCAAGACGCGCTTCGCGGGTCACAATCAGATAGCTGCACAGCGCCGCGGCGATAGACATCCCGCCGAAGCAGCCTACGGTCCCGGCGACAATCCCGACGACCGGGGTATAGCGACGCAGGTCAACGATCGCGGCGTGGATATCGGCAATCGCCGCCAGGCCGAGGTTGGCTTCCTGCAAACGCACGCCACCGGTTTCGAGGCACAGTACCGCCTGAGTCGGAATGCCGTTGCGGTTATCTTCCGCCGCCAGCTCCAGCGCCGCCGCCATTTTGGCGCCGGACACTTCGCCCATGCTGCCGCCCTGGAAGGTGCCTTCAATCGCCACCACCACCGCAGGCTGGCCGTTGATGGTCCCTTTCGCGACCACCATGCCGTCATCAGCCTGAGGAACAATCCCCTGTGGCCCAAGCCATGGAGAAATAATGCCTTCGAACGGATCCAGCAGTTCGCGGTAGCTGCCGTCGTCGAGCAGCGCCTGTGCACGCTGGCGCGCTTTTAGTTCGATAAAGCTGCTGTCATCACGCATGATTCACCCCTTCAAAGACCTGTTCGATACGAATGCGTGCCACGCCCGGCGTCGCGCCGAAGTCGTGGATGGTCAGCTTACCTGCGGGCAGGCTGCTGACGGTTTGCAGGCGGTTGAACAACGCCTCCCAGCGCCCGCGGCTGTTGTCGACGGAGGTGGTGATATCAATGGTTAAGGTCTGGCCCGGTTCGGCGGTGAAAAGCACCTCCATATCCCCGGAACCGACTACCCCTGCCAGCGCCCTGCCGCTTACTTCGCGGCTGGCGGGCACGGTCAATGTGATTTTTTCCATAACATCCTCTTAATGCTTTGAATAGGGCGTTTCGACGCGGTCAAGAAACAGCGTGGCGGCAAGCAGGTCTGCGGCTCCGCCCGGCGAGGCGTTAAGCGCCAGCATCTGACGGTCTAACCGCGCCAGCGCCTGCTGCCCGGCGAGCGTTGCGCATCCTCCGGCGTTCAGCACTGCACGGGCGCCGTTCTGCATGGCGTCCAGCCCCTCCATGCCGGCGCGCGACAGCACGCAGGTGTCGGTGAGCGAGGTCATGATCGCCATCAGCGCGTCGAGTCTGGCCTGCGTTTCGCTGCTGCCGTTGAGACGGCTGAGGCGAAGCTGCGGCAGCGCGCGCTGCATGATGTGCGGAAACGCCTGCTGAGCCTCTTCACGCGCACCCGGTACACGGTAGCGGTGCGTGACGCGTAACCCCTTGCTGAACACTTTCGGCGCCACGTCATCCGGCAGCTTCGCCAGCTGAGCGGCGGTGTTCGCGACGGTTTGCGCACGGGCATCGCCGCCCAGCATCGCCACCGCGCTCACCAGCAATCCCAGCGCCCAGATCGCGCCACGGTGCGTGTTCACGCCGTCGGTAGCGGCCATCATCTGCCGTTCACCTTCGCGACCCAGGCGGCCAACGGTTTGCCGGAGGGCAATATCCGCCGGACGCTGCCAGCTCTGCTGTGCCAGCGCCTGAAACGTGGGGGTCAGGCTGTGAGCGGAGCGCTCCATCAGCGCAAGCGATAAATCGTGGTGCGCGCCGTTCCCCCGGCTGTCCACCAGACCGGGCTTCGGGCTTAAACGTGCTTCGTCAATCAGACACTGCGTGGCGGTTCGCGCCAGCCATTCGGCACCGCCTTCAACCTGGATCTGGGGCAGAAGTTTCATTACCAGCTCCGGAATTTCGCAGGTGGGTTATACAGACCACCGGACCACTCAACGAGGTCAGCCACGCTGCCCGCAGCCAGCAGAGAGCGAGTGGCATCGGTACGACGAATGCCCATATCTTCCGGATACACAACCTTGCCGCTCTGGCGCAGTTCCGCCACGCGTTTGGCGTCAACGCCCAGACCGATATCGGTGATACCCGCCACGGCGGCGACCATGGCGCGACGCTCTTCCAGATCTTTCGCCCGGTAGAGGTAAGCAATCCCCTCTTCCGTCAGCACGTGGGTGACGTCATCGCCATAAATCATGACCGGCGCCAGCGGCATACCGGAGGCTTTCGCGACGTCAACAGCGTCGAGTTTTTCCACGAAGGTTGGCTTCACGCCCGCCTGGAAGGTTTCCACCATCTGCACAACCAGCTTTTTACCGCGCTGCATCGGGTCAGGCTCGGTGATCATGTTCAGCCAGGCCGGTGTGGCGTGGCGACGACCGTGCGGATCGTGGCCCATGTTTGGCGCGCCGCCGAAGCCGGAAAGACGGCCGCGAGTCACGGTTGAGGAGTTAGCGTAACCATCAACCTGTAGCGTGGAGCCGATAAACATATCGACCGCGTACTGACCAGCCAGCTGACAGAAGGCGCGGTTAGAGCGCATGGAGCCGTCAGCACCGGTAAAGAACACGTCCGGACGGGCGCGGATGTACTCTTCCATCCCCAGCTCGCCGCCGAAGCAGTGGACGCTCTCCACCCAGCCGCTTTCGATGGCCGGGATCAGCGTTGGATGCGGGTTCAAAGTCCAGTGTTTACAGATTTTGCCTTTGAGTCCGAGCTGTTCGCCGTAAGTTGGCAGCAGCAGCTCGATCGCTGCGGTGTTAAAGCCAATCCCGTGGTTCAGGGACTGCACCTGGTGTTCGGCGTAGATGCCTTTAATCGCCATCATCGCCATCAGGATGTGTTCCTGTTTAATCAGGCGCGGGTCGCGGGTGAAAAGCGGTTCGATAAAGAACGGCTTATCGGCAACCACCACAAAATCAATCCACGAGCCCGGAATATCCACACGCGGAAGGTCGCACTCGTCATCCACCAGCTCGTTCACCTGCGCGATGACGATGCCGTCGTGGAACGCGGCGGCTTCCACCAGCGCCGGGGTATCTTCGGTACTCGCCCCGGTATAGAGGTTGCCTTTGCGGTCCGCTTTAAAACCGGCAATCAGCGCCACGTTTGGCGAAAGGTCGACGTATAAACGTGAGTAGAGTTCGATGTAGGTGTGAATCGCCCCGATTTCGAGCTGACCATCCTCCAGCAGTTGGGAGATTCGCAGGCTTTGCGTACCGGAGAAGGAGAAGTCCAGCTTGCGGGCGATGCCTTTCTCAAAGATGTCCAGATGTTCGCTGCGGCCCACGCTCGGCATGATCATATGCAGATCGTGCACGATTTGCGGGTTCACTTCCGCCAGTGAACGGGAAAGGAAATCCGCCTGCTTCTGGTTGTTGCCTTCCAGAACGACTTTGTCGCCTGGTGCGATCAGTTTTTCCAGCATGGCGACAAGATCGCCGGTTGGCAGTACCTTGCCCTGCACCGGTACGGACGCCAGACGACGCGCTTTCTCACTGCGTCGGGTGTTCCATTGCCGGGTGGGTGTTTGCCCAGATAACATTATTAACCTCCTGATTCAGCACATCATTCTGATTTGCTTAACGTTGAGTAAAGTGTGCGCTCTGGTGAGAAAGGCATCAATTAAGCGTAGAGGCAAATCATTAGCCTGAGAGTAATAATCAAGGTAAATATTTGTGATCGGGATCAGTTCATGTTTCGGAAAAACGGGCTAAACGGGGTACAATTCGGAAGGTATAGTTAATTTCTGACAAGAATCAGCATCGCCCTTATGACCCAAATCATTCCCTCAGACTTCGACATTGCAGCCGAAGAGAGCGCAGAGTTCGTGCCCATGCGCGGTGTGGCTAACCCTCACCTGCAAACCATGCTGCCGCGCCTGATCCGCCGCAAGGTACAGTTCACCCCGCACTGGCAACGCCTGGATTTGCCGGATGGCGACTTTTTGGATCTCGCCTGGAGCGAAGATCCGGATCGGGCCAGACATAAACCCCGTCTGGTAGTGTTTCACGGTCTGGAAGGCAGCCTGCACAGCCCTTACGCACACGGACTCATTGAGGCGGCGAAAGCCCGCGGCTGGCTTGGGGTGGTGATGCATTTTCGCGGATGCAGCGGCGAGCCTAATCGTCAGAAACGCATTTATCACTCGGGTGAAACCGAGGACGGCACCTGGTTCCTGCGCTGGCTAAGAGACAATTTCGGCGAGGCGCCAACGGCAGCGGTGGGGTATTCGCTGGGCGGCAATATGCTGGCCTGTCTGCTGGCGAAGGAGAGCGACGCCGTACCGCTGGATGCGGCGGTGATTGTCTCTGCGCCGTTTATGCTGGAGCAGTGCAGCTATCATATGGAAAAGGGCTTTTCGCGAGTGTACCAGCGCTACCTGCTCAACCTGCTGAAAGCCAACGCCGCGCGCAAGCTGAAGGCCTATCCGGATACGCTGCCTGTGACGCTGCAACAGCTCAAACGCGTGAAGCGCCTGCGCGAGTTTGATGATTTGATCACCTCGAAAATTCACGGTTTTGCCGATGCGATTGACTATTACCGTCAGTGCAGCGCCATGCCTTTACTGAATCAAATCACGAAACCCACGCTGATTATCCACGCCAAAGACGATCCGTTTATGGATCATCACTCGATCCCGGCGCCCGATCATCTGCCGGCCAACGTGGAGTATCAGCTCACCCAATTCGGGGGACACGTCGGTTTTGTCGGCGGCACGCTGCGTCGGCCAAAAATGTGGCTTGAGACGCGTATTCCCGACTGGTTAACGGCCTATCTGGACGGTAAAAAATGATTATTCCCTGGCAGGATCTCTCTCCCGACACGCTCGATAATCTGATTGAAAGCTTTGTCTTGCGCGAAGGCACCGATTATGGTGAACATGAACGTTCGCTTGAACAAAAGGTCAACGATGTTAAGCGCCAGCTTAAAAGCGGCGACGTGGTGCTGGTATGGTCCGAACTGCATGAGACGGTCAATATCATGCCCCGCAACGCGTTTCATGGCTGATCTTTACACTTTTCCAGTCAGGGAGTTGCTATGTCTGCCAGACATCCGGTTATTGCCGTTACGGGTTCGAGTGGGGCGGGAACCACTACCACCAGCCTCGCCTTCCGCAAGATCTTCGCCCAGCTTAACTTACGGGCGGCCGAGGTAGAAGGCGACAGCTTTCACCGCTACACGCGCCCGGAGATGGATATGGCCATCCGCAAGGCGCGCGATCTGGGTAAACACATCAGCTACTTCGGCCCGGAGGCCAATGACTTCGGCCTGCTGGAGCAAACCTTCCGTGAATACGGGCAAAGCGGTACCGGGCAGTCCCGCAAGTATCTCCACACCTACGATGAAGCCGTGCCATGGAACCAGGTCCCCGGCACGTTCACGCCCTGGCAGCCGCTGCCGGAACCGACTGACGTGCTGTTTTACGAAGGATTGCACGGCGGCGTGGTGACGCCTCAGCACGACGTGGCGCGCCACGTGGATTTGCTGGTGGGGGTGGTGCCGATTGTTAACCTTGAGTGGATCCAGAAGCTGACGCGTGACATGAGCGAGCGCGGCCATTCGCGAGAGGCGGTCATGGACTCGGTGGTGCGCTCCATGGAAGATTACATCAACTTCCTGACGCCGCAGTTCTCCCGAACCCACATTAACTTCCAGCGCGTCCCCACCGTGGACACCTCTAACCCGTTCGCTGCAAAAAGCATCCCGTCGCTGGACGAGAGCTTTGTGGTGATCCACTTCCGCAACCTGGAAGGCATTGATTACCCCTGGCTGCTGGCGATGCTACAGGGTTCGTTTATTTCGCACATGAATACGTTAGTGGTGCCCGGGGGAAAAATGGGGCTGGCAATGGAACTTATCATGACACCGCTGGTGCAGCGGCTGATGGAAGGAAAGCAAATCGCGTGAACATGTTCCCTCTCCCCGTGGGAGAGGGTTAGGGTGAGGGCATCAACACGCACGATGCCCCAATAATTAAGCCTCTATCACTTCATACGAATGGGTGATTTTTACCGCTTTCTCCAGCATTAACGCCACAGAGCAGTATTTCTCCGCAGACAGGTCAACCGCACGCGAGACCGCCGCATCCTTCAGTTCTTTGCCAGTGACGATAAAGTGCAGATTAATATGCGTGAACAGGCGTGGCGCCTCTTCGCGACGTTCTGACGTCAGCTTCACTTCACAATCGGTCACGTCATGACGGCCTTTTTGCAGGATCGACACCACGTCGATCGCGCTGCATCCGCCCGCCGCCATCAGCACCATCTCCATCGGGCTTGGCGCTTTATCGCCGGAGTTGCCATCCATCAAAACCTGGTGCCCGGAAGCAGACTCGCCCAGGAACGTTAACCCTTCAACCCATTTCACACGCGCTTGCATATTCACTCACTCCAACGTTGCATTTTTTATGACAGATTACGTGTACGTTACATTTCTCGCAACGGAAGGCGACCTGCGTCATGCTGAAGCGAGACACCAGGAGACACGCGGCGAAAGCTATGCTAAAACACTCTGGATGCTACAGTAATACATTGACGTTACACATGTATGCAGAGGACATCAAACTTTACTGGCTGCGAAACGTTACGACAGCCGACTTCCCAGGTATGGGTAAGAATTCGATTGCAACCCCAGAGTCCGGATGCATCTTATGACTCTGGTGACAGCTTATAACAGAGGATAACAGCGCATGGTGCTTGGCAAACCGCAAACAGACCCGACTCTCGAATGGTTCTTGTCTCATTGCCACATTCATAAGTACCCATCAAAGAGCACGCTGATTCACCAGGGTGAAAAAGCGGAAACGTTGTATTACATCGTTAAAGGCTCGGTGGCCGTGCTGATCAAAGATGAAGAAGGGAAAGAGATGATCCTTTCTTATCTGAACCAGGGCGATTTTATCGGTGAACTGGGCCTGTTTGAAGAAGGCCAGGAACGTAGCGCCTGGGTTCGTGCAAAAACAGCATGTGAAGTGGCTGAAATTTCTTATAAGAAATTCCGTCAGCTGATTCAGGTCAACCCTGACATCCTGATGCGTCTCTCTTCCCAGATGGCACGCCGTCTGCAAGTGACCTCTGAGAAGGTGGGTAACCTCGCCTTCCTGGACGTAACCGGTCGTATCGCGCAGACGCTGTTGAACCTGGCGAAACAGCCAGACGCCATGACCCACCCTGACGGTATGCAAATTAAAATTACCCGCCAGGAAATCGGTCAGATCGTCGGCTGCTCCCGTGAAACAGTGGGCCGTATCCTGAAGATGCTGGAAGATCAGAACCTGATCTCCGCCCACGGTAAAACCATCGTGGTTTACGGGACCCGTTAATTCCGGTCAAACGGCGTGCCGCCGCAGGGTGGCACGCCGTTTTTGTCTCTACTCCTCATGTGGCGCAGGCTGATCTATCACCCGGAAGTTAACTACGCACTGCGACAAACGCTGGTGTTGTGTCTTCCCGTGGCCGTGGGCCTGATCCTCGGACATCTTCAGCAAGGCCTGCTGTTTTCCCTCGTGCCCGCCTGCTGCAACATTGCCGGTCTGGATACGCCGCATAAACGCTTTTTTAAACGTCTGATTATTGGCGGCTGCCTGTTTGCCGGCTGTAGCCTTGCCGTACAGCTCTTACTGGCCCGCGACATTCCTCTGCCTCTGATCCTGACCGTGCTGGCGATGACGCTCGGCGTCACCGCCGAAATCAGCTCGCTACACGCCCGCCTGCTTCCCGCGTCGCTGATTGCCGCCATCTTCACCTTAAGCCTTGCAGGCAACATGCCGGTGTGGGAGCCATTGCTAATCTACGCCCTCGGCACGCTGTGGTACGGGCTGTTTAACTGGTTCTGGTTCTGGCTGTGGCGGGAACAGCCGCTGCGCGAATCCCTGAGCCTGCTCTACGTGCAGCTTGCTGAATACTGCGAAGCAAAATACACCCTGCTCACTCAACATACCGACCCGGAAAAATCCCTGCCGCCGCTACTGGCGCGCCAGCAAAAAGTGGTGGATCTGATCAGCCAGTGCTATCAGCAGCTGCACATGCTTGCCGCCAACAAAAATCATGAATACAAGCGGCTGCTGCGAATCTTCCAGGTCGGGCTGGATTTGCAGGAGCATATCTCCGTCAGCCTTCATAATCCGGAAGAGGTGCAAAAGCTGGTGGAGCGCAGCCATGCAGAAGCGGTGATCCGCTGGAACGCGCAGACCGTCGCGGCCCGCCTGCGGGTGCTGGCTGACGATATCCTCTATCACCGCTACCCGACGCGCTTTAACATGGACAAACAGCTCGGCGCGCTGGAAAAGATTGCGCGTCAGCACGCGGAAAACCCGGTCGGGCAATTTGCTGCCTGGCATTTCAGCCGCATCGCCCGGGTGTTACGTACCCAGCGCCCGCTTTATGCGCGAGACCTGATGGCCGATAAGCAAAAACGGCTGCCGCTGCTGCCCGCGCTCAAAAGCTATCTTTCACTGAAATCTTCCGCCCTGCGCAATGCCGCGCGGATCAGTGTGATGCTGAGCATCGCCAGCCTGATGGGGATGGCCCTGCACCTGCCGAAACCCTACTGGATCTTAATGACCGTACTGTTTGTTACCCAGAACGGCTATGGCGCCACGCGGGTGCGCATTCTGCATCGGGCGGGCGGTACGATGGCGGGGCTGATTATCGCGGGCGTGACGCTGCACTTCCACGTGCCGGAGGGCTATACCCTGGCCGGTATGCTGGCAATCACGCTGGTGAGCTATCTGATTATCCGCAAAAACTACGGCTGGGCGATGGTGGGCTTTACGGTGACGGCGGTGTATACCCTTCAACTGCTCACGCTTAACGGGGAACAGTTTATTATTGCCCGTCTGGTCGATACGCTGATTGGCTGCCTGATCGCCTTTGGCGGCATGGTCTGGCTGTGGCCGCAGTGGCAGAGCGGGCTGTTGAGGCAGAACGCCCACGACGCGCTGGAAGCTGACCAGCAGGCCATTCGTCTGATCCTGAGCGATGACCCACAGCCCTCTCCGCTGGCCTACGAGCGAATGAAGGTCAACCAGGCGCATAACGCCCTGTTCAACTCCCTTAACCAGGCCATGCAGGAGCCGGGCTTTAACGCGCACTATCTGGCTGACATGAAGCTGTGGGTCACGCACAGCCAGTTTATCGTCGAGCACATCAATGCCATGACGACGCTGGCGCGGGAGCACACGATGCTGACGCCGGATCTGGCGCAGCGCTATTTGCAGTCGTGTGAAATTGCGTTGCAGCGCTGTCAGCAGCGCCTGGAGTATGATGCACCGGGCGAGTCAGGTGATTCGAACATTCTGGAAGCGCCGGAGACGCTGACCCACGGGCCGATGAGCACCCTTGAGCAGCATTTACAGCGCGTTCTCGGCCACCTGAACACCATGCACACCATTTCGTCGGTGGCATGGCGTCAGCGCCCGCATCACGGGATTTGGTTAACGCGCCGGTTAAAACGAACCGCGTATTAGCCGCTGACGATCTTCGCGACTGCCGCGGCAAAACGGGTTAATCCGTCTTCGATGTCTTTGTCTTCCACCACAAGCGATGGCGCAAAGCGCATCACGTCCGGCCCGGCATTGAGCACCATGACGCCTTCGTGCGCGGCGGCGTGCAGGAAATCGCGCGCGCGGCCTTTATACTGAGGCTTCAACTCGGCGCCAATCAGCAGCCCCATTCCGCGGATTTCGCTGAAGACATCAAACTGTTCGTCAATCTGCTGAAGATGTTTCACAAACAGATCGCGTTTCGCATTCACGCCATTCAGGACGTCCGGCGTATTAATGATATCGAACGCCGCACCCGCCACGGCACACGCAAGCGGATTACCGCCGTAGGTGGAGCCGTGTGAGCCCATATGAAATGCGGAAGCGATATCCTGGGTAGTGAGTACCGCACTGACCGGGAAACCGCCGCCGAGCGCTTTCGCGCTGGTCAGAATATCCGGCGTTACGCCGTAGTGCATATAAGCGAACAGATCCCCGGTACGACCCATCCCACACTGCACTTCATCAAACACCAGCAGCGCCTGGTGCTCGTCGCACAGTTCGCGCAGCCCTTGCAGAAATTCCGGAGTGGCCGCCGTGACGCCGCCTTCCCCCTGAATGGGCTCGACCACCACGGCACAGGTGTGATCGTCCATCACCGCTTTAACGGCGTGCAGATCGTTAAACGGCACGTGGATGATATCCGCAGGTTTCGGACCAAAGCCGTCGGAATACTTCGGCTGGCCGCCCACGGAAACGGTAAAGAACGAGCGACCGTGGAAGGCGTTATGGAAGGCGATGATTTTGGTTTTGTACGGACTATGACGCGTGGTTGCGTAGTAGCGCGCCAGCTTAAAGGCGGTTTCGTTGGCTTCGGTGCCGGAGTTCATAAACAGCACGCGTTCGGCGAAGGTGGCATCGATGATCTTACGCCCCAGACGCAGCGCCGGTTCGTTGGTGAACACGTTGCTGGTGTGCCACAGCGTTTCGCCCTGCGTTTTCAGCGCGTCCACCAGCGCAGGATGGCAATGGCCCAGTGCCGTCACCGCAATACCGCCTGCGAAATCAACATACTCGTTGCCCTGCTGATCCCAGACGCGGCTGCCTCTCCCTTTCACCGGGATAAATTCAGCCGGTGCATAAATCGGCAGGATCACTTCATCGAATGTCGCGCGGGTAATTGCTGGTTGTTCAGTTGCCATGTCATGACCATCCATTTTTATGTCACAGTTATTGTGAAAATATAATCACAAAATATGCATAAAAAATCACAGCAAGGCAACCGATATTCAGCGATTAAGGAAATTAGCCAGCAGCGCGTGCCCCTGTTCGCTGAGAATGCTTTCCGGGTGGAACTGCACACCTTCCAGATCGTACTCGCGGTGGCGAATGCCCATGATCTCCTGCGTCTCGCTCCAGGCGGTAACCTCAAAGCAGGCCGGCAGGGTCGGCGGATCAATAATCAGAGAATGGTAGCGCGTCACGGTTAACGGATTGTTTAGCCCCAGGAATGCGCCGGTACCGGTGTGTGTGATCGGTGAGGTTTTGCCATGCATGACTTTCGCGGCACGGACAATGGTGGCGCCAAAGACCTGCGCAATGGCCTGGTGACCCAGGCAGACGCCCAGAATCGGCAGTTTGCCCGCATAGTGTTGGATTACCGCCAGCGAGATGCCGGACTCCGACGGGGTACACGGCCCGGGCGAAATCACGATTTTCTGAGGTGCCAGCGCGTCAATGTCATCCAGCGCGATCTCATCGTTACGGCGGACAACCACCTCTGCCCCCAGCTCGCAAAAATACTGGTAGAGGTTCCAGGTAAAGGAATCATAGTTATCAATCAGCAGAATCATGACGGCTCCTGAAAAAATGGCCGCCCTATTTTACGCAGATTCCCGCGCTTCGCTCACAACTTTGGCGAAGATGACGTTCAGGGCGGTCAAATCCCCCATCGCCCCGCTCTGGTTGGCGGCAGCCCAGTCGTCCGGGTCGATCCCCTGCCAGTTCAGCACGTAGCCCGCATGAATAGCCAGTTGTTCAAAGAAGATCCGCTGGGCCACGCCATTACCGCTCATAAACGGATGTAGCATGTTGATTTCACAGTAGTAATGACTGATTCTGTCTGTAAACTCTTCTTTCTGAAGGCCTACCAGATATTTATCACTTTCCAGCGAAGCCATCAGCTCATTACCCACTTTCTCGATGTACTCGAAATGGCAAAAAGGAATGTCGCCCTTGGAAATATCGGCGGTGCGCAGCTCGCCCGCGCCTTTCATTTCGTTGCGGAATAAATGGCGGTGAATAAGACACAGATGGGGTAAACCCGGTGCGGAAGGCCCCAGTTCCAGCGTCTCGATATCGGGTTCAGCGGGCCCCTTACCTTTTTCAAGGAGGCAGCTGGCCTGAAAATTGACACTACGTTGTTGCTCCCAGAGACGGGATTTTTGCTTGTCGGTGAGTTTTTTCACTACGCCTCCCTGAATAGTCCGTTTGCCACAAGTATAAGCAGCAAAACGCGCTTTCGCAGGGAGGGCGGAAAGACACGGGCAGGATATGCCCGTGTGGACGAACGATTACGGCAGCACTTTCGCGGAGAGAATGACGACAGGCTTAGTCGGCACATTCTGGTATGGACCGACATCGTGAGTCTGAACCTGAGAGATCTTATCCGCCACGTCCATGCCTTTCACCACTTTGCCAAACACCGCGTAGCCAAAGTCGCGCTGACCGTGGTCCAGGAAGGCGTTATCAGCCACGTTGAGGAAGAACTGGCTGGTGGCGCTGTCTTTGTCCGCCGTACGCGCCATGGAGATGGTGCCGCGCTTGTTCAACAGGCCGTTGTCAGCTTCATTTTTGATGGGCGGGTTGGGCTGTTTCTGCTGCATCTGCTCGTTAAAACCGCCACCCTGAATCATAAAGCCCGGGATCACGCGGTGGAACGTGGTGTTGTTATAAAAACCACTGTTCACGTAGTCGAGGAAGTTTTTCACCGAAACAGGGGCTTTCTGGCTATCCAGCTCCAGCTCAATATTCCCCGCAGAGGTAGTCAGCAGGACGTGAGGGTCTCCTTTGGCTGCCAGCGCAGCAGGGGAAACGGCAGAAAGAGCAAACACAGCTGCAACAGCCGCCAGTGTTGATTTGAGCATGAGAATTCCTTAACAAAGCGCAGTATAAAAAGCGAATGGCTTGATTCTAAAGAGCAGTATGAACCCAGACCAGTCTTTTACCTAATTTTACCAAATTGAAACAATTATTACCGCGCAAACGATTGTTCACCCTGCAACGTAATGTGATCTGCATCACGTTAAAACCTGCAATTGTGCTCAAAATTTTCTGAAAAGATTTAATTAGATCACTTTCGCGACTAAAATCTGCCCGCTCAAACGCAGTCATTGCGTTTTTCTTTACTTTTAACAGGCCAGACATGACTAACAGCAATCGCATCAAGCTCACATGGATTAGCTTCTTCTCTTACGCCCTGACCGGCGCGTTGGTGATCGTCACCGGGATGGTGATGGGAAATATCGCAGACTACTTCCAGCTGCCCGTTTCCAGCATGAGTAACACCTTCACCTTCCTGAACGCGGGGATCCTGATCTCTATTTTCCTTAATGCCTGGCTGATGGAAATCGTACCGCTGAAAACGCAGCTGCGTTTTGGCTTCGTGCTGATGGTTGCCGCCGTGGCGGGCCTGATGTTGAGCCACAGCATCGCCCTCTTCTCTGCCGCCATGTTCGTACTGGGCCTGGTGAGCGGGATCACCATGTCGATCGGTACGTTTCTGATTACGCACATGTATGAAGGCCGCCAGCGCGGCGCGCGTCTGCTGTTCACCGACTCCTTCTTCAGCATGGCCGGGATGATTTTCCCGATGGTCGCCGCGTATCTTCTGGCGCGCAGCATTGAGTGGTACTGGGTATATGCCTGCATTGGTCTGGTCTATGTCGCGATCTTCATTCTCACCTTCGGCTGCGAGTTCCCGGTGCTGGGCAAAAAAGCGCAGACTACATCCGAGCCGGTTGCGAAAGAAAAATGGGGTATCGGCGTACTGTTCCTCTCCATCGCCGCGCTGTGTTACATCCTCGGCCAGCTGGGCTTTATCTCCTGGGTTCCTGAGTATGCGAAAGGTCTGGGCATGAGCCTGAACGACGCGGGTAAACTGGTGAGCGATTTCTGGATGTCTTACATGTTCGGCATGTGGGCGTTTAGCTTTATCCTGCGCTTCTTCGACCTGCAACGGATCCTGACCGTTCTGGCGGGTCTGGCGACCGTGCTGATGTATCTGTTCATCAACGGTTCCCCGGAGCATATGCCGTGGTTCATCCTGACCCTGGGCTTCTTCTCCAGCGCGATTTATACCTCGATCATCACCCTTGGCTCTCTTCAGACCAAAGTGGCCTCGCCAAAGCTGGTGAACTTCGTGCTGACCTGCGGCACCATCGGCACCATGCTGACCTTCGTGGTCACGGGCCCGATTGTTGCGCACAGCGGCCCGCTGGCGGCGCTGCATACCGCTAACGGTCTGTACGCCGTAGTGTTTATCATGTGCTTCGTGCTGGGCTTTGTGACCCGTCACCGTCAACACAACCCGGCAACAGCTACCCACTAATCGCCGTAACCCCTTTGCGTACTGCAAAGGGGTTTCCCCTGTGCTCACCCGCCCTGCCCGCCGATGGGTAAAAACCCCATTAATTTTGTGCGAAAAACGAACAAGCACAAAAATCAAACAATATCCGTCACTTATAAAAATCCTGACAAATCATAGATATACCCCCTAAGGGGTAGGTGAAGGCGTATTTGATTTGCATCAATAAGTGCCCCTGCTGAATCGTTAAGGTAGGCAGTAATAGAAAAGAAATCGAGGCAAAAATGAGCAAAGTCAGACTCGCTATCATCGGTAACGGCATGGTCGGCCACCGCTTTATTGAGGATCTTCTCGATAAAGCCGATGCTGAGCAGTTCGATATTACCGTGTTCTGTGAAGAACCCCGCAAGGCGTACGACCGTGTGCACTTGTCTTCTTACTTCTCTCACCATACCGCCGAAGAGCTCTCTCTGGTGCGTGAAGGGTTCTACGAGAAGCATGGCGTAAAAGTGCTGGTGGGCGAACGCGCTATCACCATCAACCGTCAGGAGAAAGTAATCCACTCCAGCGCCGGACGTACGGTTTTTTACGATAAGCTGATCATGGCGACGGGCTCGTATCCGTGGATCCCGCCTATTAAAGGGTCGGAAACCCAGGATTGTTTCGTTTACCGTACCATTGAAGACCTCAACGCCATCGAATCCTGCGCACGTCGAAGCAAACGCGGCGCGGTTGTCGGCGGTGGTCTGCTGGGTCTGGAAGCGGCAGGCGCGCTGAAAAACCTCGGCGTTGAAACCCACGTTATCGAATTTGCCCCGATGCTGATGGCCGAACAGCTCGACCACATGGGTGGCGATCAGCTGCGCCGTAAGATCGAAAGCATGGGCGTGAAAGTTCACACCAGCAAAAACACCAAAGAGATCGTTCAGGAAGGGACTGAAGCACGCAAAACCATGCGCTTTGCCGACGGCAGCGAGCTGGAAGTGGACTTCATCGTCTTCTCCACCGGTATCCGCCCGCGCGACAAGCTGGCAACGCAATGCGGTCTGGCCGTCGCGCAGCGCGGTGGGATCATGATTAACGACACCTGCCAGACCTCCGACCCGGATATTTACGCCATCGGCGAATGCGCCAGCTGGAACAACCGCGTATTCGGCCTGGTCGCGCCTGGGTACAAAATGGCGCAGGTCGCCGTTGACCATATCCTCGGCAGCGAAAACGCCTTCACCGGCGCAGACATGAGCGCCAAGCTGAAGCTGCTGGGCGTGGACGTGGGCGGTATTGGCGATGCGCATGGTCGCACCCCGAACTCCCGCAGCTATGTTTATCTGGACGAAAGCAAAGAAGTCTACAAACGTCTTATCGTCAGCCAGGACAACAAAACCCTGCTCGGGGCGGTGCTGGTGGGCGACACCAGCGACTTCGGCAACCTGCTCCAGCTGGTGCTGAACGCCATTGAGCTGCCGGAAAACCCGGACGCGCTGATCCTCCCGGCGCACGCCTCCAGCGGTAAGCCGTCCATTGGCGTGGATAAACTGCCGGACAGCGCGCAAATCTGTTCCTGCTTCGACGTCACCAAAGGCATGCTGATCTCCGCCATTAACAAAGGCTGCCACACCGTTGCGGCGCTGAAGGCGGAAACCAAAGCCGGGACCGGCTGCGGCGGCTGTATCCCGCTGGTCACCCAGGTGCTGAACGCCGAGCTGGCAAAACAGGGCATTGAAGTGAACAACAACCTGTGCGAGCACTTCGCTTACTCTCGCCAGGAGCTGTACCACCTGATCCGCGTGGAGGGCATTAAGTCCTTTGACGAACTGCTGGAGAAACACGGCCAGGGCTATGGCTGTGAAGTATGTAAGCCTACTGTTGGTTCGCTGCTTGCGTCCTGCTGGAACGAATATGTGCTCAAACCAGAACACACTCCGCTTCAGGACACCAACGATAACTTCCTGGCCAATATTCAGAAAGACGGGACTTACTCGGTGATCCCGCGTTCTGCCGGAGGGGAAATCACCCCGGAAGGGCTGGTCGCCGTGGGTCGTATCGCCCGTGAGTTTAACCTGTACACCAAAATCACCGGTTCCCAGCGTATCGGCCTGTTCGGCGCGCAGAAAGATGACCTGCCGGAAATCTGGCGTCAGCTGATTGAAGCGGGCTTCGAAACCGGCCACGCGTACGCCAAAGCGCTGCGCATGGCGAAAACCTGCGTGGGCAGCACCTGGTGCCGCTACGGCGTAGGCGACAGCGTGGGATTCGGCGTTGAGCTGGAAAACCGCTACAAAGGCATCCGTACCCCGCACAAAATGAAGTTCGGCGTCTCAGGATGTACCCGTGAATGTGCAGAAGCGCAGGGTAAAGACGTGGGTATCATTGCCACCGAGAAAGGCTGGAACCTGTACGTGTGCGGCAACGGCGGGATGAAACCTCGCCACGCGGATCTGCTGGCCGCCGATCTCGATCGCGATACGCTGATCAAATACCTCGACCGCTTCATGATGTTCTACATCCGTACCGCCGATAAGCTGACCCGTACCGCCTCCTGGCTCGATAACCTCGAGGGCGGCATCGACTACCTGAAGTCGGTCATTATCGACGACAAGCTGGGCCTGAATGAACAGCTGGAATCCGAGATGACTCGCCTGCGCGAGGCGGTGATCTGCGAGTGGACCGAAACCGTGAACACGCCAGCGGCGCAGACGCGCTTCAAACACTTTATCAACAGCACCCAGCGCGACCCGAACGTGCAGGTGGTGCCGGAGCGTGAACAGCATCGTCCAGCGACCCCGTATGAACGTATTCCGGTGATGCTGGTGGAGGAAAACGCATGAGCCAGTGGGTAAACATCTGCAATATTAACGACATTCTGCCAGCAACCGGCGTCTGTGCCCTGCTGGGCAACGAGCAGGTGGCGATTTTCCGTCCTCGCCACGATGAACAGGTCTATGCCATCAGCAATATCGACCCGTTCTTCGAGGCCAGCGTGCTCTCCCGCGGTCTGATTGCGGAGCACCAGGGCGAACTGTGGGTTGCCAGCCCGCTGAAAAAGCAGCGCTTCCGCTTAACCGACGGGCGCTGCATGGAAGATGAAAGCTTCTCGGTCAAACACTACGACGTCCGCGTGAAGGACGGCAAGGTGCAGCTGAAAGGGTAACCCCTCGCCTTTTCAATAGGAAAGGCTTATGACCCCTTATGGGTAACGGCAGGAAAAACCGTATGTTCTGTACGATTCCTGCTGTTATCCTGACGTCAATTCTTCCCCCGCCATGAATGCTGTGAGGTAACGTCGTGGATCACCTGCCGATTTTTTGTCAATTACGCAACCGCGACTGCCTGCTCGTGGGCGGCGGCGATGTGGCTGAACGCAAGGCGCGCCTGCTGTTAGAGGCGGGCGCCCGACTGACCGTTAACGCCCTCACCTTCGCCCCACAGTTTGACGTCTGGGCGCAGGAAGGGATGCTCACCCAGGTGCAGGGCGAATTTGATGAATCCCTGCTGGATACCTGCTGGCTGACCATCGCCGCAACGGATAACGATGACGTTAACCAGCGCGTCAGCGACGCCTGCGAAGCGCGCCGCATCTTCTGTAACGTGGTGGATGCGCCGAAAGAGGCGAGCTTTATCATGCCGTCGATTATTGACCGTTCACCGCTGATGATTGCGGTGTCGTCCGGCGGGCGCTCGCCCGTTCTTGCTCGTCTGCTGCGGGAAAAACTGGAAGCCGTGCTGCCGCAGCATCTTGGCCAGATTGCCCAATACGCCGGGCTGCTGCGTTCCCGCGTGAAGCAAACCTTCGCAACCGTGGGCGAACGCCGTCGCTTCTGGGAAAAGTTCTTTGTCAATGACAGGCTGGCGCAGTCGCTGGCCAATCAGGACACCAAAGCCGTTGAAGAGACGACCGAACAGCTCCTGAGCGAGCCGCTGGATCATCGCGGTGAAGTGGTACTGGTGGGCGCAGGTCCCGGCGATGCGGGCTTGCTGACGCTGAAGGGTCTCCAGCAGATCCAGCAGGCGGACATCGTGGTGTATGACCGTCTGGTCTCTGATGACATCATGAATCTGGTACGCCGCGATGCTGACCGCGTGTTCGTCGGCAAACGGGCAGGTTATCACTGCGTACCGCAGGAGGAGATCAACCAGATCCTGCTGCGGGAAGCGCAGAAAGGTAAGCGTGTGGTGCGTCTGAAAGGGGGCGATCCCTTTATCTTTGGTCGCGGCGGCGAGGAGCTGGAAACTCTCTGCAACGCGGGCATTCCATTCTCCGTGGTGCCGGGTATTACGGCGGCATCCGGCTGTTCTGCCTATTCCGGCATTCCGTTAACCCATCGCGACTATGCCCAGAGCGTGCGCCTGGTGACGGGCCACCTGAAAACCGGCAGCGAGCTGGACTGGCATAATCTGGCCGCTGAAAAGCAGACGCTGGTCTTCTACATGGGGCTAAATCAGGCAGCCACGATTCAGGCGAAACTGCTGGAGCACGGCATGGAAGCAGATATGCCGGTCGCGCTGGTAGAAAACGGTACCGCCATTACGCAGCGCGTGGTCGATGGCGTGCTGACGCAGCTGGGTGAGCTGGCGCAGCAGGTTGAAAGCCCGGCGCTGATCGTGGTGGGCCGCGTGGTAGCACTGCGTGAAAAACTGAACTGGTTCTCCAGCCACTAACGCACAATCTCTCTCCCGGGAGTAGTCTTGAAGCGGACTACTCCCTTCTTACCTCAATCGATAACATACCGCCCGCGTAATGGAACTTTTCCATTTATTCCCTCGTGTTACATCCAATTTTAGATTTTTAGACAAGGAATGCGTATGTTCAAACTGGCAAAAGCTGCCGTTCTGGTCGGCCTGTTATCAACTCTGACGGCCTGCACCGGTCACGTTCAAAATACTAAAAATAATTGCAGCTACGATTACCTGCTGCATCCGGCGATCTCCATTTCGAAGATCATCGGCGGTTGCGGCCCGGCGGCACAGCAGTAAGCGTTTTTCAGGCGTAAAAAAACCGGGGATGTCCCGGTTTTTTTATTGAGTCCGTATTTGTCGGGTGGCGGCTTAAGGTTTCGCCACAAACCCAATCGCCTCGTACACCGCTTTCAGGGTTTCGGAGGCGCGCGCGCTGGCTTTTTCTGCGCCCTCTTTCATCACTTTTTGCAGGAACGCTTCGTCGTTACGGTAACGGTGATAGCGCTCCTGCAACTCGGTCAGCATGCCGGAAACGGCGTCTGCCACTTCGCCTTTCAGGTGGCCGTACATCTTGCCTTCAAAGTGTTTTTCCAGCTCAGGGATGCTCTGTCCGGTCACACCGGAGAGAATGTCCAGCAGGTTGGATACGCCCGCTTTGTTCTGCACGTCGTAGCGCACCACTGGCGGCTCATCGGAGTCGGTCACCGCACGCTTGAGCTTTTTCACCACCGATTTCGGATC
This sequence comes from Enterobacter hormaechei subsp. xiangfangensis, assembly GCF_001729785.1. Taxonomy (NCBI): domain Bacteria; kingdom Pseudomonadati; phylum Pseudomonadota; class Gammaproteobacteria; order Enterobacterales; family Enterobacteriaceae; genus Enterobacter; species Enterobacter hormaechei. The sequence goes on from NZ_CP017183.1 coordinate 4,244,894, forward strand.
TTCCAGCAGGCCGATAACGTTGTTGCGGTTATCGTCAGACTTGGACATCTTTTTGGTCGGCTCCAGCAGGGACATCACGCGCGCGCCGGATTTCGGAATAAACGGCTCAGGCACTTTGAACACGTCGCCGTAAAGCGCATTGAAGCGCTGGGCAATATCGCGGCTCAGCTCCAGGTGCTGCTTCTGGTCTTCACCCACCGGCACCTGGTTGGTCTGGTACAGCAGAATGTCGGCCGCCATCAGCACCGGATAGTCAAACAGACCGGCGTTGATGTTCTCAGAGTAGCGCGCAGACTTATCCTTGAACTGGGTCATGCGGCTCAGCTCGCCGAAATAGGTGTAGCAGTTCAGCGCCCAGCCCAGCTGCGCGTGCTCTGGTACGTGAGACTGAACGAAAATGGTGCTCTTCTCTGGATCGATACCGCACGCCAGGTACAGCGCCAGCGTATCGAGCGTCGCCTTGCGCAGCTTCTCGGGATCCTGACGCGCGGTGATAGCATGCAAATCCACGATGCAGTAAATGCAGTGGTAGTCATCCTGCATGCTCACCCACTGACGTAACGCACCCATGTAGTTACCAATGGTCAGTTCACCTGAAGGCTGTGCGCCACTAAAAACGATGGGCTTAGTCATTATTCAATTCCTGATGTTCACTGTGCGAGAGCCCGAGTGCGGGCAACAAATCTTTGAAGTGGTCGAACACAACGTCCGGCTCACTCAGCGTAATGGCTTCACCGTAGTTGTAGCCGTAGGTCAACCCAACCGACGGGCAACCTGCCGCTCTGGCAGCCAGAATATCATTGCGGGAATCCCCGACAAAGAGCAGCTCCGCAGGTGCTAAGGATAATTTTCCTGCCACCAGCAATAGCGGTTCCGGATGCGGCTTTTTATTCTGTACGTCATCGCCGCCCACAATTACGGAGAAGTATTTCGCGATATTCAGCGCTTCCAGCAGAGGCGCAACGAACGGTGTCGGCTTGTTAGTCACCAGCCCCAGCGGGATGCCTTTAGCATGTAGCGCGCTCAGCGTTTCAGCGACATCCGGGAACAGGAAGCTGCCCTCTTCGACGGTCTCTTCGTAGAAACGGTCGAACAGTTTGCGCAGAATACGCTGCTGCTCATCCTGGGGAATATCCGCGTGGTCAACACTCGGTTTACCTTGCGCGGAACGCTGAGAGGCACGCTCCTGACGAGCCCAGGTCAGCGCGCGCTCCATCAGCACGTCTGCACCGTTACCAATCCACGTCACGACGCGCTCTTCGCCTGCAACGGGGAGTTCAAGGGCATACAGCGCCTGATCGACGGCGCTGGTTAATCCTGGCGCGCTGTCGACCAGCGTGCCGTCGAGGTCAAATGCTACACCCCGAATAGCCTGCAATTTATCCATGACTTACCTTCGCCAGTTCACGGCGCATTTCATCAATGACTTTTTTGTAATCCGGTTGATCGAAGATGGCGGAGCCTGCGACGAACATATCCGCCCCTGCCGCCGCAATCTCACCGATGTTATTGACCTTCACGCCGCCGTCCACTTCCAGACGAATATCATAGCCAGACTCATCGATACGGCGGCGCACTTCACGCAGTTTGTCGAGGGTCTGAGGGATAAATGACTGACCACCAAAGCCCGGGTTGACGGACATCAGCAGGATCACGTCCAGCTTGTCCATCACGTAGTCGAGATAGCTCAGCGGGGTCGCCGGGTTAAAGACCAGCCCCGCCTTACAGCCGTTCTCTTTGATCAGCTGTAGCGTGCGGTCAACGTGTTCGGAGGCTTCCGGGTGGAAAGTGATGATGCTGGCACCCGCCGCGGCGAAATCGGGTACGATGCGGTCAACCGGTTTCACCATCAGATGCACGTCAATGGGCGCGGTGATCCCGTAGTTACGCAGCGCTTTAAGCACCATCGGACCGATGGTCAGGTTGGGAACGTAGTGGTTATCCATAACGTCGAAATGGACGACATCCGCGCCAGCCGCGAGAGCTTTGGCAGTGTCTTCACCCAGGCGGGCAAAATCGGCCGACAGAATTGAGGGGGCAATCAAAAACTGTTTCATCCGCATCTCCTTGAAATGTGTTTACCGGCGGGCAAAGGCTCAGGGTCGATAAAGCGCCAGAAGTTCGTCCACCTTTTTACGTGTGCCGCCGTTGCTGCTAATGCTACGCCGCACTTTTACCTGAAAATGCTTCGCGGCTTTGTACCATTCGCGCGTATCAGGCGTGTCGTGATTCGAAATTAACACCGGAATTCTTTTGCTGACCAGCTTTTCCGCCATCTCAGCCAGACGAGCCTGCTCGGCCGGGCTGAAGCTATTGGTGTGGTAGGCGGTGAAATTTGCCGTGGCAGACAGCGGCGCGTAAGGCGGGTCGCAGTAGACCACCGAGTTTACGCCCGCCAGTTCCATGCACTTTTCATATGAGAGACAGTAGAACTCGGCATTCTGCGCTTTTTCAGCAAAGTGATACAGCTCGTCCTGCGGGAAATAGGGACGCTTATAGCGGCCAAACGGCACGTTAAACTCGCCACGCAGATTATACCGGCACAGACCGTTGTAGCCATGGCGGTTGAGATAAAGAAACAACAGCGCGCGACGGAACGGATCCTGGCTTTGATTAAACTCAGCGCGGAACTGATAGTAGACGTCCGGGTTGTTGTTCTCTGGCGTAAACAGCTTCCGTGCCTCTTCCACATACTCATCGGTACGCAGTTTGACGATGTTATAGAGGCTAATAAGGTCGCTGTTGATATCCGCCAGGATATAACGAGAAAAATCGGTATTCAGGAACACCGATCCAGCACCCACGAAGGGCTCGATAAGACACTCGCCTTTCGGCAGGTGCTTTTTAATATCGTCGAGCAGGGGGTATTTCCCCCCTGCCCATTTCAGAAAAGCGCGATTTTTTTTCATGCTGACTAACTGATTACACCTTCTCCGGCTGTGGAGAAAGCTCCGACAGCATCCTGCGCTTTAAACATTACTTCAGATCGGCCTGCACCTGATGAATCGGCTTCGCCCACGGGTTTTTCGCCTGCACGTCGGCTGGCAGCGTGGAAACGGCACGTTTTGCTTCATCTTTGGAAGCATAAATACCACTCACCAGCACATACCACGGTTGACCGTTACGGGTCGTCTGATAAACCACGTAGTTTTTCAGATTCGATTTCTTCGCCCAGGCGTTGAGGTTGTCATAGTTAGACGAACTGCTCAGCTGAAGGGTGTAGTTGCTGGAAGAGGCCGACTGCAAAGAACCCACGTTGCCCGTCGTTTTACCTGGCGAAGCGCCCGTTTTGGCTGCGGGAGCCGCAGGTGTTGTTGCAGCAGGCGCCGCTGTGGTCGCCGTCGCTTTCGGAGCAGCGGTTGCTGCTGGCGTTGGCGCTTTAACCGGCTGGCTCACCGCAGGTTTTGTCTGCGCTGGCGCTTTCGTTTCTGGCGCTTTTGCCACGGCCTGTGGTTTCGTCTCACGCTTCGGCTCAATCACAGCCTGCTTACGCTCCTGGCGTGGTGCAGTCTGCGTCTGGCGCGGTTTGGTTTCCGTTGCCGCCGTCTGCTGCTGGGCATTGCTGCCATGAACTGGCGCAACGGTGGCTGGTTCAGTTGGCAGCGTGGAGTTCACCACGGCAGCGTTAACCTGTTCCTGATTCTGCGGCTGCATCAGCGCGTTGTTCAGATCGCCCTGAACCTCAACACGCTGCTGGCCTTCAGGCGTAGCTGGCGCCTGGCCCTGAGTCGGGGTAGAAGAGACAGGCGGCAGAGAGATATCCTGACCGGCGCTGGTGTTGCCTGCGGTCTGCTCTGCGGAAGTGGTGCCCGGCGCAGGCTGAGCGCCATTCGCCTGGTTGCTCGCATCGTTACCAGACAGGTCGATGCTCTTCTCGGCAGACGCGGTCTGCTCGGTAGAATGGGTAGAAGGGGCTTTTAGCGCGGAACCAATGCCGACAATCAGCAATACCAGCACCAGAACGCCAAGGCCCATCATGATGTACTGACGGGAGGCCGGTTTTGCCGCTACCGCTTTTTTACGCTTGCGCGGTCGACGTTCAACAGGCTGTTCATCCATTAACTCTTCTTCGGATTCAAACTCCTCGTCTTCACGCTCATTGCGCGCGTTGCGGCTACGCGAAGGGCGACGATCGTCTGCATCCAGATCGACATCGTCAAAGTTGATCTGCGGCTCGTTATCACGTTCTGAAGATTGACGAGAACGACCAGTACGACGATCGCTGGGATCGGGTTTCAGCTCGTCTTCTGGTTTGAATTCATCCATTTAACACCCCACTCAAAGGCTTCTGCCAACGACTCTGCATTAACCTGAAGCTAAAACGACCACCTGTTACAGCGGTCTGACCTTTCTAGTTGTTACGCTTGCTGACAATCAGCAATAGCGCCAAGTACGACTTCGTGCGGCACTCCGCCGCGCACTTCACTTTTCCCTATTGCAAGCGGGAGTACCAGACGCATCTCACCTGCTAATACTTTTTTATCGCGCATCATGTGGGGAAGGTACGCCTGCGCAGACATTTCCTGCGGACCACTTACCGGCAAGCCAGCACGTTTAAGCAACGCGATGATACGTGCTGTCTCTTCCGGCCTGAACTGCCCCAGACGTTCAGAGGCACGCGCCGCCATAACCATTCCGGCAGCGACAGCTTCACCGTGAAGCCAGTTACCGTAGCCCATTTCGGCTTCGATCGCATGACCAAACGTATGCCCCAGATTCAGTAAAGCACGTAAGCCGGTTTCACGCTCATCTGCGGCAACGACTTCTGCTTTCAGCTCACAACAACGGCGAATACAGTAGGCCATTGCCTGCCCGTCGAGGCGCAGCAGCGCATCCATATTCTCTTCCAGCCAGGTGAAGAACTCCCCGTCAAGAATAATGCCGTATTTGATCACTTCTGCAAGGCCGGACGCCAGTTCGCGCGCTGGCAAGGTTTTCAGACAGTCGAGATCCACCACCACCGAGGCAGGCTGGTAGAACGCGCCAATCATATTTTTGCCGAGCGGATGGTTAACCGCCGTTTTACCGCCCACAGAAGAATCGACCTGTGAGAGCAACGTGGTTGGAATTTGAATAAAGCGCACGCCGCGCTGGTAGCTGGCGGCTGCAAAACCGGTCAGATCGCCCACAACGCCGCCGCCCAGGGCAAGCAGTGTTGTATCACGACCGTGCGGTTTTTGCAGAAGTGCGGTAAAGACGGTATCCAGTACCGTCAGGCTTTTGTACTGCTCGCCATCGGGCAGAATCACACTGTCGACCTTCACGCCCGCCTGCTCAAGCAGGTGACGTACACGGTCGAGATAAAGCGGAGCCAGCGTCTCGTTGGTGACCAGCATCGCCTGATCACCCGCTTTCAGTGGTAAGAAGGAAGCTGGGTCGTTAAACAAACCAGCCGCGATGGTGATAGGGTAACTACGTTCCCCTAGAGTAACTGTAATCCTCTCCATGACGCGACATCCACCTTAAATGCTTTTACCCGCAGGCGAGTGTATATAAAGCCAGAATCAGTTGCTTTCCAGCATATGAATAATCTGGTTTGCAACCACTTTAGCGCTTTGATCGTCAGTACGAATGGTCACATCAGCAATCTCTTCGTACAGAGGATTGCGTTCATCGGCCAAAGCTTCCAGAACTTCACGTGGCGGTGTTTCAACCTGCAACAACGGGCGCTTTTTATCACGCTGCGTGCGTGCCAGCTGTTTTTCGATGGTCGTCTCAAGATAGACCACTACGCCACGGGCGGAGAGACGGTTGCGGGTTTCGCGAGATTTTACAGAGCCGCCGCCAGTTGCCAGCACAATGCCCTGTTTTTCCGTGAGTTCGTTGATCACTTTTTCTTCTCGGTCACGGAAACCTTCTTCGCCTTCTACGTCGAAGACCCAGCCCACATCCGCTCCGGTTCGTTTCTCAATCTCTTGATCAGAATCGTAAAATTCCATATTGAGTTGTTGAGCTAACTGACGCCCAATAGTGCTTTTGCCGGCACCCATAGGCCCAACCAGAAAGATATTGCGTTTCTCTGCCATTTTTTCGGTACTACTAAGACTATTCGTTAATGGTAATCCCCGCTGCGCAGACACCCGGCGTAGCAGGACATGAACTGAAACCTCATTTGCAATAGAGCGAGAGTCAGACGAAAAATTATCTCAATACTCCGGCTTGTTTGGCAACTGATTAAATCACCGTTCCCGGCGCATAAGGAAATAAGACGTAAGTCCAACTCAAATCGGTACTCCTTGTATGCTAATTCATGCCCCACGTCAAACATCTGCAACAAACTGAATGCAAAATCATTGCGGGGATCGTTACCCATTACTGAATACTGACCAGACGTGGCGTGATAAACACCACTAACTCGCGCCGTTCGTTATCTTTTCCGTCATGGCGGAACAGCTGACCCAGCCACGGAATGTTGCCCAGCACGGGCACGCTGTCGCGTCCGGTTTTATTCTTTTGCGAAAAGATCCCGCCCAGCGCGAGCGTTTCCCCACTTTTTACCTCAACCTGCGTTTCGATCTCCTGCTTATCGATCGCCAGCGTTTCGCCGTCTGCCTGTTGCAGCACCTGGCCGGGCATATTTTCACTGATATGCAATTTCAGGCGCACACGACCACCCGGCAGAACCACCGGCGTGACCTCCATGCCTAATACCGCTTCTTTAAATTCAACGGATGTCGCCCCGCTCTCGCCGCTGGAAACCTGATACGGAATTTCGCTGCCCTGCTTGATGCTGGCCGGCTGCATGTGCGATGCCAGCAGCCGCGGGCTGGCGATGATATCCACCTGCTGCTTTTGCTCAAGCGCCGACAACTCAAGATCCAGCATCCTGCCGTTGATGCGCCCGATGTTAAACCCTGCGTGGGTGGTCGCACTGGCCACCGACAGGTCCGCACCCAGCGTCGTGACCTGACCCACTTTACTGGCCTCCGTTGCGTCAGCGAGGTTCCATTTCACCCCCAGTTCACGCAGGCTTTTTTCACTGATGGTCACAATCTGCGCCGCCAGTTCCACCTGCTCGACGGGCAGATCCATCTGCACAGCCCAGCGCTGGAGCATATCCACCACCGTCTGGTTATCCCTGACCAGGAAACGGTTGGTGCGCTTGTCGACGGAGAGACTGCCTTTCGGGCTTAAGAGCTTTTCCGCCGCTTTTTGCAATTCGCCCGCATCCGCATAAGCAAACGGAATGCTGTGAGAGTGCAGCGGGGCGTCGAGCAGACGCTGGGCCCGCTCCTGCTCTTTACGCGTCTGTTGCTCCCGTTGCCAGGCCGCCGTATGCACATAAAAAATGCCGCCCTCTTCCCGCAATACCAGCCCGGCGCTGTTCACTACCGTCTGAAGCGCCTGCCTCCAGGGCACCCGCGTTAAATTCAGCGAAAGCGAACCGCTGACATCCGGCGACACCACCAGATTGCGATCCTCCTGCGCTACCAGCGCCTGTAATATTTGCACCACCGGGACATCATCCACCAGCAGGGTGACCGGTTTTGGCGTCGCGGCCCACAGGGGCTGGCTGAGTACCGCCAGTAACAGCCCTATCCTTATCTTCACTTTTTTTCGTTCCTTCTCGTTGCCATGTCCATCGCTTCGGCTCGCACATATCGCCGACATCAACGGTCAGTTGTTGTCTATCTATCGCGCTCACCCGCCAGCCTGTCGGTAACCGCATCTGCGTTTTTACCCGGTGCCAGCGTTTCTGCCCGTCCTGCATAAGGCCGATATCCCTGCTGCCGCTGACTATCCCCTGATACCGCCACTGGCTGAGCTGCCCGGCTGCGCAACGCTCTTCCGGCACAGAGAAGGGATCCCGCATCCCGGTCAGGAAAAGCGGAGAAAGCAGGATGACTAAACGGGCTTTACTGCGCATGACCGATCTCCAGTTGCAGGCTGAGGCGTAACTGTTTGCCCTGTGGGATGATGGAAAACGCACTCACCCGCACGTTCTCAAGCGCCAGCCGGGAAAAGAGCGCCGGAACCGCGCCCCATGAGGCATCCAGCGCCAGCTCTCCCCCACTCTGCTGCGGCTTCCAGTACACCAGCCTTGCGTCCTCACGCTGAAATGCCAGGGGAGAAAAGGGCCGCGAGGGCGTCACTTGCGTAAACACTGCTTGCCGTCCGGCCTCTGGCCACAGCGAGGCGTTGATTCGCTTCGCACTGATGGCCTGCGCCTGAACATCGGCGTAACGCAGAGCAGCGGGCCTGAGCAGCAGTCCCCAAATTGCCCACGCAACAAGCCCCGACGCGATCAACCAGCAAAGGACGCGCCGGGAAGGACGTGCATCAGCCCAGCGTTGATACCAGATACCCACCGGCTACCTCCGGCTATGCAGTTTAAAAGAGAACATCCATCGCCCCAGGCTATCCTGTTGCAGTTCGCCTGCCGGTCCGGGGTTAAATCCCGTCACCCTTTTCAGCGCATCGGTCATGGCTGCGAGCGCTGGCAGTGAAGTGGTATAGCCGGTCAGGGTCAGCGAGGGTGGCTGATAACGCAGCGCCGTCAGCCACGCCTGCCGGGGCATTGCGCTGGCAAGCGATTCCAGCGCGGGTTGCCAGGCCGGATCAGACGGCGGCGAAGGGGTTTTCAGCCCCGCTGACTGCGGCTGACGGGCTCTCAATACTTTCTGCACCGCCCGAGTCCCCGCCAGTTCGCTCTGCAACGCCTGTAACGCGAGAGACTGCGTCGCCCGCAGACTGAAACCACCCGCCAGCATCACCAGCAATGAGGCGGCAAACAGCAGCCCCCAGAAACGCAGGCGCTGATTACGTTGCTGCCGACGCCAGGGTAAAAGATTGGGCATGCTCATTACGGCGCCTCGCTCATGGCCAGCGCCAGGGCGACGGTGTAATCAGCACCGCATTCCGGCAGCGGCGGCTGGCACAGCGTCACCGCTTCCCAGGGATCGCGGGCAGCATCAAACACGGCGATATCAGAAGAAGAAAGCGCAAGCAGCGCCGCCAGTTCATTCACCGTCGCCGCTTCTGTGGTGTAGCGCCGCCCCCACTGGTGACGCATCGCCCATAGCCACTGGTGTTGATCTCTCCAGGCGACGCACCGGGCGGGGGCAACAGCAGAGAGAAGATTAGCCAGCGCGCCGGCATCCGGGGCGATTGCTGCCAGACGCAAACGCAGCGCGTTCGCCAGCGTCAACAGGGTATCGACCTCTCTGTTTTGCGCTGCGGTAACCTGAAAAGTGTTGCTGAACGTATCCTGCGCGTAGTCAAAGCAGAGCGTATCGGCGGGCATCTCCAGCTCACGCGCTAATGCGGCGCCTACCCAGGTGAGCTGTTCGCTGTCACGCAAGGTAACGGATGGACGGGGCAACGCGCGTTGCAGAACGCGCGTTGCCGGAAATGAGAGGAATACCCGATGCGAGTGCGGCAATGTTTTCCGCCAGCCACGTAATGCGTTAACCAGCTCTTCTGGCTTAAGTATTTTGCCTTCCCCGATAACGCCGTCCGACAGCGGCACCGCCCACCAGCGCCGTAAACGCCATCCGGCCCGCTCTCTGGTCAGCGCTAACGCAACCACCTTATCCTGTTGAATATGAACACCTGTTTGCCACGTTTTAAAAGCCATGCTTCACGATCTCCTTATCGCCCGTCGGAGTGACGGCTATATCAATGAATCAGGCTTGCCTTTATACTACCGCGCGATTGTTTAGAAACTGCCCAGGCTAAACCAAATGGGAAATCTCCGGTGAAGTTCGTAAAGTATTTATTGATCCTTGCAGTCTGTTGCATTCTGCTGGGAGCAGGCTCGATTATTGGTTTGTACAAATATGTCGAGCCGCAACTCCCTGATGTCGCCACGCTTCGTGATGTGCGGCTTCAGATCCCTATGCAGGTCTATAGCGCCGATGGTGAACTGATGGCGCAATACGGCGAGAAACGTCGTATCCCACTGACCTTAAATCAAATTCCACCCGTGATGGTGAAGGCTTTTATCGCCACCGAGGACAGCCGTTTTTACGAGCACCACGGTGTCGATCCGGTCGGTATTTTCCGTGCGGCAAGCGTGGCGCTGTTCTCCGGTCATGCCTCTCAGGGGGCAAGTACCATTACCCAGCAGCTGGCGCGTAACTTCTTCCTCAGCCCGGAAAAGACGCTGATGCGTAAGATCAAAGAGGTGTTCCTCGCGATCCGCATTGAGCAACTGCTGAGCAAAGACGAGATCCTTGAGCTTTACCTCAACAAGATCTATCTGGGCTACCGCGCCTATGGCGTAGGGGCTGCGGCTCAGGTCTATTTTGGTAAGCCGATCGATCAGCTCACGCTGAGCGAAATGGCGACCATTGCCGGCCTGCCAAAAGCGCCATCCACGTTTAACCCGCTCTACTCGCAGGACCGCGCCACCGCGCGCCGTAACGTGGTGCTGTCGCGTATGTTGAGCGAAGGCTACATCAGTCAGTCTGAGTACGATAAGGCGCGCAGCGACGTTATTGACGCCAATTACCATGCGCCGGAAATCGCCTTCTCTGCACCGTATCTCACTGAAATGGTTCGCCAGGAGATGGTGAGTCGCTACGGTGATAAAGCGTATGAAGATGGTTATCGCGTCTATACCACCGTGACCCGCAAAGTGCAGCAGGCTGCCCAGCAGGCGGTGCGTAATAACGTGATGGATTACGATATGCGTCACGGCTATCGCGGCCCGTCCAACGTGCTGTGGAAAGTGGGGGAAGGCGCATGGGACAGTAAAAAAATCACTGATTCCCTGAAAGCGCTGCCGACCTATGGCCCGCTGCGTCCGGCGGTCGTCACCCAGGCCGATCCACAGGAAGCGGTGGCGATGATGGCCGATGGCACATCCGTTTCGCTGCGCATGGAGGGTGTCCGCTGGGCGCGTCCGTACCGCTCTGACACTCTTCAGGGCCCGACGCCACGTAAAGTGACCGATGTGGTACAAACCGGACAACAAATCTGGGTCCGTCAGGTCGGTGATGCCTGGTGGCTGGCGCAGGTGCCGGACGTCAACTCTGCGCTGGTCTCCATCAATCCGCAGAACGGTGCCGTGATGGCGCTGGTTGGCGGGTTCGATTTCAACCAGAGCAAATTTAACCGCGCGACCCAGGCACTGCGTCAGGTTGGTTCGAACATCAAACCGTTCCTGTATACCGCGGCGATGGATAAGGGGCTGACGCTCGCCAGCATTCTCAACGACGTGCCAATTTCCCGCTGGGATGCCGGTGCGGGCTCTGACTGGCAGCCGAAGAACTCTCCGGCGCAATACGCTGGCCCTATCCGTCTGCGTCAGGGCCTTGGCCAGTCGAAGAACGTGGTCATGGTTCGCGCGATGCGTGCGATGGGCGTTGATTATGCGGCAGAGTATCTGCAACGCTTCGGCTTCCCGGCGCAAAACATTGTTCATACCGAATCTCTGGCGCTCGGCTCCGCGTCCTTTACACCGCTCCAGGTCGCGCGTGGCTACTCGGTGATGGCGAACGGGGGATTCCTGGTCGATCCGTATTTCATCAGCAAAATCGAGAACGATCAGGGCGGCGTACTGTTTGAAGCGAAACCGAAAATTGCCTGCCCTGAATGCGATATTCCGGTGATTTACGGCGACACGCCAAAATCCAATGTCCTGGAAAACAAGGATATGGAAGATGTGGCGATCTCTCAGGAACGTCAGAATCTGGCGGTGCCGCAGCCTCAGCTGGAACAGGCCAATCAGGCGCTGGTCGCCCAGAGTGGCGCGCAGGAGTACGCCCCGCACGTGATCAGCACGCCGCTGTCGTTCCTGATTAAGAGCGCACTGAACACCAACATCTTTGGCGAACCGGGCTGGCAAGGCACCGGCTGGCGAGCGGGCCGCGATTTGCAGCGCCACGACATCGGCGGCAAAACCGGGACAACCAACAGTTCAAAAGATGCCTGGTTCTCAGGTTATGGCCCGGGCGTTGTCACCTCGGTCTGGATTGGTTTTGACGATCACCGCCGCACTCTGGGGCGCACAACCGCTTCTGGCGCGATTAAAGATCAGATTTCCGGTTACGAGGGTGGGGCTAAGAGTGCGCAACCGGCCTGGGATGCTTACATGAAGGCCGCTCTCGAGGGCGTGCCGGAGCAGCCGCTAACGCCTCCGCCGGGCATTGTCACGATCAATATTGACCGCAGCACTGGACAGCTCGCGAATGGCGGTAATAGCCGTGCCGAGTATTTCATCGAGGGTACGCAGCCAACCACGCAGGCGGTGCATGAGGTGGGTACAGAGATCATTGATAACGGCGAGACGCACGAACTGTTCTGACGCCAACTAAAAAGCCGGGTGGCGACTACGCCTGACCCGGCCTACAACATCAATGCAAAACGGCAACCTTCGGTTGCCGTTTTTAATGGTGGCGCTACAAACGACCCTGCCCCTTCAGCCACTCTCGTACCAGGAACAGTGCGCTCACGTTGCGTGCCTCGTTAAAGTCAGGATCTTCCAGCAAATCCATCAGATGAGCCAGCGGCCAGCGAACCTGCGGCAGCGGTTCCGGCTCGTCTCCTTCCAGCGATTCAGGATAGAGACCTTCCGCGACAACGATGTTCATTTTGCTGGAGAAATAGGACGGCGCCATGCTCAGCTTTTTCAGGAACGTCAGCTCTTTCGCGCCAAAACCGACCTCTTCTTTCAGCTCCCGGTTTGCCGCTTCAAACACCGTTTCGCCCGGATCGATCAGTCCTTTGGAGAAGCCCAGCTCGTAGGATTCAGTGCCCACGGCGTATTCACGAATGAGGATCAGGTGCTCGTCGACGATAGGCACTATCATCACCGCTTCACGCGAGGAGGGGCGCATACGCTCATAAACACGACGCACACCGTTGCTGAACTCCAGATCCACGCTTTCGACATTAAACAGACGCGATTTCGCGACGGTTTCAACATTCAGAATGGTGGGCTTTTGTAAGGGTTTGGTCATCTTGACGGGTCTTTGCTGGGTGAACTGGCTTTATTGTGCGATACGCCGCACGGTTTCGGCAATGTCAATTGCTCTTTATTTACATTTATGCAACGTAATTGAATGCGATTCTCATTTCAAAACAAATGTCAAGAGGTTGAAATGTTTCCAGGAATTTGCTGATATCGCGCCGGAACAGGCTTTGTTATCATTACCGGTCACTGGGATGCGCGTCAACATGCTCAAGTTAGACTCCATACTTGCCGATAGCCGACCACAGAATCTCATTCATTGTACAAAAGGTGCGACTGACAACACCTGTAAGAAGATAAGTAAGATGGGGAAAGCATGAGCACCATTTTGATTTTTCTCGCTGCTGTGCTGGCCTGCGCGTCGATTGCGGTGTGGGTATTCAGGCGCCGCGTACATCGCCGTTATCGGCTGCCCTTTTTAAACGCGTTCGCCGGAGCAAACACGCGCAAGCTTTCGCCAGAGGAACGCAGCACCGTTGAGCAGTATCTCGACACGCTGAACCGATCCCGGCTTTCGCCTGGCCCTACCGGCGCCAGCGCCGCCCCCGTATCGCTCAACCTAAACGCCCAAAGCGACACCGTTCTGTGCGTGACGCGCTCCATTACCCGCTACGGCATCACAACCGACGATCCCAACAAATGGCGTTACTATCTCGACTCTGTTGAAGTACACCTGCCTCCCTTCTGGGAACAGTATATTAACGACGAAAACAGCGTCGAGCTCATCCATACCGATACGCTGCCGCTGGTTATCTCCCTCAATGGTCATACTCTGAGCGAATATGTTCAGGAAGCGCCACGCTTTGCGCTGGAACGCGCGAGCGGAACGCAGGCCTCTATTCGTGGTGAAGAGACAGAGCAGATTGAACTGCTCAACATCCGCCAGGAAACGCATGAAGAGTACGTCCTGAGCCGCCCGGATGGCATTCGCGAAGCGGTGCTGATTGTCGCCTCGTTCCTGCTCTTTTTCATCTGCCTGCTGACGCCGGACGTGTTTGTTCCGTGGCTCGCGGGTGGCGCAGTACTGCTTCTGGCCGCCGGGCTGTGGGGCATATTTGCCCCGCCGGCAAAAACGTCATTACGCGAAATTCACTGCCTGCGCGGAACCCCAAAACGCTGGGGACTGTTCGGTGAGAACGATCAGGAACATATCAACAATATCTCGCTCGGGATCATCGATCTTATCTATCCACGCCACTGGCAGCCGTGGATTGCGCAGGACCTGGGCCACAAAACGGATATTGATATCTATCTCGACCGCCACGTTGTACGCCAGGGACGTTACTTATCCCTGCACGACGAAGTAAAAAACTTCCCGCTTCAGCACTGGCTTCGCAGCGCGGTGATTGCCGGTGGCGCCGCGTTAATCTTCCTCATGCTGCTGCTTTTCGTGCCGCTGGATATGCCAATTAAATTTACCCTGTCATGGATTAAAGGGGCGCAAACCGTGGAAGCCACCAGCGTACAGCAGCTCGAAGAAGCGGGTGTACGCGTGGGGGATACGTTGCGCCTCAAAGGCACCGGGATGTGTAATATCCACTCACCGGGTGCCTGGAACACGCGCCAGAACTCGCCGTTCGCGCCGTTCGACTGCTCTCAGATCATCTGGAATGACGCCTCTCCGCTGCCGCTGCCGGAATCGGATGTGGTCAATAAGGCCACTGCGCTCACCCAGACGATTAATCGCCAGCTCCATCCAAAACCGGATGATGATTCTCGCGTCAGCCCTGCCCTGCGTTCGGCTATTCAGAAGTCGGGTATGGTGCTGCTGGATGACTTTGGCGAAATCGTCCTGAAAACAGAGGATCTCTGTTCCGCCCAGGATGACTGTATCCGGCTGAAGAACGCGCTGGTCAACCTCGGCAACAGCAAAGACTGGGACGCGCTGGTGAAACGCGCCGAAGCGGGACGCCTGGACGGTGTGAACGTGCTTCTGCGTCCGGTCAGCGCCGAGTCGCTGGATAATCTGGTGGCGACCTCTACCGCCCCCTTCGTGATGCGTGAAACCACCCGTGCCGCCCAGGCGCTTAACAGCCCGGCGCCGGGCGGTTTTGTGATTGCCAGCGATGAAGGCAGCGACCTGGTGGATCAACCTTATCCGCAGGTTTCGCTGTATGACTATCCTGCCCAGGAGCAGTGGAGCGAATTCCAGCGTCTGGCGCAGATGCTGATGCAGACGCCATTCAGCGCGGAAGGGATCGTCACCACCCTCTTCACCGACGCCAACGGCACGCGTCATATTGGCCTGCACCGTATGCCGGATAGCGCTGGCCTGTGGCGCTATATAGGGACATCCCTGCTGCTGATTGCGATGCTGGCGTGCATCGTCTGGAACGGTTATCAGGCCGTACGCCGCTATCAGCGTTCCCGCACGCGGCTGGCAGAAATCCAGGCCTACTACGAAAATTGCCTTAACCCGAAACTGATCTCCTCTTCTGAGAGCCTGATCGGATAACGTCCCTGCGCGACAAGTTGTGCTACCCTGTCGCGCACGTTTCTTCTGGCTGGAGTTCCCCCTTATGCATCTTGATATCGACTGGCAGGCGGTCGATACCGTCCTGCTTGATATGGACGGCACGCTGCTTGATCTCGCCTTTGATAACTATTTCTGGCAAAAGCTGGTCCCGGAAACTTACGGTGAACAGCAGGGGATCTCCCCGGCAGAAGCGCAGGAATTCATTCGTTCGCAATATAGCGCGGTGCAGCATACGCTAAACTGGTACTGTCTTGACTACTGGAGCGAGCGACTCGGTTTGGATATTTGTGCCATGACCACCGCCCAGGGCGCACGCGCCGTACTGCGCGAAGATACGGTCCCGTTCCTGGACGCGCTGAAAGCCTGCGGTAAGCGCCGTATTTTGCTGACAAATGCGCATCCCCATAACCTGGCCGTGAAGCTGGAGCATACCGGGCTTGCTTCACACCTTGATTTATTGCTTTCCACCCACACATTTGGTTATCCGAAAGAGGATCAGCGGTTGTGGCATGCCGTGGTAGAAGAAACCGGTTTACAGCCGGAACGCACGCTGTTTATTGACGACAGCGAGCCGATTCTGGATTCTGCGGCCGCTTTTGGCATTCACTATTGTCTGGGCGTGACCAATCCGGATTCCGGCCTGGCTGAAAAAAGCTATCTGCGACATCCGGGGCTGAACGACTATCGCCGGATGATCCCCTCACTCACCGTGAAGGAGACGCCATGAAAGAAAAACCCTCTGATGGGGTAAGACTGGATAAATGGCTGTGGGCCGCCCGTTTTTACAAAACGCGCGCCCTTGCCCGTGAAATGGTTGACGGCGGAAAGGTGCATTACAACGGTCAGCGCAGCAAACCGAGCAAGCTGGTTGAACTGAATGCCACGTTAACGCTTCGCCAGGGCAACGATGAGAAAACGGTGGTGGTGAAAGCCATTACCGAACAACGGCGGCCCGCAACCGAAGCCGTTTTGCTGTATGAAGAGACGGCCGAAAGCATAGAGAAGCGCGAGAAAACCGCGCTGGCGCGCAAAATGAACGCGCTAACTATGCCTCACCCGGACCGGCGACCGGATAAAAAAGAGCGCCGCGATCTGATGAAATTTAAACACGGTGAGAGCGAGTAACCCTCACCTGCACGAGAGATGAAAATGGCCCAACACGACCAATTACACCGCTATCTGTTTGAACAATTCGCCGTGCGCGGCGAGCTGGTCACCGTATCCGAAACCTGGAAACAGATTCTGGAAAACCACAACTACCCGCTGCCGGTGAAAACCCTGTTGGGCGAACTGCTGGTTGCCACCAGCCTGCTGACCGCCACGCTGAAGTTCGCTGGCGATATTACCGTTCAGTTGCAGGGTGATGGCCCGATGTCGCTGGCGGTGATCAACGGTAATAACCAGCAGCAAATGCGCGGCGTGGCGCGCGTTCAGGGCGATATCCCTGAAAATGCGGATCTGAAAACGCTGGTCGGA
Source organism: Enterobacter hormaechei subsp. xiangfangensis (assembly GCF_001729785.1). Lineage (NCBI taxonomy): Bacteria > Pseudomonadati > Pseudomonadota > Gammaproteobacteria > Enterobacterales > Enterobacteriaceae > Enterobacter > Enterobacter hormaechei. Next base: position 4,261,762 of record NZ_CP017183.1, read on the forward strand.
AATGGCTACCTGGTTATCACGATTTCGCCTGAAGAGGGTGAGCGCTATCAGGGCGTTGTCGGTCTGGAAGGCGACACGCTTGCCGCCTGCCTGGAAGATTACTTCATGCGTTCCGAACAGCTGCCAACCCGTCTGTTCATCCGCACCGGTGAAGTGGATGGTCAGCCTGCTGCCGGTGGTATGCTGCTTCAGGTTCTGCCTGCGCAGGATGCGCAGACCAATGATTTCGAGCATCTGGCAACGCTGACGGAAACCATCAAAGCGGAAGAGCTGTTCACCCTGTCGGCGACCGACGTGCTGTGGCGTCTGTACCACGAAGAAGAAGTGACGGTTTACGATCCGCAGGATGTGGAATTTAAGTGCACCTGCTCTCGCGAGCGTTGTGCCGGCGCCCTGAAAACGCTGCCGGATGAAGAGATCGACAGCATCATGGCGGAAGACGGTGAGATCGATATGCACTGTGATTACTGCGGTACGCACTACGTGTTTAATTCGATGGATATCGCGGAGATCCGCAATAACGCCTCTCCGGCGGATCCGCAGGTTCACTAAGCTCTGAGCCTGATGCCCGGCGGCGCTATGCTCGCACGGGCCTACAATGAATTGTGCAATTTTTTGATATGATTGCTAATTGTAGGCCGGGTAAGCGTAGCGCCACCCGGCAAGAAAAATCACTAACGCCACTGCGTATTATTGTAACTGTCGTAGCTCATATCGACACGCTCCCCAAAAATCTCAATATCCGCCCAGGGCTTCACGACAGATTTCACTTTCCTCTGCCTTAATGCGCGGTCAAGTTCTCCTCTGGTCAATGCCTCCGGCATTTTCCACGCGTCCCCGGCGATCCTCCAGCCCGTGTTAGTTTGTGTGTAAGCCACGATCGTGCGATCGGTAAATTGAAATAGCACGGCTTCCGGCTTGCCGTCGCTGTTAAGATCCAGCGGCATAAGTAAACAGTTACTCTGGGCGCTATCGCAGCTCTCGAAGCGATACTGATTGCTGAGCATGGCTTGCCAAAATGTCTTATCAGGATGAGCCATTCCCGGTGCGAGCTGGACCTGTTTTTCCAGCATCGCGGCGGTCATCTTACCTGCTCCGCCAGCATTCCTGGAGAGAAGACCATTTATTTCACGCTGGCGTTTTGGGTTAGAGATAAACTGCGGATCGTTTTGCAGCGTGAGCATCGCCTCCCGCCCCTTTCGTCCAGCGTTACTGAGCATATACAGGCTGACTTGATCCGCAGTTATTCTGCCGTCCTGATAGCGGGCCATATGGCTTGCAACACTTATTCGCCACGGATCCAGCACGGGGGTATGGACCAACGCCAGGAAAATGAGGGAAAGCAGCCCGGTCGCCGGGATGACGTACGCATGGATCTTCTGCGGTTCACGGCGCTGAATCAGAGCGCTGGCGCAAAAACCGATCGCCCAGACCAGCGCCACGATGGTTATCAATACCCCGTACAGACGCTCGGGTGACCAGCCGTATTGCGAAATGCGTAGCCACAGCGCCCACCCCGCCAGAACCGGATACGCGGGTACGATAGCCACAGCGAGGCGAATCATCCCTCGCAGCGGGGCATAGTAAGGCAGTGTTTGACGCTGTGGATGCCACACTATCGTCACCAGGAATAACAGCAGCAGCGCTAAGGTGGTCAGCAAGCCCGCGGCGGATATTCTGGCTGAAATGGATTCAAAGCCGACAAAAGGCAACGCGCCAATAAAGAGCAGCGCCAGCGCCGCCATCAGGGGAAGCAGACCGGTGGCGATGAGGGTCAGCAGATTTTGCAGGGCAAAGATTAACCTTACCTGCATGCGCGTGAGCACGGCCGCACTGGCTGAAACCACGCCAATCGCCACTGAAATAAATCCGTCAGAATGAAAGAAAAGCCGATCAAAAAAGCCGATGCCAATAAGTTCGAAAAGCTCGGCCCAGAGGAAAAGTACCAGCCAGAAGAGACCATTCGAAACAAAAATAATGAGCAGCGTCAGAGCGTTATGCCAGTTTCGTTGATAAAAGTCGCTGTAGAACGAGGTAGTCGGGACGGGATCCAGACGCCGCTGAAGCCATGGCAACACGAACAGCGTCATCAGCAGCAGATGAAAGCCGAAAACGAGCATCTCATCTCTGAGATTCCAGCTTTCGAGTCCTGCAACGCTCCACTTAAGCCAGCCGCCCATACCCGCGACTGCCGCGCCGATCATCCCGAGTGACAGCCACAAAAATGGCTTTCTGAATGACGTCATGGCAAGAGACAACGTGGTTGTCATTACCACGGTGGCAGGTACTACACACATCAGCCACAGCGTATCCGATGGCAATTTTGCGTACTCGATATACCACATGATTACATAGCAAATTACGCCCTGTAGAGCCCCCGCCAGCACGACGGCTACGCGCGTTAAAGCGGATAACGTCTCACGGTTTTCCATTTCTCATCCCTTGTTCATGAAAAATCTATTGTCTCATCAAAGCAAAACTCTGGCCCCCACCTCAAACTCTGAAAATAGCTGACCCAAGAGACCTGAATCGTTTTCCCAGTGTAACCCTTACGTAATTTTCTTACATGTATGCGATTACATTCACATTCTTCTGGATAAATTCACCAGAGATTAACCTTTTAAGAACATTTTCCCCATCCAAAAAGCGATTCCTGCGATAATCTGCCCGCCCTGTGACTGGAGTCGCAGCGTTTTCCGTTAGTAAGGGTTTTGACCAGATACGTAAATCTATGAGCCCCGTCGCGGTTAACATCCCCAGAAAAACCCTACAATTTCAGGCAGTACATATTGGCTAAGGAGCAGTGATATGCGTGTTAATGGTTTAACCCCGCAAGATCTCAAGGCTTATGGTATTCACGACGTCCAGGAAGTGGTCTACAACCCCGATTACGATACGCTGTATCAGGAAGAGCTCAATCCGGCACTGGAAGGATACGAGCGTGGTGTGTTGACGAACCTGGGTGCTATCGCCGTCGATACGGGTATTTTTACCGGTCGTTCGCCGAAAGATAAGTATATCGTCCGAGACGACACCACCCGCGATACGCTGTGGTGGGCTGATAAGGGCAAAGGGAAGAACGATAACAAACCGCTCTCCCCGGAAACCTGGCAGCATCTGAAAGGACTTGTCACCCATCAGCTTTCCGGCAAGCGTCTGTTTATTATTGATGCGTTCTGCGGCGCTAACGCCGACACCCGTCTCTCCGTACGATTTATCACCGAAGTGGCCTGGCAGGCGCATTTTGTGAAGAACATGTTCATTCGTCCAACTGATGAAGAACTGCAAGACTTCACCCCTGACTTTATCGTGATGAACGGCGCGAAATGCACCAACCCGCAGTGGAAAGAGCAGGGTCTGAACTCCGAAAACTTTATCGCCTTCAACCTGACCGAGCGTATCCAGCTGATAGGCGGTACCTGGTACGGCGGCGAAATGAAGAAAGGGATGTTCTCGGTCATGAACTACCTGCTGCCGTTGCGCGGTATCGCCTCCATGCACTGCTCGGCGAACGTCGGGGAAAAAGGCGATGTAGCAGTGTTCTTCGGCCTTTCCGGCACCGGTAAAACAACGCTGTCCACCGATCCAAAACGTCGTCTGATTGGCGATGATGAACACGGCTGGGATGATGACGGCGTGTTTAACTTTGAAGGCGGCTGCTACGCGAAGACCATTCGCCTGTCGGAAGAGGCAGAGCCGGATATCTACCACGCGATTCGCCGCGATGCGCTGCTGGAAAACGTCACCGTGCGTGCCGATGGCTCTATCGACTTCGACGATGCGTCTAAAACCGAAAACACCCGCGTCTCTTACCCGATCTACCACATCGAGAACATCGTCAAGCCGGTATCGAAGGCGGGTCACGCCACGAAGGTGATTTTCCTGACCGCAGATGCATTCGGCGTGCTGCCACCGGTTTCCCGCCTGACCGCCAGCCAGACGCAGTACCATTTCCTCTCCGGCTTTACCGCTAAACTGGCGGGTACCGAGCGCGGTGTGACCGAGCCAACCCCAACCTTCTCCGCCTGCTTCGGCGCGGCGTTCCTGTCGCTGCACCCAACGCAGTACGCGGAAGTGCTGGTGAAACGCATGCAGGCATCCGGCGCCCAGGCATACCTGGTAAACACCGGCTGGAACGGTACGGGCAAACGTATCTCCATCAAAGATACACGCGCCATCATCGACGCGATTCTGGATGGTTCGCTGGATAACGCCGAGACCTTTACGCTGCCGATGTTCGATCTGGCGATCCCAACAGCGCTGCCGGGCGTGGATACGCGTATCCTGGATCCGCGTAACACCTACGGTTCACCGGAACAGTGGCGTGAGAAGGCTGAATCGCTGGCGAAACTGTTTATCGAAAACTTCGAGAAGTATACCGACACCCCGGCGGGTGCTGCGCTGGTGAGTGCGGGACCGAAGCTGTAGGTAAAAGCAAAAAGGCAACGAAAGTTGCCTTTTTTAATGTTTTTTCCCTCTCCCCGTGGGAGAGGGCCGGGGTGAGGGCATCAGGCCCCACCCTTTTTTAACTCTCTTTCACCTGACCCCGTAAAACCGGCACCGGTAACCACGCACGAATGCTCAAACCACCCCGCTCGCTGGTGCCAATTTCCAGCAGTCCGTTATGGTTATCCACAATACGCTGCACAATCGCCAGGCCTAAGCCGGTTCCGCTGGTGCTGCGCGCGCTGTCGCCGCGCACAAATGGCTGGAACAGGTGCTTACGCTGCTCAGGCTTGATGCCCGGGCCATCGTCTTCCACCTGGAACCAGGCGCGGTTGAGTTCCGTACCGCTGCTGACTTTGATCCAGCCGTTGCCGTAGCGCGCCGCGTTGACCACCATATTCGCCACCGCGCGTTTAATGGAGAGCGGGTGCATACGTACCTGAATCTCACCTGCCTGAAGGTCGGTCGCAATTTCACGTTCGTAGCCGCTTTCGGCAGCAACCACTTCGCCCAGAACCGCATTCAGATCCGCCATCTCCATCGGCATCTCCTGCCCGGTGCGCAGGTAGTCGATAAACTGCTCGATGATGGCGTTACACTCTTCGATATCCTTGTTGATGGACTCTGCAAGATAACCATCCTGCTCGCCCATCATCTCCGTCGCCAGCCGGATACGCGTCAGGGGCGTGCGAAGGTCATGGCTGACCCCCGCCATCAGCAGCGTACGGTCGTCCGCCAGCTGTTTAACGCCTGCCGCCATGTGGTTAAACGCACGCGTTACCGAGCGCACTTCCGATGCGCCATACTCGCGCAGCGGCGGTGGGATAATACCTTTACCGACCTGTAATGCCGCATGCTCCAGGTCGACCAGCGGTCGGTTCTGGATACGAATAAACAGCCATGCGCCGCCGATGGCCAGCAGCATGATCGCCAGGGTGTATCGGAACAGCGGTGAGAAGTCGCCCTGATGAATCTCGGTGAGCGGAACACGCACCCAGATGTTGGGTGACAGCCAGGTTTTCAGCCAGACAACCGGCGAGCTTTTATTGACCTCAACGCGCACTTCCGTCGGGCCGCCAAGCTGCTGCGCCATCTGCTGGCTGAGGAATTCATAGTGCTGCGCCCAGCGCAGGCCGGCATCTTCCGCCGCTTCGTTCGAGTAGAGAGAAATGCCCAGCTCACGGTAGATTTCCCGACGGAACGCCGGGGGAACAACCAACTGCGTGCCGTCCTCCAGTTGCAGTTTGTCGGTCATCAGCATACGCACTTCGTATGCCAGCACCTTATTAAACTGCTGGAGGCTCGGCAGGATTGCAAAGTTCAGCACCACCAGGTAGGTCGTCACCAGACTGACAAACAGCAGGGTGACGATCAATAACAGCGTGCGGGCAAACGAACTTCGCGGCGAGAAGCGCATTCGCCTCATGCTTTAGAGCCGTCCGGGACAAACACGTAGCCCAGACCCCAAACGGTCTGAATATAACGAGGATGCGCCGGATCTTCTTCCACCATACGACGCAGACGAGAGATTTGCACGTCGATAGAACGCTCCATCGCGGAGTATTCACGACCACGCGCCAGGTTCATCAGCTTGTCACGGGAGAGCGGCTCACGCGGGTGGCTGACCAGCGCTTTCAGCACCGCGAACTCACCGCTGGTGAGCGGCATTGGCTCATCTTCACGGAACATCTCACGGGTGCCGAGGTTCAGCTTAAACTTACCGAATGCAATGACGGCCTCTTCCTGAGATGGCGCGCCCGGCAGTTCGTTCGCCTGACGACGCAGCACGGCGCGAATACGCGCCAGCAGTTCACGCGGGTTAAACGGCTTTGGAATGTAGTCATCAGCGCCAATCTCAAGGCCGACAATACGGTCGACTTCTTCACCCTTCGCCGTCACCATGATGATCGGCATCGGGTTGCTCTGGCTGCGCAGACGGCGGCAAATAGAGAGCCCGTCTTCGCCAGGCAGCATCAGGTCCAACACCATCAGGTGGAAAGATTCACGCGTCAGCAGACGATCCATCTGTTCCGCGTTCGCGACGCTACGAACCTGGAAGCCCTGCTCGGTCAGATAACGTTCCAGCAGCGCACGCAGGCGCATGTCGTCATCTACGACCAGAATTTTGTAGTTCTCTTGCATTGTGTGTACTCCCAAAGGTTCGGATAAGCCTGGAACAGCGTATTCTAAAAAAGTGCACGGGTTCGACCAGCAAATTCTGGTATAAATTCTAGACGAAATTGTTACAAAGCATATTTAACAGCAGCTTATCTGTTCATTTCATCACATAAATCATTATTAATCTTGTCTGTTACACTGTGCGCTACGTATTGTGCGCAAAGACAGTTAACCGGCATTAAAGGCTGCACCATGAAAACGCCTCTGATCACCCGCGAAGGGTACGAGAAACTCAAAAAAGAGATGGATTACCTGTGGCGCGAAGAGCGTCCGGAAGTGACCAAAAAAGTCACCTGGGCCGCAAGTCTGGGCGACCGCAGCGAGAATGCGGACTATCAGTACAATAAAAAGCGACTGCGCGAAATCGATCGCCGGGTACGCTACCTGACGAAGTGTCTCGAGAATCTCAAAATTGTCGATTACTCCCCGCAGCAGGAAGGTAAAGTGTTCTTCGGCGCGTGGGTCGAAATTGAAAACGACAACGGCGATACCCTGCGTTTTCGTATCGTCGGCTATGATGAAATTTTCGGTCGTAAGGATTACATTTCTATCGATTCACCCATGGCCCGCGCCCTGCTGAAAAAAGAGGTGGGCGATTTAGCCGTTGTCCAGACGCCCGCAGGTGAAGCAAGCTGGTACGTCAACGAAATCGTGTATGTTAAATAGTCCGAGAGCGCCCTCCCCGGCTGGCATTTTTTGGTGTCAGCCCGTATAACTATCCCCCTGATTTTCGATCCACAAGATGAACTGACCATGATGAAAGAGTCGCTCTGCCGCATTATTGCGGGTGAACTTCAGGCCAGAGCCGAACAGGTAGAAGCTGCCGTTCGCCTGCTTGATGAAGGGAACACCGTGCCGTTTATTGCACGTTATCGTAAGGAAGTCACCGGCGGTCTGGATGACACGCAGCTGCGAAACCTGGAGACCCGTCTGGGCTATCTGCGCGAGCTGGAAGACCGACGTCAGGCGATCCTCAAATCTATCGGCGAGCAGGGCAAGCTGACCAGTGACCTGGAAAAAGCCATTAACGGTACCCTGAGTAAAACCGAACTCGAAGACCTCTATCTGCCGTACAAACCGAAGCGCCGCACGCGCGGGCAGATTGCGATCGAAGCCGGCCTTGAGCCACTGGCCGATCTGCTGTGGAACGAGCCGTCTCACGATCCGGAAACCGAAGCCGCCAAGTTTATCGACGCCGATAAAAGCGTAGCAGACACCAAAGCCGCGCTGGACGGTGCTCGCTATATTCTGATGGAGCGCTTCGCCGAAGACGCGGCGCTGCTGGCCAAAGTGCGTGATTACCTGTGGAAGAACGCGCATATCGTCTCCACCGTGGTGTCCGGCAAAGAGGAAGAAGGCGCGAAATTCCGCGACTATTTCGATCACCACGAACCCATTTCTACCGCGCCGTCTCACCGCGCGCTGGCGATGTTCCGCGGCCGTAACGAAGGCGTGCTGCAACTCTCCCTGAATGCCGATCCGCAGTTTGACGAGCCGCCAAAAGAGAGCCACTGCGAGCAGATCATTATGGATCATCTGGGCCTGCGCCTGAACAACGCCCCGGCGGACAGCTGGCGCAAAGGCGTGGTGAGCTGGACCTGGCGCATCAAGGTGCTGATGCACCTCGAAACCGAGCTGATGGGCACCGTGCGCGAGCGCGCCGAAGACGAAGCGATCAACGTCTTCGCCCGTAACCTGCACGACCTGCTGATGGCTGCGCCAGCTGGCCTGCGCGCCACCATGGGTCTCGATCCGGGTCTGCGTACCGGCGTGAAGGTGGCCGTGGTTGACGGCACCGGCAAGCTCGTTGCCACCGACACCATTTACCCGCACACCGGTCAGGCAGCGAAAGCGGCTGTCGTCGTCGCCGCGCTGTGCGAGAAGTACAACGTTGAGCTGGTTGCCATCGGTAACGGTACGGCGTCCCGCGAAACCGAACGTTTCTATCTCGACGTGCAGAAGCAGTTCCCGAAAGTGACGGCGCAGAAAGTGATCGTCAGCGAAGCGGGGGCATCAGTCTACTCCGCCTCTGAGCTGGCAGCGCAGGAGTTCCCGGATCTGGACGTTTCCCTGCGCGGCGCGGTCTCTATCGCCCGTCGTTTGCAGGATCCGCTGGCGGAGCTGGTGAAGATCGACCCGAAATCCATCGGTGTGGGCCAGTATCAGCACGACGTGAGCCAGACGCAGCTGGCGCGCAAGCTGGATGCGGTAGTGGAAGACTGTGTTAACGCCGTCGGCGTGGACCTGAACACCGCTTCCGTTCCCCTGCTGACCCGCGTGGCGGGCCTGACCCGTATGATGGCACAGAATATCGTCGCCTGGCGTGATGAGAACGGTCAGTTCCAGAACCGCCAGCAGCTGCTGAAGGTGAGCCGTCTGGGGCCGAAAGCATTTGAGCAGTGCGCGGGCTTCCTGCGCATCAACCACGGCGATAACCCGCTGGATGCCTCTACCGTTCACCCGGAAGCGTACCCTGTTGTTGAGCGCATCCTGGCCGCGACTCAGCAGGCGCTTAAAGACCTGATGGGCGACAGCAGCGCGCTGCGTAACCTGAAAGCGGTGGATTTCACCGACGAACAGTTCGGTGTGCCGACGGTCACTGACATCATCAAAGAGCTGGAAAAACCGGGCCGCGATCCGCGTCCTGAGTTTAAAACCGCGACCTTTGCTGACGGCGTGGAAACCATGAACGACCTGCTGCCGGGCATGGTGCTGGAGGGGGCGGTAACCAACGTCACCAACTTTGGCGCGTTTGTGGATATCGGCGTGCATCAGGACGGTCTGGTGCATATCTCTTCCCTCGCCGACAAGTTCGTTGAAGATCCGCACACCGTGGTCAAAGCGGGCGACATCGTGAAGGTGAAAGTGCTGGAAGTGGATCTCCAGCGCAAGCGTATTGCCCTGACCATGCGTCTGGACGAGCAGCCGGGCGACACTAACGCGCGCCGTGGCGGTAATGGCGGTGGCCGTGAACAGCAGCGTCCGGCAGCGAAAGCCGCGAAGCCACGCGGACGTGACGCACAGCCAGCAGGCAACAGCGCGATGATGGATGCGCTGGCAGCGGCGATGGGTAAGAAACGCTAATGCTGTAAATGCCCGGTGGCGCGACGCTTACCGGGCCTACGGTTTTGTAGGCCGGGCAAACGCAGTGCCGCCCGGCAAGCAGGCCGCAGGGAATTAAAATAAATAAGTTGTATCCATATTTAAACCACGAATTATCACCTCATTAACAAATAGCCTTCTTTTTATTTTCACCTCAATTTCGCAAATATTGAGCAAGGTCAAGCAGACCGCAAATTAATACGATTAACAACATCCCGTCACATTTTTATTATTGCTGATAAAAACTATTCTCATTATCATCGCAGTGTAGATTATTTAACCTCTCGTGGAATCAGGCGCTATGCAATTCACTCCAGACAGTGCGTGGAAAATTATCGGTTTTACCCGTGAGATAAGCCCGGCCTATCGGCAGAAGCTGCTGTCCCTGGGCATGCTACCCGGCTCATCGTTCCAGGTGGTGCGCGTTGCGCCGTTGGGCGATCCTGTTCATATCGAAACCCGACGCGTTAATCTGGTTCTGCGTAAAAAAGACCTCGCATTAATTGAAGTTGAATCTTTATCCCGTTAACAAGCCAGCGGTTTCAGTGAGTCTATTACAATGAAAAAATTAACTATTGGCTTAATTGGCAATCCTAATTCCGGCAAGACAACCTTATTTAATCAGTTAACCGGCGCACGCCAGCGTGTGGGAAATTGGGCAGGCGTGACGGTGGAACGCAAAGAGGGCCAGTTCACTACAACAGATAATCAGGTCACGCTGGTTGATTTACCGGGGACCTATTCACTCACCACGATTTCATCCCAGACCTCACTCGATGAGCAAATTGCCTGCCACTATATTCTGAGCGGCGACGCGGATCTGCTCATCAATGTGGTGGATGCCTCCAATCTCGAACGAAATCTGTACCTCACGCTACAGCTGCTGGAGCTGGGTATTCCCTGCATCGTAGCGCTTAACATGCTCGACATCGCCGAGAAGCAAAAGCTGCGCATCGACGTCGACGCCCTCTCCGCCCGTCTGGGCTGCCCGGTGGTTCCGCTGGTTTCTACCCGCGCGCGCGGCATTGACGCCCTGAAGCTGGCGATTGACCGCCACACGGGCAATGCCGACGTCGAACTGGTCCACTACGCCCAGCCGCTGCTGCGCGAAGCCGGGCAACTGGCGCAGGAGATGGACAACAGCATGCCCGCCAGACAACGTCTGTGGCTTGGCCTGCAAATGCTGGAAGGCGATATCTACAGCCGCGCCTACGCAGGCGATGCGGCTGATAAGCTGGGCGTCGCGCAGGCTCGCCTGAGCGACGAGCTGGACGATCCCGCTCTGCATATTGCGGATGCGCGCTATCAGGCTATCGCCGCTATCTGTGACGTGGTCAGCAATGCATTAACCGCTGAACCCAGCCGCTTCACCGCCGCCGTGGATAAGATTGTGCTCAACCGCTTCCTCGGTTTGCCGATCTTTTTACTGGTGATGTACGTGATGTTCCTGCTCGCCATTAACATCGGCGGTGCATTACAACCTATCTTTGATGGCGGCTCTGTCGCTATCTTCGTGCACGGTATTCAGTGGCTGGGCTACACCCTCCACTTCCCGGAATGGTTGACCATCTTCCTTGCGCAGGGGATCGGCGGCGGGATTAATACCGTCCTGCCACTAGTACCGCAGATCGGCATGATGTACCTGTTCCTCTCCTTCCTTGAGGATTCCGGCTACATGGCGCGCGCGGCCTTCGTAATGGACCGCCTGATGCAGGCGCTGGGGCTGCCGGGCAAATCGTTCGTGCCGCTAATTGTCGGTTTTGGCTGTAACGTGCCGTCAGTCATGGGCGCGCGTACGCTGGATGCCCCGCGCGAACGCCTGATGACCATCATGATGGCGCCGTTCATGTCCTGCGGCGCGCGTCTGGCGATCTTCGCGGTCTTTGCCGCGGCGTTCTTTGGTCAGGAAGGGGCGCTGGCCGTCTTCTTCCTGTATGTGCTGGGTATCGTGATGGCTATTCTCACCGGCCTGATGCTGAAGCACACCATCATGCGTGGCGAAGCGTCGCCGTTCGTGATGGAACTGCCGGTTTATCACGTTCCGCATCTGAAAAGCCTGATTATTCAAACATGGCAGCGCCTGAAGGGCTTCGTTCTGCGCGCCGGTAAGGTGATTGTGGTGGTCAGCATTTTCCTGAGCGCCCTGAACAGCTTCACCCTGAGCGGCCAGGCCGCGGACAACATTAATGACTCTGCCCTGGCCTCCGTCAGCCGGATCATTACGCCGGTCTTCAAACCGATTGGCGTTCAGGAAGACAACTGGCAGGCAACCGTGGGCCTGTTCACCGGCGCGATGGCAAAAGAGGTAGTTGTCGGCACCCTGAACACGCTTTACACCGCGGAAAACATCCAGGAAGAGGAGTTTAATCCGGCAGCGTTCAACCTCGGCGATGAACTGCTTGGCGCGGTGGAAGAGACCTGGCAGAGCCTCAAAGACACCTTCAGCCTGAGCGTACTGGCGAACCCGATTGAAGCCAGCAAAGGCGACGGCGAAATGGCGACCGGAGCAATGGGCGTGATGGGCCAGAAATTTGGCAGCGCGTCGGCGGCCTACAGCTACCTGATCTTCGTCCTGCTCTATATTCCATGCATCTCGGTCATGGGCGCCATTGCCCGTGAGTCCAGCCGCGGCTGGATGGGCTTCTCCATTCTGTGGGGGCTGAACATTGCCTACTCGCTGGCGACCGTGTTTTATCAGGCCGTCAATTACAGCCAGCATCCGCGCTACAGCCTGGTCTGTATCCTCGCGGTGATCCTGTTTAACGTAATGGTGATTGGCCTGCTGCGCCGGGCGCGTAGCCGCGTTGACGTTAACCTGCTGGCAACGCGCAAAACCCCAACGACCTGCTGTAACAGCCCAGCAGGCGACTGTCACTGAGGGGAAAAAGATGGCATCGTTGATTCAGGTTCGTGACTTACTGGCGTTACAGGGACGAATGGAGGCGAAGCAGCTCAGCCTCAGCCTGCATACGCCGCAGCCGATGATCGATGCCATGCTGGAAAGGCTGGAGGCGATGGGGAAAGCCGTGCGCATTCAGGAAGAGCCGGACGGTTGTCTGTCCGGCAGTTGTAAGAGTTGTCCTGAAGGCAAAGCCTGTCTCAGGGAGTGGTGGACGCTTCGCTGATAAAACCGGACAGCGCCGAACAAAACTCAGCAGGATGAGAGATGAACGGCGCATGTGCCGCTTTGGCAACCACCATTGATTTACTCTCCGGCCACAGCGCATCCAGCAGCGGAACCACCTTGCGCGGAACCAGTCCATCCAGATAGCCATAAATACGCAGATGCGGCACCGTTAACGACGCCAGCGGCTCGCGCAGATCGGCCGTTTTCAGGATCTCCAGTCCACCGTTCAGCACCTCAACCTCCGGCATCGGCAGAGAAAGCACCGTCTGCTTCAGCGTCCGTGCGTCCTGACGGGCGGTTTCTGTTCCCATGGTTTGTAGCGCCAGAAAACGCTCCACCGTCCGCTGGAAGTCTTCGCTCAGCTGATGCTGGAACCCGGCCAGCACCTCGGGTTTAATGCCCGGCCACGCCTCGCGGGCGCTGAAACAGGGTGATGAGGCAACGGTGATCAGCGCCTGGACCCGCTCAGGATGGCGCAGCGCAATCTGGCTTACCACCAGCCCGCCCAGGCTCCAGCCGAGCCAGACGGCTTTTTGCGGCGCCGCTTCCAGAACCTGCTCCGCCATGTCGTCAAGCGTCATCGCGCCATAGCCGTGGCTACGGCCATAGCCCGGTAGATCCACCAGGTGTACCGTGAATTGCGAGGCCAGTTCCTCACTTATGCAACGCCACACTTCGGCGTTCAGTCCCCATCCGTGCAGCAGCACAAGATGACAATTTCCCGTCCCAACGGTCTGCCACCACAGCGTCTTCATCAGTTAACGTTCTCTTTTTTCACATGGAGGTTGCGTATGCTAACAGTGCCCGGCTTGTGCTGGCTATGCCGAATGCCACTTGCGATGAGCGTGTGGGGCGTCTGTTCCGTTTGCACGCGAGCGCTGGGTTACCTGAAGGGCTGTCCGCAATGCGGCTTGCCTGCCATCAGCCAGACGCTTCCCTGCGGCCGATGCCTGAAAAAAGCGCCGCCGTGGAGCGCGCTGGTGGCGGTGGATGATTATGTATTGCCGCTGAGTCGTCTGGTTCATCAGTTCAAATTTTCCAGCCAGATCGCGCTGGCGCAGCCGCTGGCACGCCTGTTATTACTGGCGGTATTGCAGGCGCGAAGAACGCGTGGGCTACCGCCGGTCGACACGCTCGTGAACGTGCCACTGTTTCAGCGCCGCCACTGGCGGCGGGGATACAATCAGAGCGACCTGCTGTGCCGTCCGCTCGCCCACTGGCTGGGTTGCCGGTACCCAGCCTCTGCGCTGAAACGTACTCATGCCACTGCCGTTCAGCACCGGCTCAACGCCCGGTCGCGCAAAAGGAACCTGAAAAACGCCTTTCGCCTTGAATTGCCGGTCAACGGCCTCCATATCGCGATTGTGGATGATGTCGTCACCACGGGCAGTACCGTGGCTGAACTTTCCCGACTGCTTTTGCAAAGCGGCGCCGCGTCAGTTCAGGTATGGTGTCTGTGCCGTACCTTGTAGCCCTTCTTCAATGGGCGTATGATTATACCCAGGTAATTTAGTCAACTATTAGGCCAAAGCTATGATCCGTATTTCCGATTCTGCACAAGCGCACTTTGCCAAACTGCTGGCAAATCAGGAAGAAGGGACGCAGATCCGCGTGTTTGTGATCAATCCAGGCACTCCGAATGCAGAATGTGGTGTCTCTTATTGTCCTCCGGATGCCGTGGAAGCAACTGACACTGCCCTTAAATTTGAACAGCTCACCGCGTACGTTGATGAGCTGAGCGCGCCGTATCTTGAAGATGCGGAGATTGATTTCGTCACCGACCAGCTGGGTTCTCAGCTGACGCTGAAGGCGCCGAACGCGAAAATGCGTAAAGTCTCTGACGATGCCCCGCTGATGGAGCGTGTGGAATATCTGCTGCAATCGCAGATCAACCCGCAGCTGGCCGGCCACGGGGGACGTGTTTCCCTGATGGAAATCACCGAAGATGGTCTGGCGATCCTGCAATTCGGCGGCGGCTGTAACGGCTGCTCCATGGTCGATGTCACCCTGAAAGAAGGGATCGAGAAGCAGCTGTTGAACGAATTCCCGGAACTGAAAGGCGTGCGCGATCTGACTGAGCACCAGCGCGGCGAGCACTCCTACTACTGATTCAGTGCCCGTCTGTATTGCCCGGTGGCGCTGCGCTTACCGGGCCTATATTTTCTTGCCTCCCCCTCTATATGTTGACCTGCGTCTCATAATTCAAATTTTGCCTCCCTGGGTGATTCTCAATCACGTCATGTTACCCGTATCATTCTCGTGGGCACTCAACACCCTTATAACAGCCGACTAAACTTAACGTTTTCGCAGGCATCAGTATGAGTGCCGTTAACACTCTGTTCCCAGTTGGGACAACCGGAATTTGTCGTTGAAACAATGACGTTACCCATAACAATTCAAAGGCCAGGTCAATCATGCCATTAGTCATCGTCGCTATCGGTGTTGTGTTATTACTGCTCTTGATGATCCGCTTCAAAATGAACGGATTTATCGCTCTGGTTCTGGTGGCACTTGCAGTCGGTCTGATGCAGGGAATGCCGCTGGTTAAAGTTATCAGCTCCATTAAAGCCGGTGTCGGCGGTACGCTCGGCAGCCTGGCGCTGATCATGGGCTTCGGCGCCATGCTCGGTAAAATGCTCGCGGACTGCGGTGGCGCGCAGCGTATTGCCACTACCCTTATCGATAAATTTGGCAAGCAGCACATCCAGTGGGCGGTGGTGTTAACCGGTTTTACCGTCGGTTTCGCACTGTTCTATGAAGTGGGCTTCGTTCTGATGCTGCCGCTGGTGTTCACCATCGCCGCTGCCGCCAACATCCCACTGCTGTTCGTGGGCGTGCCGATGGCTGCGGCGCTGTCCGTCACCCACGGTTTCCTGCCGCCGCACCCGGGTCCAACGGCTATCGCCACCATCTTCCACGCCGATATGGGTAAAACCCTGCTGTTCGGTACGATTCTGGCGATCCCGACGGTGATTCTGGCAGGCCCGGTGTATGCGCGCTTCCTGAAAGGCATCGATAAGCCTATCCCGGAAGGGCTGTACAGCGCCAAAACCTTTACTGAAGAAGAGATGCCAGGCTTTGGCGTCAGCGTCTGGACCTCACTGGTACCGGTGATCCTGATGGCGATGCGTGCCATAGCAGAGATGGTTCTGCCGAAAGGTCACGCGTTCCTGTCCGTTGCGGAGTTCCTGGGCGACCCGGTAATGGCAACGCTGATTGCGGTATTGATTGCGATGTTTACCTTCGGTCTTAACCGCGGTCGCTCCATGGATCAGATCAACGATACGCTGACCTCTTCCATCAAAATCATCGCCATGATGCTGCTGATCATCGGCGGCGGCGGCGCGTTCAAGCAGGTGCTGGTCGACAGCGGCGTGGATAAATACATCGCTGCCATGATGCATGAAACCAACGTATCGCCGCTGCTGATGGCGTGGTCTATCGCCGCCGTTCTGCGTATTGCGCTGGGCTCTGCGACCGTTGCGGCGATTACCGCAGGCGGCATCGTGGCACCGCTGATTGCCACGACGGGCGTCAGCCCTGAACTGATGGTTATCGCGGTCGGTTCGGGCAGCGTGATTTTCTCCCACGTGAACGATCCGGGCTTCTGGCTGTTCAAGGAGTACTTCAACCTGACCATCGGTGAAACCATCAAGTCCTGGTCCGCGCTGGAAACCATTATTTCGGTGTGCGGTCTGATCGGGGTGCTGCTGTTGAATATGGTGGTTTGATGTAAAAAGCCGGGTAGCGCTGACGCTTACCCGGCCTACATTCTATTCCCTCTCCCTCTGGGAGAGGGTTAGGGTGAGGGTGAAACTACCGCTTATTACCCACCGCTCTTCTGCGCTTGTCCAAATCCTTAATCAACCTGTTCACCCCGTCATCGGCGAACATCGCTTCAAGCGTTGTGGACAGTTTGCGTCGCCAGTTTTTGTATTGATAGCTGGTGCCGGGGATGTTTACCGGCTCCGCCATATCAATCCAGTCTTCCGGTTGCAGACCGAGCAATGCGCTGTTGCTGTCGGCAATATAGCGCTGTAAGCCACGATTAAGCGTTGGCGTCATCGACATCAGCGACGCCTTATGCCCGGCGCGCTTCGGCAGACAACCATGTTTATGCAGCGCGTCCAGCAGCCCCTGCTTCGCCAGCTCGCGATCCTGATATAGCCCGCGCAGAACCTCTTCATTCGGGTAGAGACCTAACGTTTTGCCGAGCGTCAGGTCGCCGCTTTCCCAGTAGCCTCTGAGCGTAGGAAGATCATGCGTCGTCGCGACTGCCATTGACTGTTCAGGGTACGCTTTCGGCGCGCGGAAGGTTTTCTCATGGTCGTTTTCAAAATACAGCACTTTGTAGGAGTAGACGCCGCTGTCGCGGAGCTTACTGACAATTTCCACCGGCACGGTTCCGAGATCTTCGCCAATCACCATGCACTGATGACGTTTACTCTCCAGCGCGAGGATTGAGAGCAAATCGTCCACCGGATATTGCACGTACGCCCCGTGGTCAGCCGTTTCACCGTACGGGATCCACCACAGGCGCAGCACGGACATCACGTGGTCGATACGCAACGCGCCGCAGTTCTGCATGTTAGCGCGCAGCAGGTCGATAAACGGCTCGTAGGCACGCGCCGCCATCACGTGCGGATCCATTGGCGGTAAGCCCCAGTTCTGACCAAGCGGGCCCAGAATATCCGGCGGCGCACCGACGGAGGCTTTCAGACAGTAAAGCTCGCGGTCACACCAGGTTTCCGCCCCGCCTTCCGCCACGCCGACGGCCAGATCGCGATACAGCCCGATCGGCATGTTATAGCCCTGGCTCACCTGCCAGCAGGCGGCAAACTGGCTGTACGCCAGCCACTGCAACCAGAGATAGAAATCCACCTCGTCGGCATGCATCTCACAGAACGCCTTCACTTCCGGGGTATCCACGGACTGATACGCTTCCGGCCACACCGGCCAGCCCCAGCGCATCTCATCCTCCTGGACCTGATACGCATGCAGCGCATCAAACGCTGCCTGCCAGTAAAGGCTCTCGCCTTCCTGCATCACAAACTGGCGGAAGGCTGCCATCTGCTCGTCGTCACGCTTCGCAAAGCCCTTCCATGCCAGACGCAGAGCCGCCATTTTCAGCGCGGTCACGGAGGCATAATCGACCCAGTCCGCATCGCGGGCCTGTTTCAGCATCTGTTGGGTGGTCTCAAGCTTCCACCACGCCTGCGCCTCTTTGCTGTTTTTGAAATCGTCTAACGCGTTAACGTCGATGTAGATCACGTTCAGCCAGCGGCGGGACGACGGGCTGTACGGGCTGGCGCTTTCCGGGTTGGCCGGATAGAGGGCGTGGATCGGGTTGAGGCCGATGAACGCGCCGCCGCGCTCGCCCACGGATGCCAGCATCTTTTTCAGGTCGCCAAAATCGCCAATGCCCCAGTTGCTGTCCGAACGCAGGGTATAGAGCTGCACGCAGGCGCCCCACAGCTTTTTGCCTTCAAGCAGCGCCTGCGGCTCATAGCAACGCTTTGGCGCCACGATCACCCGACAGTGAAAACGCTGGTCGTCCCGGGTAAGCGTAAGCGTGTGGTAGCCCTCCGGCAGCTTCGCCGGAAGGTTAAGGGTTTTGCCGCCTGTGGCATGGCCTTTGTGCTGATGCCCCTCTTCGGTGGTGAGCAGCCAGCTGAACTCGCCGCGCCCTTCCACCGCCAGCGGCATCTTTTTGCCCGCGGTAAAGACCTTCACGTTCGGCACCGGCGCACCCGACGCTTTCGCGTCGGTTTTGTGCATGGCATCCAGCAAACGTCTTTTGGTGTCCGCACCAATAGACTGCGGTTTGCCGTGCGCATTGATGTAACTGAGGCTAATTCCCGCCGCCTGCGCGGCACTGTCCAGACGTTTACTCTCCATCGCGCTTCCTTAGCGTTTTGCCTGCCAGATACGAGCCTGATAATCACGGATTGAGCGGTCAGAACTGAACATACCGCAGCGCGCGGTGTTCAGGATACACGCGCGGGTCCAGGCATCTTGGTCGCGATACAGCACGTCGACCTGCTTCTGCGCTTCAACATAAGCCGAGAAGTCAGCCATCACCAGGTACGGGTCGCCGCCCTGTTTGTCCATGCTGTGCAGCATCTGGTCAAACGCGTGCTTGTCGCCGTCGCTGTACTTCCCGCTTTCCAGCTCTTTGAGCACCGCATCCAGCACTTTGTCTTTTTTACGCCATTTCACCGGGTCGTACCCTTTGGCTTTGATGGCTTTCACTTCTTCAACAGTATGGCCGAAGATAAAGATGTTCTCTTCGCCGACCTTCTCGGCAATTTCGACGTTCGCACCGTCCAGCGTGCCGACGGTCAGCGCACCGTTCAGGGCCAGCTTCATGTTGCCGGTACCGGACGCTTCTTTACCGGCGGTAGAGATCTGCTCGGAAATATCCGCCGCCGGGATCAGCATTTCAGCCGCAGAAACGCAGTAGTCCGGCAGGAACACCACCTTCAGCTTGTCGCCCACTTTCGGATCGTTGTTGATCGCCGCCGCCACTTTATTAATGGCGAGGATAATGTTTTTCGCCAGGTAGTAGCCCGGCGCCGCTTTCGCACCGAACAGGAACACGCGCGGAACGCGGTCGGCCTGTGGATTCTCGCGGATCTCTTTATACAGCGCCAGAATGTGCAGCAGGTTCAGGTGCTGACGTTTGTACTCGTGCAGGCGTTTGATCTGGATATCGAAAATCGCATTTGGGTTGATCTCAATCCCGGTGCGCGCTTTCACGAACGCCGCCAGGCGAACCTTGTTCTCCAGCTTAATAGCGCGGTACTGCTCGCGGAACTTCGCGTTGTCGGCCTGTTTTTCCAGGTTGATGAGCTGGTCCAGGTCGTTGGCCCACTCTTTCTTCAGGGTTTTGTCCAGCAGGCCGGCCAGCAGCGGGTTGCACTGCTTGATCCAGCGACGCGGCGTGATGCCGTTGGTCACGTTATGGAATTTGGTCGGCCACAGCTGGTGGTATTCCGGGAAGAGATCTTTGACCACCAGATCCGAGTGCAGCGCCGCCACGCCGTTCACCGCAAAGCCGCTGACCACGCACATGTTCGCCATGCGCACCTGTTTGTCGTGTACCACGGCCAGCTTCGCCCAGACGGCTTTGTCACCCGGCCAGGTTTTCTCCACCAGCGTTTTGAACTGGTCGTTAATCTTATTGATGATCTGCATATGGCGCGGCAGCAGCGTTTTCACCAGCTTCTCATCCCAGCACTCCAGCGCTTCCGGCATCAGGGTGTGGTTGGTGTAGGCGAAGGTGCGGCTGGTGATGGCCCAGGCGTCGTCCCAGCTCAGCTGATGCTCGTCGATCAGCACGCGCAGCAGTTCCGGGATGGCAATGGTCGGATGCGTGTCGTTAAGCTGAATAACTTCGAAGTCCGGCAGTTGAGCCAGCTTGCGGCCCGCCAGGTGGTGTCGACGCAGAATGTCCGCCACGGAGCAGGCGCACTGGAAGTACTGCTGCATCAGACGCAGCTTTTTACCCGCCAGATGATTATCGTTCGGATAGAGGACTTTGGTCAGCTTCTCGGCGTCGATCCCCTGCTGCTCGGCGCGCAGGAAGTCACCGTCGTTGAATTTGGTCAGGTTAAACGGATGCGCGTGCTTCGCCTGCCACAGACGCAGCGGCTGCGCCACGCCGTTACGGTAGCCGAGTACCGGCAGGTCCCAGGCTTCACCGGTAATGGTGAACGCCGGTTCCCAGAGTCCCTGCTTCGTGACTTTCCCGCCAATCCCGACCTGCACATCCAGCTGCGCGTTGTGGCGGAACCACGGATAGGTATTGCGGTGCCAGTCGTCCGGCGCTTCCATCTGATGGCCGTCGGCAAATGACTGACGGAACAGGCCGTACTGATAGTTCAGGCCATAGCCAATCGCCGACTGGCCCACCGTTGCCATGGAATCCAGGAAGCAGGCTGCCAGACGTCCCAGACCGCCGTTACCCAGCGCCGGGTCAACCTCTTCTTCCAGCAGATCGGTCAGGTTGATGTCGTGTTCTTTCAGCACGTCACCGACCTCCTGATACCAGCCAAGGTTCAGCAGATTGTTACCCGTCAGACGGCCAATCAGGAACTCCATCGAAATGTAGTTGACGTGACGCTGGCCTTTCACAGGCTTCGCCACAGGCTGAGCGTCCAGCTGTTCTGCGAGCGCCCCGCTCACCGCCTGCCACCACTGGTGAGGCGTCATCTCGTTTGCAGCATGAAGGCCAAAACGCTGCCACTGACGCGTCAGGGCAGCCTGAAATTGAGCTTTGTTGAAAGTAGGCTGTGACATAGGGAATCGGCATCCTGTAGAGAGAAAACACATTTGGCGCTAGTGTGCCTGGCTCATTGCGCCTCTTCCTCCTCCTGTCGGGGATTAGGCAGGGAGGAGTAGCGGGGATGAGCATAAAAGTGTGATCGAGGCCACTGTGTAAGTGTGCGCTTCGCGGAAAAAGCGATCCCGGAAGAACGTCAAAGAAATGAAATGCAGTTTCGGAAGAAATTAATCATCGCTGAAATGATTACTTACGTAGAATAATATTTCCGCGCGTCGGGATTATTCAGCACCACTATTAAGCCCATGCAACTTTCCCCAAAGTTAATTAACTTCACCGTCATTATCTCTTTCTGAAACCAGTTTCAGCGCAACCGAGCGTCATGCAGACAAGCCAGAAGCAGCGCGGCATCCAGCCATTTACGGAAAGTTCCATCAGTGATGAGAATGTTTTGTGACAGAGTGCAAATTCAGAGCCTCCAAACCCAGACATAACTTGCAATAGTTCCTCTATTGGCCGAACTTATAGATATTAATTACGAAGCGCAAAAAAAATAAATTCTCTCGTTCCCCACAGTGAAGTGAAAACTATGTTGATTCCGTCCAAATTAAGTCGCCCGGTTCGTCTTGACCATACTGTGGTCCGCGAGCGCCTGCTGGCTAAACTTTCCGGTGCGCATAATTTCCGACTGGCGCTGGTTACGAGTCCTGCGGGTTATGGAAAAACAACGCTCATTTCGCAATGGGCGGCAGGTAAAAGCGATCTTGGCTGGTACTCCCTGGATGAAGGTGATAACCAGCAGGAGCGTTTTGCCAGCTATTTAATTGCCGCGATTCAGCAGGCGACCAACGGACACTGCGTCACCAGCGAGGTGATGGTGCAAAAGCGCCAGTACGCCAGCCTGTCCTCTCTTTTCTCCCAGCTGTTTATCGAGCTGGCCGAATGGCATCGCCCGCTGTATGTGGTAATTGATGATTATCATCTGATCACCAACCCGGTTATTCACGAGTCCATGCGTTTCTTCCTGCGCCATCAGCCGGAAAACCTGACGCTGGTTGTCCTGTCGCGTAACCTTCCGCAGTTGGGCATTGCCAACCTGCGGGTGCGCGATCAGCTTCTGGAAATCGGCAGTCAGCAGCTGGCCTTTACCCATCAGGAAGCGAAGCAGTTCTTTGACTGCCGTCTGACGTCTCCGATTGAGGCGTCTGAAAGCAGCCGCCTGTGCGATGACGTTGCCGGCTGGGCCACGGCGCTTCAGCTGATTGCCCTCTCCGCGCGGCAAAACAACAGCCCGACGCATCAGTCCGCACGCCGCCTGGCGGGCATCAACGCCAGCCACCTGTCGGATTATCTGGTGGATGAGGTACTCGACAGCGTTGACCTCTCCACCCGCCATTTCCTGCTGAAAAGCTCCCTGCTGCGCTCCATGAACGACGCGCTGATTGTGCGCGTCACCGGTATTGAAAACGGGCAGCTCCAGCTCGAAGAGATTGAACGTCAGGGTCTGTTCCTGACGCGCATGGACGATCACGGCGAATGGTTTAGCTACCATCCGCTGTTTGGCAGCTTCCTGCGCCAGCGTTGCCAGTGGGAGCTGGCCGCAGAGCTGCCTGACATTCACCGCGCCGCCGCCGAAAGCTGGATGGCGCAAGGTTTCCCGAGCGAGGCTATCCACCATGCGCTGGCCGCCGGGGATGCCGGTATGCTGCGCGATATTCTGCTCAACCACGCGTGGGGACTGTTCAACCACAGCGAACTGACGCTGCTGGAAGAGTCGTTAAAAGCGCTGCCGTGGGAAAGCCTGCTGGAGAATCCGCGTCTGGTGCTGCTCCAGGCCTGGCTGATGCAGAGCCAGCATCGCTACAGCGAAGTGAACACCCTGCTGGCGCGCGCCGAGCAGGAGATGGAAAGCGAGATGGATACCACCCTGCACGGCGAATTTAACGCCCTGCGCGCACAGGTGGCGATTAACGACGGGGACCCGGATGAAGCTGAACGGCTGGCGATGGTCGCGCTGGATGAGCTGCCGCTGGCGAATTTTTACAGCCGTATTGTGGCCACCTCGGTACACGGCGAAGTGCTGCACTGTAAGGGCGATCTCACGCGTTCGCTTTCACTCATGCAGCAAACCGAACAGATGGCGCGCCGCCACGATGTCTGGCATTACGCCCTGTGGAGCCTGATCCAGCAAAGCGAGATTTTATTTGCTCAGGGGTTTCTGCAAGCAGCCTGGGAAAACCAGGAGAAAGCGTTCCAGCTGATCCGTGAACAACATCTGGAACAGCTGCCGATGCACGAGTTCCTGTTGCGTATTCGCGCTCAGCTGCTGTGGGCATGGTCGCGTCTGGATGAAGCAGAAAGCTGCGCCCGCCAGGGTCTGAATGTCCTTTCGAGCTTCCAGCCGCAGCAGCAGCTCCAGTGTCTGGCTCTGCTGGTGCAGTGCTCGCTGGCACGCGGCGACCTGGATAATGCCCGTAACCACCTTAACCGCCTGGAAAATCTGCTCGGCAACGGACAGTACCATAGCGACTGGGTCTCCAACGCCGATAAGGTCAGGGTGATTTACTGGCAGATGACCGGCGATAAAAAGTCCGCCGCCAACTGGCTGCGTCACACGCCTAAACCGGAATTTGCCAATAACCACTTCCTGCAAAGCCAGTGGCGCAATATTGCCCGCGTGCAGATCCTGCTGGGTGACTTTGAGCCTGCCGAGATCGTGCTGGAAGAGTTAAACGAAAACGCCCGCAGCCTGCGCCTGATGAGCGATTTAAACCGCAACCTGCTGCTGTTAAACCAGCTTTACTGGCAGGCAGGACGTAAAAACGATGCCCAGCGCGTACTGCTGGAAGCGTTGCAGCTGGCGAACCGCACCGGGTTTATCAGCCACTTTGTAATTGAGGGTGAAGTGATGGCCCAGCAGCTGCGCCAGCTGATTCAACTCAACACGCTGCCGGAACTCGATCAGCATCGCGCCCAGCGCATTCTGCGCGAGATTAACCAGCATCATCGCCACAAGTTTGCGCACTTCGATGAGAACTTTGTTGAACGTCTGCTGAACCATCCGGAAGTGCCGGAGCTTATCCGTACCAGCCCGCTCACCCAGCGTGAATGGCAGGTGCTGGGGCTGATCTATTCAGGCTACAGCAACGAGCAGATTGCCGGTGAGCTGGCGGTGGCGGCGACCACCATCAAAACGCACATTCGCAATCTGTATCAGAAGCTGGGCGTGGCGCACCGTCAGGATGCGGTGCAGCATGCGCAGCAGCTGTTGAAGATGATGGGGTACGGAGTGTAAATCCTCTGCGGTCTGATGCCCTCACCCCGGCCCTCTCCCACAGGGAGAGGGAGAATGGCTTCTCAACATAACTCTAACTGCAAATTATTATCTTTAATCACCTGCATCACGCCCGCCGGTGGCATCACATCAGTATAAACCGCATCCACCATGCTGATGCTGCCCATGTTCACCATCGCGTTACGACCAAACTTGGAATGATCCACCACCAGCATCACATGACGTGAGTTTTCAATGATCGCGCGCTTGGTGCGCACCTCGTGGTAATCAAACTCCAGCAGCGAGCCGTCGGTGTCGATGCCGCTGATCCCCAGAATGCCGAAATCGAGGCGAAACTGAGAGATAAAATCGAGCGTCGCTTCGCCGATAATGCCCCCGTCGCGGCTGCGCAGTTCGCCGCCCGCGAGGATGATGCGGAAATCGTCTTTCTGCATCAACGTGTTGGCCACGTTCAGGTTGTTGGTCACCACGCGGAGGTTCTCGTGGTTCAGCAGCGCATGGGCGACCGCTTCCGGCGTGGTGCCGATATCAATAAACAGCGTCGCGCCGTTCGGGATCTGGCTCGCCACTTTACGGGCGATACGCTCTTTCTCTGCCGTTTGCGTCGCCTTACGGTCATGCCATGAGGTGTTCACCGAGCTGGACGGCAGCGCGGCACCGCCGTGGTGACGCAGAATACGGTTCTGATCGGCCAGGTCGTTGAGGTCACGACGGATGGTTTGCGGGCTAACGGCAAACTGCTCCACCAGCTCTTCAGTACTGACGTATCCCTGTTTTTTTACCAGTTCGATAATGGCGTCATGACGTTGTGTTTGTTTCATGAAATATCCCTGGGAATTATGTTCGCTTTCGCGCATGGAGCGTATCGGCCAACGCCATCGCCAGCCCGACCGCCAGGCCGGTAACGTGCGCACCATTGGCGATAGACATACCAAACAGATCAAACCATCCGGCAATAAGCCATATTAACGCAAAGGTTATTAATCCACGTTGTAAATAGATGCCGCTATCCGGGTCGCGCTCGCCTCTGAGCCAGGCGTAACCCATCAGGGCGTACACCACGCCGGATAACCCGCCAAACCATGGACCGCTGAATTTATGCTGCACGTAGCCGCTTAACAGGGCGCTGATAAGGGTGATCACAATCAGCTTGCCGCTGCCGAGCCGCTTCTCCACCGCCCCGCCGAGATACCACCACCACAGCAGGTTAAAGAGGATATGCATCACCGAGAAGTGCATCAGCGCATGCGTGAAGTAGCGCCAGACGTCAAATTGCAGGGAGGGATCGTACGGCCATGCGAGGGCAATCATCACGCTCTGGTCACCCACCACGCTCATAATAATGAAGACGATGATGCAGGCTACCATTAAAAGCAGCGTAAACGGTCCTGCGCGCTCGCGGAGGGTGGCGAGAAACGGAAAACGTTGATAGTGCAGGCCACTGCCGGTCTGGCCGGATTGCCAGCTTGCCGCCAGATAACGCAGGTCGCCCGGGTTTTCCAGGAAACGCGCCAGCTCGGCGTTCACGCGCCCAGCCTGGCTTTCGTCTGCCAGCCAGACATCCGTCTGTGTATGCTGCTGAATAGTCAGGATAATGCCCTGCGTCGCCATATAGTCGACAAACGCCTGGGCGACGCGCGGGTTGCTAAAAGAGGTGATCATCAACATGGGCAGCGGTCGCTTATTTCCACACAAAAGGGGACAGTATAGCGGGATCAGCGCTCAAACGCGTATTCAACTTCTGCCGGGAAATGACGATGCCAGGCATCGAAGCCGCCATCGACGCTGTATACCGCCTCGTAACCCTGCTGGAGCAGATACTGCGCCGCGCCTTTACTGCTGTTGCCGTGATAGCACATCACCATCACCGGGGTATCGAAGTCGTTATCGCGCATAAACGCGCCCAGCGTATCGTTGGTGAGATGGAACGCGCCCGGCGTGTGGCCCATCGCAAAGCTCTGCGGATCGCGGATATCCACCAGCACCGCTTTTCCCTGGTGCATCTTCTGGTGGGCTTCTTCTACGTTAATACATTCAAACTGATCCATGGTGTTCTCATCTTATATTCAGGTGTGGTGCGGTTTTCCCCTCACCCTACCCTCTCCCGGAGGGAGAGGGTAGGGTGAGGGCTGGGGTGAGGGCATCAGACCGCACGATTTTACCCCGTAGTGTACGTCCTGGCGGCGGGTAAACGCCATTATGTTATCCATATCACTCTAAATTGTTTTTTTGATGTTACCAAAAGCGCGTTCCTTTGCTATTATGAGCGATATCGAACATTTTTGAGCTTTAACGAAAGTGCATGAGGGTGTTATGGAAACCAAAGATCTGATTGTGATAGGCGGTGGCATCAACGGTGCCGGTATTGCGGTTGATGCCGCAGGACGCGGTTTATCCGTGCTGATGCTGGAAGCTAACGATCTCGCCTGCGCGACGTCGTCCGCCAGCTCCAAGCTGATCCACGGTGGCCTGCGCTACCTGGAACACTACGAATTCCGCCTGGTCAGCGAAGCGCTGGCCGAACGCGAAGTGCTGCTGAAAATGGCCCCGCATCTGGCGATCCCGATGCGCTTCCGCCTGCCCCATCGCCCGCATCTGCGTCCGGCGTGGATGATCCGCATCGGTCTGTTTATGTACGATCATCTGGGTAAACGCACCAGCCTGCCGGGTTCAACCGGTTTGCGTTTTGGCTCAGAATCGGTCCTTAAGCCTGAAATCGTGCGCGGTTTCGAATATTCCGACTGCTGGGTGGACGATGCGCGTCTGGTACTGGCTAACGCGCAGATGGTCGAGAAGAAAGGCGGCGAGGTGAAAACCCGCACCCGCGCCACCGCCGCACGCCGCGAAAACGGCCTGTGGATTGTGGAAGCGGAAGACGTGGATACCGGCGAGAAGTTTAGCTGGAAAGCGCGCGGCCTGGTGAATGCCACCGGCCCGTGGGTGAAACAGTTCTTCGACGACGGCATGCACCTGCCTTCACCGTACGGCATCCGCCTGATTAAGGGCAGCCACATCGTGGTGCCGCGCGTGCATACCCAGAAACAGGCTTATATCCTGCAAAATGAAGACAAGCGCATTGTGTTTGTGATCCCGTGGATGGACGAGTTCTCCATCATCGGCACCACCGACGTGGAGTACAAAGGCGATCCGAAAAACGTTGAGATCGACGAGAGTGAAGTCAGCTACCTGTTGAAAGTGTACAACGCGCACTTTAAGAAACAGCTGGCGCGCGATGACGTGGTCTGGACCTACTCCGGCGTGCGTCCGCTGTGTGATGACGAGTCTGACTCACCGCAGGCCATCACCCGTGACTATACGCTTGATATTCACGACGTTGACGGTCAGGCGCCTCTGCTCTCCGTGTTTGGCGGTAAGCTCACCACCTACCGTAAACTGGCGGAGCACGCGCTGGAGAAACTGGCGCCGTATTACAAAGGCATCGGCCCGGCGTGGACGAAAGGCGCCGTGCTGCCTGGCGGCGATATCGGCGATAACCGCGACGATTACGCCGCGAAGCTGCGTCGCCGCTTCCCGTTCATTACCGAAGGCATGGCGCGCCACTACGCCCGCACCTACGGCAGCAACACCGAACTGTTCCTCGGCGACGCGAAAGAGATTGCCGATCTGGGCGAGCATTTTGGCCATGAGCTATACGAAGCCGAGCTGCGCTACCTGGTGGAACACGAGTGGGTGCGCCGTCTGGACGATGCCATCTGGCGTCGTACTAAAGAAGGGATGTGGCTGAATGCCGAGCAGCAGTCTCGCGTGGCGCAGTGGCTGGCGCAACATGCGGGAAAGCGTGAATTGTCGCTGGCGTCGTAATTGAAAAAAAGCCGGGTGTCGGCTCCGCCTTACCCGGCCTACTCGATCCCGTAGGCCCGGTAAGCGCAGCGCCACCGGGCTTTGTTTTTACAACCGCACCGGATCAATATGCCAGATATTCTCGGCATACTCTTTGATGGTCCTGTCTGACGAGAAGTAGCCCATGTTGGCGATGTTATGCATCGCGGTGCTGGTCCACTTCTCCTGCTGACGGTACAGTTCGTCCACCTTATCCTGACAATCCACGTAGCTGCGGTAATCCGCCAGCACCTGATAGTGATCGCCAAAGTTAATCAGCGAGTCCACCAGGTCACGATAGCGTCCAGGCTCCTCAGGGTTAAACACTCCGGTGGCGATTTGCGTCAGCACCTGGCGTAACTCTTCATCCTCTTCATAATACTCACGCGGCGAGTAGCCCTGCTTGCGCAGCGCCTCCACCTCTTCCGCCGTATTCCCGAAGATAAAGATATTCTCCGCGCCCACATGCTCCAGCATTTCGACATTTGCGCCGTCCAGCGTGCCGATAGTCAGCGCGCCGTTCAGGGCAAACTTCATGTTGCTGGTGCCGGATGCTTCCGTCCCCGCCGTGGAAATCTGCTCAGAGAGATCCGCCGCCGGAATGATCAGCTGCGCCAGGCTCACGCTGTAGTTCGGGATAAACACTACCTTCAGCTTATCGCCAATGTCCGGATCGTGGTTCACCACCTTCGCCACATCGTTGATGAGATGAATGATGTGCTTCGCCATGTAATACGCGGAGGCCGCCTTACCGGCAAAGATTTTCACACGCGGCACCCACTCCGCCGTCGGGTCAGCCTTAATGCGGTTGTAGTGGGTAATGACGTGCAGGACATTCATCAGCTGACGCTTGTACTCGTGGATACGTTTGATCTGCACGTCGAACAGCGCTTTCGGGTTCGCCACCACGTTCAGATGCATCGCCAGCCAGACCGCCAGACGCTTCTTGTTCAGCAGCTTGGCTTCCCGTACCGCTTTGTTCACCGTCGGGAAATCGATGTGCTGCTCAAGCTCGCTCAGCTGGCTCAAATCGGTGCGCCAGGTGCGGCCAATGTTCTCATCCAGAACGTCGGAGAGCGGCTGGTTCGCCAGCGCCAGCCAGCGGCGCGGGGTGACGCCGTTGGTCACGTTGCAGAAACGCGTCGGGAAGATCTTCGCGAAGTCCGCAAACAGCGACTGCACCATCAGGTTCGAATGCAGCTCTGATACGCCGTTGACCTTGTGGCTGATCACCACCGCCAGCCAGGCCATGCGTACGCGACGCCCGTTGGATTCATCAATGATCGAGGCGCGGCTCAGCAGACCGGTATCGTTCGGGTACTGCTCCTGCAAGGTCTTGAGGAAGTAGTCATTGATCTCGAAGATGATTTGCAGATGGCGCGGCAGAATTTTGCCGAGCATATCCACCGGCCACGTCTCCAGCGCTTCACTCATCAGCGTATGGTTGGTGTACGAGAACACCTGGCAGGTTACTTCAAACGCGTCATCCCAGCTGAACTTATGCTCGTCAATCAGCAGGCGCATCAGCTCAGGGATCGACAGCACCGGATGGGTATCGTTGAGGTGAATAGCGGTTTTTTCCGCCAGATTCGCATAGGTTTTGTGCAGCTGATAGTGACGGCTAAGGATATCCTGAATCGTTGCCGAGACGAGGAAATACTCCTGACGCAGGCGCAGCTCGCGGCCTGAGTAGGTCGAGTCATCCGGATACAGGACGCGGGACACGTTCTCAGAGTGGTTTTTATCTTCCACCGCCGCGAAGTAGTCGCCCTGGTTGAATTTACCCAGGTTGATCTCGCTACTGGCCTGCGCGTTCCACAGGCGCAGCGTATTGGTCGCATCGGTGTCGTAGCCGGGGATGATCTGGTCGTAGGCCACGGCCAGGATCTCCTCGGTTTCCACCCAGCGGGATTTTTTACCTTCCTGCTGAATACGCCCGCCAAAACGCACCTTGTAGCGCGTGTTGTGGCGCTTGAACTCCCACGGGTTACCGTACTCCAGCCAGTAGTCCGGGGACTCTTTCTGACGGCCATCCACGATGTTCTGCTTGAACATGCCGTAGTCGTAGCGAATACCGTAGCCGCGCCCGGGCAGCGCCAGCGTCGCCAGTGAATCGAGGAAGCAGGCGGCAAGACGCCCGAGACCACCGTTACCCAGCCCCGGGTCGTTCTCTTCGTCAATCAGCTCTTCTAAATCCAGCCCCATCTCTTCCAGTGCGTTTTTGACGTCGTCATAAATCCCGAGCGATAACAGCGCATTGGAGAGGGTGCGACCAATCAGAAACTCCATCGACAGGTAATACACCTGTCGCGTCTCCTGCGAAAGCTGGGCGCGGTTGGAGCGCAGCCAGCGTTCGACCATACGGTCGCGCACCGCAAACAGCGTGGCGTTCAGCCACTCATGTTTGTTGGCAATAACGGGATCTTTCCCAATGGTAAACATCAGCTTATAGGCGATGGAGTGTTTCAACGCCTCAACGCTGAGCGTGGGGGAAGAGTAGCTAAATGGAGCATTCATATCAGTAACTTCGCCTCGTTACATCAAGCGTTGATAAAGGTCGCGGTAGGACTGCGCCGCAACGTGCCAGCCAAAGTCCATGGACATCGCCTGACGTTGTACGTAACGCCACAGGGATGGACGGGACCACAAGACGAAAGCACGCCGGATCGCCCGAAGCAGCGACCAGGCATTACTGTCCTCGAAAACAAACCCGCTGGCGATACCATCCGCCAGGTTTTCCAGGGAGCTGTCAGACACCGTATCCGCCAGCCCGCCCGTGCGGCGTACCAGCGGCAACGTGCCGTATTTCAGACCATAGAGCTGCGTCAGGCCGCAGGGCTCGAAACGGCTCGGCACCAGAATCACGTCCGCGCCGCCCATGATGCGGTGCGAGAACGCTTCGTGATAGCCAATCTGCACGCCCACCTGCCCCGGATGTTCCGCCGCGGCCGCAAGGAAACCTTCCTGCAATACCGGGTCGCCCGCGCCGAGCAGCGCCAGTTGCCCACCTTGCTCCAGTAATCCCGGCAGCGCTTCCAGCACCAGATCCAGCCCTTTCTGGCTGGTCAGGCGGCTGACCACCGCAAACAGCGGTACCTTGTCGTTGACCTTCAGCCCCATCGCAATCTGTAGCTGGCGCTTGTTCTCCGCTTTGTCCTCCACGGAGTCGCGTCCATAGCGCGCCGCCAGCAGGAGGTCCGTTTCCGGATTCCAGATCTGTTCATCTACGCCGTTCAGAATGCCCGACAGACGACCTTCACGGTGGCGCTGTTGCAGCAGCCCTTCCATACCGTAACCGAACTCCGGCTGGGTAATTTCACGCGCGTAGGTTGGGCTGACCGCCGTGATATGGTCGGCGTAGTACAGACCCGCCTTCAGGAAAGAAATCTGTCCGTTAAACTCCAGCCCGTGCATGTTAAAGAACGACCATGGCAGATCGATGTCATTCATATGATGCGCGTAATACATGCCCTGATACGCCAGGTTGTGCACCGTAAACACCGATTTGGCCGGGTGCCCCTTCGCCGCCAGATACGCAGGAGCCAGCCCCGCGTGCCAGTCGTGCGCGTGCACCACGTTCGGACGCCAGAACGGATCCAGCCCGACGGCCATCTCCGCCCCCACCCAGCCGAGCAGGGCAAAGCGCAGCACGTTATCGGTATAGGCGTACAGGTTGGTATCGTGATACGGGCTGCCGGGTCGATCGTATAAATGCGGGGCATCAATCAGGTAAATCCCTGTGCCATTGTAATGTCCAAACAGCAGGGTGATACGTCCCGCGAAGGTCTCGCGACGGGTAACAACCTTTGCATCGGGAATACCACGCCGGATATCCGGAAAAGCGGGCAACAACACGCGGGTATCCACCCCTCCGGCAATTTGCGCCGCCGGTAGTGCACCAAGAACATCCGCCAGTCCGCCCGTTTTTAACAACGGGAACATCTCAGAACATACGTGTAAAACCTGCATCATCGCTCCTGTTTGATTTGCAGCTTCCGCAACATTTCCCGTGTTACTAACACGATCCCCTCTTCCGAACGGTAGAAACGACGCGCATCTTCTTCCGCATTTTCCCCAATCACCATCCCTTCGGGAATGACGCAGGCACGGTCGATAACGCAGCGACGCAGACGACATGAGCGCCCTACCCAGACATCCGGCAGCAGGACTGCCGAATCGATATTACAGAATGAGTTTATACGCACGCGCGGGAACAGCACGGACTGCACCACCACCGAACCGGAGATAATGCACCCGCCAGAGACCAGCGAGTTGAGCGTCATACCGTGGCTGCCGGAGCGGTCCTGGACGAACTTCGCCGGCGGCAGCGATTCCATATGGGTGCGAATCGGCCAGTTCTGGTCGTACATATCCAGCTCAGGCGTGACGGACGCAAGATCGAGGTTGGCTTTCCAGTACGCTTCCAGCGTTCCCACATCGCGCCAGTAAGGTTCCGCATTTGGATCGGACTGCACGCAGGACAGCGGGAAGGGATGTGCATACGCCATGCCAGCTTTGGTAATTTTCGGGATAATGTCTTTGCCGAAGTCGTGACTGGAGTTCTCGTCTTTGTCGTCCTCTTCCAGCAGTTCATAAAGATAATCGGCGTCAAAGACATAGATCCCCATGCTGGCGAGGGATTTGGTGTCGTCTCCCGGCATGGTTGGCGGGTTCGCCGGTTTTTCGACAAAGTCGATAATCTTGTCGTCGCCATCTACATGCATCACGCCAAACGCGGTTGCTTCCGCAACAGGCACCGGCAGGCACGCCACGGTGCAGCGCGCCCCTTTTTCGACGTGGTCGATCAGCATGTGGGAGTAATCTTGCTTGTAGATGTGGTCCCCGGCGAGGATAACGATGTATTCCGCGTTGTAGCGGCGAATGATGTCGAGGTTTTGGGTCACGGCATCCGCCGTGCCGCGGTACCAGTTCTCCCCGTGAACGCGCTGCTGCGCCGGGAGCAGATCGACAAACTCGTTCATCTCTTCGCTGAAGAATGACCAGCCGCGCTGAATGTGCTGCACCAGCGTGTGCGACTGATATTGGGTAATGACGCCAATACGGCGAATGCCTGAGTTCAGGCAGTTTGACAGTGCAAAATCGATAATACGGAACTTACCACCAAAGTGAACGGCCGGTTTAGCGCGCTTGATGGTCAAATCTTTCAGACGGGTACCACGCCCGCCCGCGAGTATCAGGGCAACTGTTTTTAATGGTAGCTGGCGCGCCAACATTAACGGATCGTTCTTCTCTAATCTAACCATGACTAACTCCTTTTTTATCATCTTTGGAATACGCACACTCCGTGCGCAGGCCCGTGCCAGACAGCCATAACAACCGGATTATCCGCTCCGGCAAAGGGAGGAATGGCTCGCCACTCCCCGTCAGGTAAAACAATCTCTGCGACGTCATCCGTCGCGTTCAGCGTCACCAGCCACGCATCCGAAAGCAGGATTTGCAGACAGGGTATGCCGTGTTGCCACTCTTGCGCGCTTAACGGTTGCGCGTCTTTATTCAGCCAGCGAACGTTGCCGTCGCCCTCTTCCCACCAGCGGTCGGCGGTGAGGGCGGGGATGCGCTGGCGAAGATGGATCAGCGCCGCGGTGAAATGGGTCAGCCCGCTGTTCGCTTCTCCCCAGTCGAGCCAGGTCAGGGTGTTGTCCTGGCAATAGGCGTTGTTGTTGCCGTGCTGGCTGTGGCCGTGCTCATCGCCCGCCAGCAGCATCGGCGTGCCCTGCGACAACAAAAGCGTCGTCAGCAGCGCATGAACGCTGGCGCGTCGCCGCTCGATCACATCCAGACTTCCGCCTAACCCTTCTATACCATGGTTAAAGCTATGGTTATTGTTAGTCCCATCGCGATTCTCCTCGCCGTTTGCCTCATTGTGTTTCTGATTGAAACAAACGCAGTCGCGCAGGGTAAAACCGTCGTGCGCCGTCACCAGGTTAATGGTGGCCGACGGACGTTTGCCGTCACGCTTAAAGAGATCGCTGGAGCCGGCAAAGCGACCGGCAAACTCCCCCAGCGACAGATCGCGCGTCAGCCAGAAGCGGCGGACGGCATCGCGAAAGTGGTCGTTCCACTCGGCAAACAGCGGCGGGAAGTTCCCCACCTGATAACCGCCCTCGCCGATGTCCCAGGGCTCCGCAATCAGCTTCACCTTTGAAAGCACCGGGCAGTTTTTGATGGCCTCAAACAGCGGCGCCTGCTGGCTGAACGCCGGGGTGCGCCCCATCACTGGCGCCAGGTCGAAGCGAAAACCGTCCACGTGGAACGTCTCAACCCAGTATTTCAGGCACTCGTACGCGTAATGCGTAACGGCCGGATGACTGAGGTTGAGGGTGTTACCGCACCCGGTCCAGTTCTCGTAATCGCCGTCGTCCCTGATCCAATAATAGCTACGGTTATCGATTCCGCGCTGTGAGAGCGTCGGGCCGTCAAGATCGCTTTCCGCACTGTGGTTCAACACCACGTCCAGAATGACCTCGATACCCGCCGCGTGAAGCGCCTTCACCGCATCGCGAAACTCATCCCGCGCCTTCTCAGGATTCACCGCATAACGCGGATCGAGGGCGAACAACGCCAGCGGGTTGTAGCCCCAGTAGTTGCTTAACCCGAGACGCTGTAGCCGCGGCTCGCTGGCGAAATGCGCCACGGGCAACAGCTCCAGCGCGGTGATCCCTAAGTGCTTCAGGTACGCGACCATCGTCGGATGCCCAAGCGCTTTGTAGGTGCCGCGCATCTCTTTGGGAATTGACGGGTGCAGATACGTCAGCCCTTTAACGTGGGCTTCATAAATAACGGTGTTGCCCCAAGGCGTACGCGGCGGGGCATCGTCTTCCCAGTCGTAGAGATCGTGCACCACCACGCTTTTGGGCGCGACGGGCGCGCTGTCGCGGTGGTCAGGTTCGCCGTAGCCAACGTGGAACAGCGGGTCATCTTTAAACTCACCGTCCACCCGGTGCGCACAAGGGTCAATCAGCAGCTTCGCCGGGTTAAACCAGTGCCCCTGAGAGGGCTCCCAGGGGCCGTGTACGCGAAAACCGTAGTGCATCCCCGGCCGTCCTCCGGCCAGGTAGCCATGCCAGGTATCCCCCGTGCGCGCCGGTAAATCGTAACGGTGCTCGTTA
Organism: Enterobacter hormaechei subsp. xiangfangensis; assembly: GCF_001729785.1. Classification (NCBI taxonomy): domain Bacteria; kingdom Pseudomonadati; phylum Pseudomonadota; class Gammaproteobacteria; order Enterobacterales; family Enterobacteriaceae; genus Enterobacter; species Enterobacter hormaechei. The sequence continues at coordinate 4,297,164 of NZ_CP017183.1, forward strand.
CCTTCCCCGTCAAACACACAGAGTTCCACCCGCTCCGCATGGGCGGAAAAGAGCGTGAAGTTCACCCCCTTTCCGTCAAAACTCGCCCCGAGCGGTTCGGGTTTACCTGCCGTAAGCTGCGTCATTCTCCCTCCCGCACCAGCCAGATTGTGCCAAGCGGCGGCAGCGTCAGGCTCAGGGAGTTCGGACGGCCATGGCTTTCAATGGCATCGCTCTGCACCAGCCCGCCGTTACCCGCATTGCTGCCGTGGTAGTGCATGGAGTCGGTATTGAGAATTTCGCGCCATTTGCCCGGCTGGTTAATGCCGAAGCGGTAGTGTTCACGCGGCACTGGCGTGAAGTTGCTGGCGACGATGATCTCGTTACCCGCCTTGTCGCGGCGCGCAAAGACAAACACCGAGCGCTCGTGGTCGTCCACCACCAGCCACTCAAAGCCGTACGGATCAAAGTCCAGCTCGTGCAGCGCTTTGTGGTGGCGATAGGTCAGGTTCAGGTCACGGACCAGACGCTGTACGCCGTGGTGCCAGTTGTCCGCGCCTTCCAGCAGATGCCAGTCAAGGCTGGTATCGTGGTTCCATTCGCGCCCCTGCGCAAATTCGTTGCCCATAAACAGCAGCTTTTTGCCCGGGAAGGCGAACATCCAGCCGTAGTAGGCGCGCAGGTTGGCAAACTTCTGCCACGCGTCCCCCGGCATGCGGTCGAGAATGGATTTCTTGCCGTGCACCACTTCATCGTGCGACAGCGGCAGCATGAAGTTTTCGGTGTAGTTGTAGAGCAGCCCGAAAGTGAGCTTATCGTGGTGATACTGACGATAAACCGGGTCGAGCTTCATGTAGTCGAGCGTGTCGTGCATCCAGCCGAGGTTCCACTTGTACCAGAAGCCCAGTCCGCCCATTGACGGTGGACGGGAAACGCCCGGGAAGTCGGTGGACTCTTCCGCCATGGTCACGGCACCTTCCACCTGCTCCCCGATGATGCGGTTGGTGTTGCGCAGAAACTCAATCGCTTCGAGGTTTTCACGCCCGCCATACTCGTTCGGGATCCACTCACCCTCTTTGCGGCTGTAGTCGCGGTAAATCATCGACGCCACCGCATCGACGCGCAGGGCATCAATGCCGAAACGCTCGATCCAGTACAGCGCGTTCCCGACCAGGTAGTTCGATACTTCACGGCGACCGTAGTTGTAGATCAGCGTGTTCCAGTCCTGGTGATAGCCTTCGCGCGGGTCGCTGTGCTCGTAAAGCTTTGTGCCGTCGAACTCTGCCAGCGCAAAATCATCCGACGGGAAGTGGCCCGGCACCCAGTCGAGGATGACGTTCAGCCCGGCGGCGTGCGCGGCATCGATGAAATAGCGGAAGTCATCGCGCGTGCCAAAGCGGCGCGTAGGCGCATACAGCCCGGTTGGCTGATAGCCCCAGCTGCCGTCGAACGGGTGCTCGTTGATCGGCAGCAGTTCCAGGTGCGTAAAGCCCATCCATTTGGCGTACGGCACCAGCTGGTCCGCCAGCTCGCGATAGCTCAGCCAGAAGTTGTTATCGGTGTGGCGACGCCACGAGCCGAGATGCACTTCATAGACGGAGATCGGCGCATCAAAGCGGTTAGCCTGCTTGCGCTCTTCCGTCTGGACAACCTTCTCCGGCAGGCCGCAAATCAGCGAGGCGGTATTCGGGCGCAGTTCGGCCTCAAAGGCGTACGGGTCAGATTTAATGCGCAGCTTGCCGTTGGCATCGATCATCTCGAATTTGTAGAGCTGACCGTTGTGCGCACCGGGGATAAACAGCTCCCAGATGCCGGTTTCCCGGCGCAGGCGCATGGGGTGACGACGACCGTCCCAGTAGTTGAACTGCCCGACAACGGAGACGCGCTGGGCGTTTGGCGCCCATACGGCAAAACGCGTGCCGGTGATACCGTCCATGGTATCCGCATGGGCACCCAGCGTTTCGTAAGGGCGTAAATGGGTCCCTTCGGACAGCAGCCAGGCGTCCATCTCTTTTAAAAGCGGGCCGAAGCTATAGGGATCGTCAATCAGGTTTTGCTGACCGTGCCAGATAACGGCAAGCTGATAACGAAAAGGATTTTTACGGCGGGGCATGACGCCCGAGAAGAAGCCACGCGAGTCGAGGCATTCCAGATTACCCACCTTGCGGCCGGTTTTGGGTTCGATAACCCACACTTCTGTTGCATCCGGTAACAGCGCACGAACTTCCAGTCCGGCCTCTGTACGGTGCATCCCTAGCACAGAAAAGGGGTCGGCAAAGTGACCCGCAATAAGCGCATTAATCACGTCTCTCGAAATACGATCGGACATGGTATTCATCCTGTTTTTTTATGTCGCCCTTTTTACGCGCTCCGGGACGACTTTTAATGTGACCTAAACGGTGCAGTTAATCCTCTCTGCTCCGCCCTACCCTCAGGTGAGAAATAAATCTTCCTTAAAGCATAGCCAACGTCGTGGGTCCTCCTGATAAAAAATAAGACATCTGCGTTTTACTCCATGTAGTACGCAAAAAAAGGGGGTGACAATCACCCCCCGTGTTTAACAAATTATTACGCCAGCTGGCGCAGCATGCGGCGCAGCGGCTCGGCGGCACCCCACAGAAGCTGGTCGCCAACGGTGAACGCGGAGAGGTACTCAGGCCCCATGTTCAGCTTGCGCAGGCGGCCAACCGGGGTGGTCAGCGTGCCGGTGACGGCTGCCGGGGTCAGTTCGCGCATGGTGATATCGCGATCGTTTGGCACCACTTTCGCCCACGGGTTATGCGCGGCCAGCAGCTCTTCCACGGTCGGAATAGACACATCTTTTTTCAGTTTAATGGTGAAGGCCTGGCTGTGGCAGCGCAGCGCGCCGATACGCACGCACAGACCGTCAACCGGAATGGTGTTCACGGTGCCGAGGATTTTGTTGGTCTCAGCCTGGCCCTTCCACTCTTCGCGGGTCTGGCCGTTATCCAGCTGTTTGTCTATCCACGGGATCAGGCCGCCGGCCAGCGGTACGCCGAAGTTATCCACCGGCAGCTCGCCGCTGCGGGTGAGCTGAGTGACTTTACGCTCGATATCGAGGATCGCGGACGCCGGGTCTGCCAGCTCGGCAGCGACGCTCTGGTGCAGCTGGCCCATCTGGGTCAGCAGCTCGCGCATATGACGCGCGCCACCGCCGGACGCCGCCTGGTAGGTCGCCACGGAGACCCACTCCACCAGATCCTGTGCGAACAGACCGCCGAGGGACATCAGCATCAGGCTGACGGTGCAGTTACCGCCAACAAAGGTTTTCACGCCGTTGTTCAGGCCGTCGGTGATGACGCCCTGGTTAACCGGGTCAAGAATAATGATGGCATCGTCTTTCATGCGAAGCGAAGAGGCCGCGTCAATCCAGTAGCCCTGCCAGCCGCTTTCACGCAGCTTCGGATAGATTTCGTTGGTATAATCGCCGCCCTGGCAGGTCACAATAATGTCGAGTGCCTTCAGCGCCTCCAGGTCGTAAGCATCCTGCAACGTGCCTGTGGTACCCCCAAAGGACGGTGCAGCCTGGCCGAGCTGGGAAGTGGAGAAGAAGACCGGGCGGATGGCGTCGAAATCGCGCTCTTCAACCATGCGTTGCATGAGTACAGAGCCGACCATACCGCGCCAGCCGATAAAACCAACGTTTTTCATAGCATTTTTTTCCTGCAAGGGGTGTGTGCTGATTGTGCAAGCCAGTATTGAACTGGGATATGCTTCACATTACAAAATGCTGCCAAAGTCGCAAGCGAAATTAATCGATGATTGCCCGGCAATCAGAAAAAGTGCTAATCACCGCAATGACCACAATAAGTATCAGGGATAATTTAAGATGAGTGAAATCATTTCCGCAGCGGTTTTATTGATCCTGATTATGGATCCGCTCGGTAATCTGCCGATCTTCATGTCGGTGCTGAAGCACACCGAGCCGAAGCGCCGTCGGGCGATCATGATCCGCGAGCTGCTCATCGCCCTGCTGGTGATGTTTATCTTCCTGTTCGCCGGTGAAAAAATTCTCGCTTTCCTGAACTTACGCGCCGAAACGGTCTCCATTTCCGGCGGGATCATTTTGTTCCTGATTGCCATTAAGATGATTTTCCCGAGCGCGGAGGGCAGCAGCAGCGGCCTGCCTGCGGGTGAAGAGCCGTTTATCGTGCCGCTGGCGATTCCGCTGGTCGCCGGGCCAACGATTCTGGCCACGCTGATGCTGCTGTCGCATCAGTATCCGAATCAGATGAGCCATCTGGTGATTGCCCTGCTGATCGCCTGGGGCGGGACGTTTATTATCCTGTTGCAGTCGTCGCTATTCCTGCGCCTGCTGGGTGAGAAAGGGGTGAACGCGCTGGAGCGCCTGATGGGGCTGATTCTGGTAATGATGGCAACGCAGATGTTCCTGGACGGGATACGGGCGTGGATGAAAGGATAGGTAAAAGCAAAACGGCAATCCTTGATTGCCGTTTTTAGTGTTTGCTCCCTCTCCCCGTGGGAGAGGGAGAAAACCGGGATCAGCTCAGCAGCGTAAACGCAATCATCCCGACAACCGCACCCGTCGTGCCGAGGATGGTTTCCATCAGCGTCCAGGTTTTCAGGGTTTGCGCTTCGGTTGCGCCGGTAAATTTACCGAACAGCCAGAAGCCTGCATCGTTCACGTGAGACACCACAATCGAACCACCCGCGATACAGATAGAGAGCGCCGCCATCTGCGCGCCGGAGTAGTTCAGCTGTTCAATCACCGGCATTACCAGACCCACGGCGGTTAAGCACGCCACGGTCGCGGAGCCCTGAATGATACGCACCGCCGCGGCCAGTACAAAGCAGGTGACCGCAATCGGCAGGCCCATTCCGGTCAGCGCTTCGCCCAGCGCCGGGCCAACGCCGGAATCCACCAGCACCTGCTTGAACACGCCGCCCGCCCCGATCACCAGCAGGATAATCCCCGCCGGTTGCAGCGCGGCACCACAGATCTCCATCACGCGGTCTTTCGGCATGCCCTGACGCATTGCCAGGCCGTAAATCGCGACCAGACACGCCACCAGAATCGCAGTGAACGGATGACCAATAAATTCGAACCATTCGTAAGCGGTTGACCCCACCGGCACAAAGCGTGCAGCGATGGTTTTCAGGCCCACCAGCACCAGCGGCAGCAGGATCAGCGACAGACTGAAGCCGAAGGACGGCATTTTACCCTCGCCCAGGTGCGGCTCGGTGATGTCGTCCGGAATGTGCAGCTCAACGTAACGGCTGATAAAGTTTCCCCACAGCGGACCGGCGATAATCATCCCCGGGATCGCCGCACACAGGCCAATCAGGATCATCCAGCCAAAGTCAGCATGCATCTGGGAGGCCAGCAGCATCGGCGCAGGCCCCGGCAGCAGGAACGCCGCCGCCGCCGCCACGCCCGCAAACAGCGGAATGACCAGCTTCACGAGGTTAGTACCGGTATGGCGCGCCATGGAGAATGCGACGCTTATCAGCAGCACAACGGCCACTTCAAAGAACAGCGGCAGCGCGCAAATCAGCCCTGCCAGACCAATCGCGTAGTGCGCACGGCTGTGCCCGAAGGATTTCAGCATCTTGACCGCAATCTGATCGACCGCGCCCGTCTCGTGCAAAATCTTACCAAACATCGCGCCCAGTGCCACCACAATGGCCAGGAAGCCGAGCGTGCCGCCCATCCCTTTTTCCATCGTCGCCGCGATTTTGTCGAGCGGCATGCCGGAAAAGAGACCAGCACCAATAGAAACCACCATCAAAGCAACGAAGGCGTGCATACGTGCCTTCATCACTAAAAACAGCAGCAGCAATACGGAACCCACTGCTGTCAAAACTAGCGTTAATGTACTCAAAACTTACTGCCTTTTATTAATAACCTCGATGGTGCTGGCAACAACACCTTCCAGCGGCTGATCGATATCAACCACTAAGACATCCTGCTCGTCAGCACCCGGCTCCTGCAACGCTTCGAACTGCGTTACCAGCATCTGGGTTTTGAAGAAGTGGCCTTTACGCGCCTTCAGGCGGCTTTCAATCACCCCGAAATCGCCTTTCAGGTAGATGAAAGAGAGGTTCGGGTTGCCGTCGCGCAGCAGGTCGCGATAGGTTTTTTTCAGCGCGGAACAGACGATCAGGGAGACTTTATTGGTGCGCTGCATCGCGAACGCGGCGTCATTCAGCGCCTGCAACCACGGTTTGCGGTCGTCGTCGTTCAGCGGCTCGCCGGAAGCCATTTTCATGATGTTGCTACGCGGATGGAGGAAGTCACCATCAAGAAACGCAGCCTGGAGTTGATGCGCCACTTCGCTCGCCACGGCAGATTTACCGCTACCGGACACGCCCATCAGGACGTAAACGTGGTGATCGTGATTAGTCGTGCTCAAAGGGTGTCCCTCAGTCAATTGTTACGGGTAACAGTTATCGGTAACATTGTCCTGCCGGGGCATAAGAGAAGCAATATCCAAACGTGCGCGAAGTGAATAAGTGTGAGCTACTTCAAATTTGTCGGATTAAATAGATCCACCCGGTGACAAGGTGAAACCTAAATCTAACATTTTAGGGGTAACTGCCTCACCACGAATGCGCGCCAGCAGGCGTTCTGCACCAATGCGGCCCATGCGTTCACGCGGGGTCAGGACGCTCGCCAGACGCGGCTCCATCACCTGGCCAATGTCGTGGCCGTGGAAACCGGCAATCGCCATATCATCCGGGATTTTTAAACCCAGACGCTGGCACTCAAACGCCGCGCCGACCGCAAGGTCATCGTTGGTACAGAAAATACCGTCCAGTTGCGGATACTCGCGTCGCGCCTGACGCATCAGCTCAATACCCGACGTGTAAGAAGAAGATTGCTCCACCATCACGCTGTACGGGGTTAAACCGGCGTCGAGCATCGCCTGCTCGTATCCCTTCTGCTTGATGATAGTACGTTCATCCAGACGCGCACCCAGATAGGCCACATGGCGATGACCGCGGGCGATGATCGCCGCCGTCATCTGACGCGCCGCTTCAAAGTTATCGAACCCCACGGCGATGTCGAGGCACGGCGACTGGCTGTCCATCAGCTCCACCACCGGAATGCCTGCCACTTCAATCATTTTCAGCGTGCGCGGGGTGTGAGTACGTTCCGTTAAAATCAGGCCGTCGATGTTCCAGGAAAGCATCGATTCAAGACGTTCCTCTTCCAGTTCCGGCTTGTACCCGTAGTGGGCGAGCATGGTCTGATAGCCAAACGCATCGGTGACGCTTTCGATGCCACGCAGCACTTCGGCGAATACCTGGTTGGTTAAGGAAGGAAGCAGGACGCCCACCGCACGGCTGGTCGCATTGGAGAGAATATCGGGCGCGCGGTTGGGGATATAACCCAGTTCATCAAGGGCGGCGGCAATCTTGCCACGCAACGCCACGGAAACCTGTTCCGGGTTACGTAAAAAACGGCTGACCGTCATTTTGGTCACACCGACGCGATCGGCGACATCCTGAAGTACGGGGCGTTTCTTTTTCATCGTCCTGAGAAATCTTGAAGTGAGAGATTTGCTCAGTTTATCACGGACAAAGCTCAACCTTCCCCGTTTAAAGGGAAGGTTGAGAAATTATTTAGACCGGCGGCAGGTCAAACAGCAGAATTTCACTTTCGCTGTCGGCATGCACGGAGAGCGCCTGCTCATCCCAGACGGCCAGACCATCGGCGGTTGTCGCTTTGGTGCCATTGATGGACACCTCCCCTTTCACCACCTGGATCCACACGCGGCGGTTGGCGGCGATCTGGTGCACAGACTGTTCATCTTTCGCCAGCGCCCAGCGGTACAGCTCCATATCCTGATGCACTTTCAGGGAACCTTCACGCGCATCCGGCGAGAGCACCAGCTGTTTGCCCTGTTTCGCGTCGAAGCGGCGCTGCTCGTAGCGTGGCGTGATGCCGGTCTCTTCTGGAATGATCCAGATTTGATACAGGTGCAGTTTTTCCGTTTTGCTCGGGTTGTACTCAGAGTGACGCACCCCGGTCCCCGCGCTCATAATCTGGAACTCGCCCGCCGGAACCTGCTCTTTGTTGCCCATGCTGTCCTGGTGCTCAACCGCCCCTTCCAGCACATAGGTCAGGATTTCCATGTCTTTGTGCGGGTGGGTACCGAAGCCCTGGCCTGCATCAATCACGTCATCGTTAATCACGCGCAGTGCGGAGAAGCCCATGAAGTTCGGGTCGTAGTAGTCGGCAAACGAGAATGAATGCCATGAGTCCAGCCAGCCATGATTCGCGTGACCACGTTCGTTTGCTTTGCGTAAGTAGATCATTGTTTTCACCCTCAGTTCGTTTCGATGGAGTAAGTGTGGACGCAAACGCCCTGGGATCATAGAGGGTGAAAATTGACTCCTCTGTTCAAAAATTGTGAACAAGCGCAGAGGAGCCGTTTTTGCTTATTTCGCGAGGGTTACCGTGGCAGGAGAAGCCTGTTCGAAGGCCCGTTCGAGGATTTCCAGGTTGGTCAGAACGTCAGATTCCTTGACGTAATTCGCCGTGCCGTTTGTGAGGGTCTCAAACAGCGCATCATAGACGCGTCCATAGTCGCCCGTTTCCGGCTTCAGCTCTTCCCTGACCGTCACGCCCTCGTCGTTCACGTACTCCAGCACGCCCACGGAATCATCTGCCGCAAAGCCCGGTTCACCCGGCATGATGTTGGCCTTCAGGCTGGTCTCCTGCTGGTCAATGCCGTACTTGATAAAGGAGCCTTTCTTGCCGTGAACGATAAATTTCGGGTAGTCGATTTTCACCAGATGGCTGGTTTTGACGATGGCCTTCAGGTCGCCGTAGAACAGCTGGGCTTCAAAGGTATCGTCCGGGTTGGCTTTGTTGCGCAGGCTGCGAATGTCATACGCCACGTGGTCCGGGCGGCCAAACAGGGAAATAATCTGGTCCATGGTGTGCACGCCCAGACCGTAGAACGACCCGTCCTGCGGCAGTCCTGGCTGGGTTTCCGCCACCGGGCGGTAGTAATCGAAGTGGCTTTCGATTTCCACGATCTCGCCGAGTTTGCCGCTCTCAATCGCCTTTTTCGCCGTCAGGAAGCAGCTGTCAAAGCGTCGGTTCTGGTACGGCGTGACGGTCAGGCCTTTGCTTTTCGCCAGCGCAAAGAGTTCCTTCGCTTCGGCGATGGTCGGGGTGAACGGCTTTTCCACCAGCACGTTTTTACCTGCTTCCAGCGCGCGTTTCGCGTAGTCAAAGTGGCTGTCGGCGTGGGTACAGACCACCACCAGCTTCACCTGCGGATCATTTAACACTTCATCAAGATCGCTGGTGAAATGAATATGGGAATACTGCGGAGACTGTTCTTCCGGCTTCGCGCTGCGGCGGTAGATATGAGCGACGTGCCAGGTCTCTTTACGGTTGAGAACATACGGAAGGTGGTAACGCGTGGTGCTTTTGCCAAATCCAATAAATGCGCAATGTAGTGTCATGGCTCAGTCCTTTTTCGAAGGTTGCTGAGTCTAACCATAACAAAAAAAAAGCCAGCTAAAAGCTGGCTAAAGTAATACTGGAAGCAATGTGAGCAATGTCGTGCTTTCAGGTTCCCGTAGGAGGTCTTCCTGAATGCAAAGCAATAATAATCATTCTCATTCGCACTTGTCCAACACTTTTTGCAAAAAATAGCGATTGACTCAACTTTTAAAGTCATTGATGTTGGAAGGGACTTTTAACTGACTGAGGAACAAGGAATGAGTGAGATAGTGATACGCCACGCTGAACCGAAAGATTACGACGCCATTCGTCAGATCCACGCCCAGCCGGAGGTGTACCACAACACGCTACAGGTTCCTCATCCTTCAATGGAAATGTGGCAAATGCGGCTAGGCGAACAGCCGGGCATTAAACAGCTGGTTGCCTGCATTGATGATATCGTGGTCGGCCACCTCACCATTGATGTCGCCCAGCGACCACGCCGCAGCCACGTTGCCGATTTCGGTATATGCGTTGGCGCAGAGTGGCATAACCGCGGCGTGGCCAGCGCGCTGATTCGCACCATGATCGATATGTGCGACAACTGGCTGCGCGTCGACCGCATCGAGTTAACGGTGTTTGTGGATAACGAACCGGCAATCGCGGTGTACAAAAAGCACGGGTTTGAGATTGAAGGCACCGGCAGGCGCTATGCCCTGCGCAACGGCGAGTATGTGGATGCGTATTATATGGCGAGGATGAAGTAATGAGTTGCCGGGTGGCGGCTTCGCCTTACCCGGCCTATGTCCGTGCCGTTGTAGGCCCGGTAAGCGCAGCGCCACCGGGCAACAAAATCAATACCCCGCCGTTAAATCATCCACCGAACGCGGGTCCGACGCGCCAAACAGCGCGCCATCCGGTCCGACCATAATGCTCTGGGTGCTGCCCATCGCCTCCTTCACCGCCACCTTCTGCCCGCGCTGCTCAAGCAGCTTGAGGGTGTCCGGGCTAAAGCCCTTCTCCACGCGCAACTCGTCCGGCAGCCACTGGTGATGGAAACGCGGCGCATTGGTCGCTTCGGCGACGTTCATCCCAAAGTCGATGCTGTTCACCACCATTTGCAGTACGGTGGTGATAATCCTGCTCCCGCCAGGGCTGCCTGTCACCAGCCAGGTTTTGCCGTCTTTCACCACAATGGTGGGCGACATGGATGATAGCGGGCGCTTCTTCGGCCCTACCGCATTCGCATCGCCGCCGACCAGGCCGTAGACATTCGGCACGCCCGGCTTGGCAGAAAAATCATCCATCTCGTTGTTCAGCAAAATACCGCTATTGCCCGCCACAATCCCGGTGCCGAAGGTGGTGTTAAGCGTGTAGGTCACCGCCACCGCGTTTCCGTCTTTGTCCACGACCGAGAAGTGGGTGGTCTGGTTACTTTCATACGGCGCCAGCTTGCCCGGGCGGATCTCGCTCGACGGCTTAGCCTTGTTGATGTCGATCTGATCGGCAATCGATTTGGCATAGGCCTTGTTGGTCAGCGCCTGCCACGGCACCTTCACGAAGTCCGGGTCGCCGAGGTATTCCGAGCGGTCAGCGTAGGCGCGCTTTTCCGCCTCGGCCATCACCTGCATGGCATCGGCGCTACCGAAGCCATACTTGTGCATATCGAAGTTTTCCAGAATATTGAGGATCTGCACGATGTGAATGCCCCCGGAAGACGGCGGCGGCATGGAGAAGACCTCGTAGCCGCGATAGGTGCCACTAATCGGCTCGCGCTCCACCGCCTTATATTCCGCCAGATCCGCTTTGGTGATCAGCCCGCCGTTCTTCTGCATCTCATCCGCAATCTGATCGGCAATCGGCCCCTTATAGAAGGCATCCGGACCGTTTTCGGCAATCAGTTCGAGACTTTTTGCGAGGTTCTTCTGCACCAGCTTATCGCCCTTCTTCAGCGGCTCGCCGTCTTTCCAGAAGATAGCCTTGCTGTTCTCATGATTGGGAATAACTTCGCTGCCGTAGGTTTTGAGGTCGTCCGCCAGCGCGTCGTTGACGACGAAGCCGTCGCGCGCCAGCCTGATGGCAGGCTGCACCACTTTATTCAGCGGCAGCGTGCCGTATTTTTCCAGCGCCAGCGAGAAGCCCGCAACGGTGCCCGGCGTGCCGGAGGCAAGGTGCGAGGTCAGGGATTTTTTACTGTCCGGATTACCCTGATCGTCGAGGAACATATCGCGGGAGGCCTGGTTCGGCGCCATCTCACGGAAGTCGATGGCTGTGGTTTTACCGTCTTTCGTGCGCAGCATCATAAACCCGCCGCCGCCCAGGTTCCCCGCCTGTGGATGCGTCACCGCCAGCGCATATCCCACCGCGACCGCCGCATCCACCGCGTTACCGCCCTGTTTAAGAATATCGACGCCCACCTGCGTTGCCAGCGCGTCAACCGAGGCCACCATGCCGTGCGTCGCCCGCACGGGGTGAAAAACATCCTCCTCCACGCCGTAAGAGACCGGTGGAGCGGCGGGCGGGTTGGCCGCCACGGTAAATGTGCCGCCTGCCATCAGCGCAGCGATGGCGACCCAGCGCAAAAAGGTTGGTTTCATCATTATTGTTCTCCAGGTGAAGGGGCCCATATTCCCCGCTTAAGCCTGGTTCACAACTCTTAAAAAATCATCGTTATGCAGGAATGAGGATAAACTTAAGAGAAGCCTCAAAGGAGGAGATAACCATGAAACGATTACTGATCCTGACCGCGCTGCTTCCGTTCGCCGCGCTCGCACAGCCAATCAACACCCTGAACAACCCGAACCAGCCGGGCTACGTCATTCCGAGCCAGCAGCGTATGCAGACGGAGATGATGAGCCAGCAACAGCAGCAGAAAGGGATGCTCAATCAGCAGTTAAAGACGCAGACCCAGGTGCAGCAGCAGCACCTGCAAAACCAGATGAATACCAACACCCAGCGCGTACAGCAGGGCCAGATGCTTGAACAGCCGCTGCCTAATGCAAACGGTGGGATGTTAGGAGGCGGAGTATCGCAAAGCAGCGGTCAGCAGCACATGCTGCCGACCCAGCAGAACGGCAGTATGCTTAATAAATAAAGTTCGGCCCGATCTGGTCAATCGCATCGGTACAGATGCTGTCCACGCCCCAGCGCAGCAGCTCGGCTGCACGCTGGGGTTTGTTGACGGTATACACCAGGATATGCAGACCGGCCTCCTTCAACAGCGTCACGCGCGCTTCATCCAGCAGCTTATGGTTGAGGTGGATCGACACGCAGCCTAAGCGGGTCGTCAGCGCGCGCCAGTCTTCTCGCCACGCATCCAGCAGCAGCCCGCGCGGCAACTCCGGAACGGCGGCCTGTGCGGCTTCCAGCGCGTCGATATCAAACGACGACAGCAGCGGCGCGGTCATCCCTTCCCACAGCTCACGCGCGGCAATGGCAATCACTTTACCCGTCAGCGGCCCGGTGCCGGTGGTCGGTTTGATTTCAATATTGGCCATCATGCCGTGTTGACGACAGCGGTCCGCCACTTCCGCCAGCAGCGGCAGCGGTTCGCCTTTGAATTCGCCGCTGAACCAGCTTCCGGCGTCCACCTTCAGCAGGTCACGCCACGGCAGTTCACCCGCCACGCCCCAGCCGTTGCTGGTGCGTTCGAGGTTGTCGTCGTGCAGCAGGAAAATTTCGCCGTCCTTCGACAGCTTGGCGTCGAACTCGATCATCGTGTGGCCGTAGCGTGCGCCAACGTCAATTGCCGCCAGGGTGTTTTCCGGCGCCAGTTTACCGCCACCACGGTGGGCGACGATGTGGGGGTAAGGCCAGTTGCTCATACTCGTTGTCCTGTTTCACCGTCAAATAAGTGCAGGTGATTTTCCGGCATATGCAGCCACAGCGTGCTGCCTGCTTTCGGGCGCTCCTGATGCGGCAGACGCACTACCAGCTTTTGCTCGCCCCAGCGTCCGTGCGCCAGGTTGTCTGCGCCCAGCATCTCCAGCGTGTCCATCACCAGCGGCACGCCGCCGTCCGCCTGAGACGTCAAACCAATATGCTCGGGGCGGATACCAAGCGTCATCTTACGCCCGGCGTAGCCACGATAGTACCAGTTGATCGGCAACGCCATCCCGCTTTCCAGCTCGAAGTGGGTTCCCGCCGCATTGATCCGCCCGTCCAGCAGGTTCATCGCCGGGCTGCCGATAAAGCTCGCCACAAAACGGCTGGCCGGTTTCTCGTAGACTTCCACTGGGGTGCCAATCTGCTCGGCGATGCCTTTGTTCATCACCATCACGCGCTGGGCGAGGGTCATGGCTTCAACCTGATCGTGGGTCACATAGAGGGACGTGGTTCCCAGCCGCCGATGCAGCTGCTGTAGCTCAAGACGCATCTGCACGCGCAGTTTGGCGTCGAGGTTTGACAGCGGTTCGTCGAACAGAAATACCGCCGGATCGCGCACGATGGCGCGCCCCATCGCCACGCGCTGGCGCTGGCCGCCGGAGAGCTCGCGCGGGCGACGCTTGAGCAGGCCGTCCAGCTCCAGAATGCGCGCGGCCTCTTTCACGCGCTCCTCGATATGGCCTTTGCCCATACCGCGAATTTTCAGCCCCCAGGCCATGTTCTCTTCCACGCTCATGTGCGGATAGAGGGCGTAGTTCTGGAATACCATCGCGATGCCGCGATCTTTGGGTTCCATCTCGGTAACGCGCTGGCGGTCAATCCAGATATCCCCGGACGTCACACGCTCCAGCCCGGCCACCATACGCAGCAGGGTGGATTTTCCGCAGCCGGACGGGCCGACCATCACGATAAATTCCCCGTCCGCCACGTCGAGCGTCAGCGGCTGAATGACCTGGGTTTTGCCGTCCCAGCTTTTGGTTACTGCCTGTAATTTTAAACCTGCCATCTTATTTCTCGCTATCGACCAGGCCGCGGACAAACGCTCGCTGCATGGCTAAAACAATGACTACGGGTGGGATAAGGGTGAGCAGCATCGCCGCCATCACCTGGTTCCAGAGGGTGGTGCCTTCGCCGGTGGCGATCATGCCTTTGATGCCTGCCACGGCGGTGCCGAGGTTGACGTCCTGAACGATCAGCAGCGGCCACAGATACTGGTTCCAGCCGTAGATAAAGGTGATCACAAACAGCGCCGCGAGATTGGTTTTCGACAGCGGCAGCACGATGTCGCGGAAGAAGCGCATCGGCGAGGCCCCGTCAATGCGCGCGGCTTCAATCAGCTCATCCGGCAGGGTCATAAAGAACTGGCGAAACAGGAAGGTGGCGGTCGCCGAGGCCATCAGCGGCAGGGTCAAGCCCGCGTAGCTGTCGAGCATCTTCAGGTTGGCGATCACCTCCACCGTCGGGAAGATACGCACCTCCACCGGCAGCATGAGGGTGATGAAAATCATCCAGAAAAACAGGTTACGCAACGGAAAGCGGAACCAGACGATGGCGAAGGCCGAAAGCATCGACACGGTGATTTTGCCGACGGTGATACCGAACGCCATGATGAAACTGTTGAGCATCATCAGCCAGAACGGCGCGCTGTTAGCGCCCACGCCCTGCGTCCAGATAGTCTTCATGTTCTCGAACAGATGCGTGCCTGGGATCAGCGTCATTGGCGTGTCGAACACCGCTTTGGTGTCCAAAGTGGCGGCGACAAAGGCCACGTACAGTGGGAACAGGATGACGAGGATGCCCAGGATTAGCAGGGTATGGCTGAAAATCGTCAGCCCGCGACGGTTCTCAATCATTGGTAGCGCACCTTACTTTCGACATAGCGGAACTGCACCACCGTGAGGATGATGACGAGGAACATCAGCACCACCGACTGCGCGGCAGAAGCGGAGAGATCCAACCCCGCAAAGCCTTCGCGGTAGATCTTGTAAATCAGCGTGGTGGTTGCCTGCACCGGGCCGCCCGCGGTGGCGGCGTCGATCACCGGGAAGGTGTCGAAGAAGGCGTACACCAGGTTCACCACCAGCAGGAAAAAACTCACCGGGGCGATCAGCGGCAGCGACAGCCTGAAGAAGCGGCGCACCGGCCCTGCGCCGTCAATCGCGGCAGCCTCCACCAGCGAACGCGGGATAGACTGTAGCGCGGCAAAGAAAAACAGGAAGTTATAGCTGATCTGCTTCCACACCGAGGCGAACACCACCAGGAACATCGCCTGACCGCTGTTCTGGGCGTGGTTCCAGTCGTAGCCAAATTCGCCCAGGAAGTGGGTAATCAGCCCGCGCCCTGGGTTAAACAGGAAGATCCACAGCACGGCGGCCACGGCGGGAGCCACGGCGTAGGGCAGCAGCATCAGGGTCTGGTACAGACGACTGCCGCGCACCACGTAGTCCACCAGCGCAGCGAAGAACAGCGAGGCGACAAGGCCGCTGACGGTGACCAGCGCGCTGAATTTGATCGTCGTCCAGAAGGAATCCAGGTAGTAGCTGTCGTGGAACAGCGCGGTAAAGTTGTCCAGCCCGACAAACTGGCTGGAAAGCCCGAACGGATCGACGCTTTGTACCGAGTACCACAGCGCTTCGCCCGCAGGCCAGATAAAGAAGATGACGGTGATGACCAGCTGCGGCGCGACCAGCAGATACGGCAGCCAGCGGGAACGGAACACCGGACGGGATGATGACATAGGTTAGCTCAGGTTGGTTTCCCCTCACCCCGTCCCTCTCCCAAAGGGAGAGGGTTAGTGAGGGCAAAAAGATTAAGACTTCGTCGACTGCTCAAAGCGGCGCAGCAGCTGATTCCCGCGCTCTACCGCGGAATCCAGCGCCTGCTGTGGCGTTTTCTTCCCGGTCCAGACGCTTTCCAGCTCTTCATCGACGATGGTGCGGATCTGCGGCATGTTGCCCAGACGCAGGCCTTTGGTGAACGGCAACGGCGGCTTGTTCAGCATCTGACGCGTCGCGATATCCGCGCCCGGGTTCTTGCTGTAGAAGCCCTGCTCGCGGGTCAGGTCGTACGCGGCTTTGGTGATCGGCAGGTAGCCGGTCTTCTGGTGCCACTCGGCGGCGTTTTCCGGCTTCGCCAGGAAGTCGAGGAACTCGGCCACGCCTTTGTAGGTGCCGTTGTCTTTACCCTGCATCACCCACAGGCTCGCCCCGCCGATGATGGCATTCTGCGGCGCGCCTTTGACGTCAGCGTCGTACGGCATCATGCCCACGCCGTAATTGAATTTGGCGTAGTGACGGATGTCTGCCAGCGAGCCAGATGAGGCGGTGGTAATGGCGCAATCGCCGTTGTAGAACTTCTCGGTGGATTCGTCTTTACGCCCGAAGTAGCTGAAGTCGCCCTTCTTATTGAGTGCTTCCAGCAGCGCGATGTGCTTCACCTGCTCCGGCTTGTTGAACTCCAGCACCGCGTCGGTACCGTCGAAGCCGTTGTTTTTGGTGGCAACCGGCAGGCCGTGCCAGGCGCTGAAGTTTTCAATCTGGATCCAGCCCTGCCAGCCGCTGGCGTAGCCGCACTTCATCCCCGCCGCTTTCAGCTTCGCGGTGTATTCGGCCAGGTCCTGCCAGGTTTTTGGCGGCTGCTCCGGATCTAAACCGGCTTTCCTGAAGGCGTCTTTGTTGTAGTACAGCACTGGCGTAGAGCTGTTAAACGGCTGGGACAGCAGATGCCCGCTTTTGGAATCCGTGTAGTATCCCGCCACGGTTGGCACGAACTGGGACTCGTCAAAGTTAATGCCCGCCTCTTTGAACACCTCGTACACCGGCTTGATGGCTTTGGAGGCCATCATGGTCGCGGTGCCCACTTCATAAACCTGTAACAGCGCAGGCGCGTTACCGGTACGGAAGGCGGCGATGCCCGCGCTCAGGCTCTGCTCGTAGTTGCCTTTGTACACCGGCACAATTTTGTAATCCGGGTGGGTGTCGTTGAAACGTTGCGCCAGGGAGTCAACCTCTTTACCCAACTCTCCTTCCATGGAATGCCAGAACGGAATGGTCGTCACAGCCATTGCGTTCGTCGCAAAAGCCAGACCCAGTGCCAGACCCAAAGCTGTGTGTCGTAACGATGTCATTGTCATCTCTCTTATTGTGCCGGATGCGCGATATCACGCGTTTTATGCTCGCGAGGTAACATGACATGCTCGAATGACAGAAAAATAACTGTTTGTTTACAGACAGGTGACAGCCAGGCGTCAGAGGGATGATGGTTGTGTGAAGGGGTTTAGATGTTGGGTGCGGTCTAGTGCCCTCACCCCGGCCCTCTCCCACAGGGAGAGGGAGAAAACACTAAAAAGGCAACTTGCGTTGCCTTTTTGCTTTTACCTATCCGCCCAGGTACGCGCTCCGCACCGCTTCGTTCGCCAGCAGCGCATCGCCGGTATCGGAGAGCACCACGCGCCCGTTCTCCAGCACATAGCCGCGGTCAGCGAGCTTCAGCGCCTGGTTGGCGTTCTGTTCGACGAGGAAGATGGTCATCCCCTCTTTGCGCAGCTGCTCAATGGTATCGAAAATCTGCTGGATGATGATGGGCGCAAGACCGAGCGACGGTTCATCCAGCAACAGCAGACGCGGCTGGCTCATCAGCGCGCGGCCAATCGCCAGCATCTGTTGCTCGCCGCCGGACATGGTGCCCGCGCGCTGAATACGACGCTCCCACAGGCGCGGGAAGAGTTCGTACACCCACTTGATGCGGGTCTGGTATTCATCCCGGTGGGCGAAGAAACCGCCCATCGCCAGATTCTCTTCCACCGTCATGCGGGAGAATACGCGACGCCCTTCCGGGACAATCGCCACCGCTTCACGCATGATTCTGGCGGTCTGCCAGTCGGTAATGTCTTTGCCGTCAAACACAATCCGCCCGCTGGTGGCGCGCGGGTCGCCGCACAGGGTGCCGAGCAGCGTGGTTTTGCCCGCGCCGTTAGCCCCAATCAGGGTGACGATTTCGCCCTGATTAATATGCAGGCTGACATCGTGCAGCGCCTGAATTTTGCCGTAGTGCGCGTTGACCTTGTCGAACGTTAACATCGCTTTTTCCATCTTATGCCTCACCAAGGTATGCGCGGATCACGTCCGGGTTGTTGCGGATCTCTTCCGGCGTGCCGTTTGCCAGCGGCGTGCCCTGGTTTACCACGTAGATACGGTCCGAAATGCCCATCACCAGCTTCATGTCATGCTCAATCAGCAGGATGGTGGTGTCGTGATGGTCGCGCAGCTCGGCAATCAGCTCGTCCAGCTCTTTGGTCTCTTTCGGATTGAGACCTGCCGCTGGTTCGTCGAGCATCAGGATCTCCGGCTGCGTCACCATGCAGCGCACAATCTCCAGGCGACGCTGATCCCCGTAAGCGAGGTTGCTCGCCTGACGGTTGGCGTGCTGGAGCAGGCCGATACGGTCGAGCCAGGTCGCGGCGCGATCGAGCGCCTCTTCCTGCGTGCGGCGGAAGGCCGGGGTTTTCAGCAGGCCGGAGAAGAGGCCGGTTTTCAGCTGCTGATGTTGCGCCACCAGCAGGTTCTCAATCACCGTCATCTCGCGGAACAGACGCACGTGCTGGAAGGTACGCACCACGCCCATGCGGGCAATCTGCTGGCCCGGCAGCCCTTCAAGATGCTGATCGCGCAGCATGATGGTGCCGCCCGTCGGCTTGTAGAAGCCGGTCAGGCAGTTGAAGACCGTGGTTTTTCCCGCGCCGTTCGGGCCAATCAGGGAGACAATCTCTTTCTTGTGCAGATCCAGATTCACATTGTTGACCGCCAGCAGGCCGCCAAAACGCATCATCAGGCCGTTAACGGATAATAAAGGCTTCATGCCTGCTCTCCTTTCGCCTGTGTGCGTTTCAGCTTCAGCTGTGGACGGGTCATCGGCAGGAGACCCTGCGGACGCCAGATCATCATCAGCACCATCAAACCACCCAGCATTAACATGCTGTATTCGTTAAAGTCGCGCATCAGCTCGCGGGAGACCACCAGCAGGATAGCCGCGAGGATCACGGCGAACTGCGAGCCCATTCCGCCGAGCACCACAATCGCCAGCACGAAGGCCGATTCGGCAAAGGTGAACGATTCCGGGCTGACGAAGCCCTGACGCGCGGCAAACAGCGTTCCGGCGAAACCGGCAAACGCGGCGCTGATGGTAAATGCGGTCAGCTTGATGCGGGTCGGGTTCAGGCCCAGGGAGCGGCAGGCGATCTCATCTTCGCGCAGCGCTTCCCACGCGCGACCCAGCGGCATGCGCAGCAGACGGTTGATCACAAACAGCGTAATCACCACCAGCAGCAGCGCCACCAGATAGAGCCAGATCACGCGGTCGGACGGATCGTATTTGATGCCAAAGAAGTTGCTGAAGGTATCCCAGCCGCCTTCGCGGGCGGTACGGCTGAACTCCAAGCCGAAGAAGGTCGGTTTCGGGATCTGGCTGATGCCGTTCGGACCGCCGGTCACTTCGGTATTGTTGAGCAGCAGAATACGGACGATTTCGCCGAAGCCTAAGGTCACAATCGCCAGGTAGTCACCGCGCAGGCGCAGCACCGGGAAACCGAGCAGGAAGCCCGCCGCGGCAGAGACCAGCCCCGCCAGCGGCAGACAGGTCCAGAAGCCGAGGCCGTAATAGTGGTTCAGCAGCGCGAAGGTGTACGCGCCGATGGCGTAGAACCCGCCGTAGCCCAGCACCAGCAGGCCAGACAGCCCCACCACCA
Source organism: Enterobacter hormaechei subsp. xiangfangensis (assembly GCF_001729785.1). Lineage (NCBI taxonomy): Bacteria > Pseudomonadati > Pseudomonadota > Gammaproteobacteria > Enterobacterales > Enterobacteriaceae > Enterobacter > Enterobacter hormaechei. Next base: position 4,317,215 of record NZ_CP017183.1, read on the forward strand.
CGTTCAGACCCAGCCCCAGAATCACGTAGATCATGGTCAGGGTGGCAATATCCACCGTCCCGCGCGATACCATAAACGGCCACGCCACGGCAGCCACCAGCAGCGCCACAAGGAACAGCTTCTGTTTCACGGTTGTACCGTCGATCGCCGGCAGGACGAATTTCGGCCCGGAGACGTTTTTCAGCGTCTTCTGGAACAGCGGACGCAGCAGCTGGAACAGGAACACCACAGCGGTGCCGATAAACACCCACTGCCAGCGGATGTCGGGGGCGGTATCCACCACCAGCTTCGTGCCGTCCAGCCCTAACTGGACGCCCATAAAGACGCCCGCCAGGACGAAGAACATGGCGGCAGAGAGCAGCGCCATCGCAAAATGCATCGGTTTCATACTTTCTCTACCTCCGGACGGCCCAGAATACCGGTAGGCATCACCAGCAGAACCAGAATCAGCAGGGCAAACGACACCACATCTTTATACTCCGTACTCAGGTACGCCGAGGAGAGCGACTCCGCCACGCCGAGGATCAGACCACCGATCATCGCGCCCGGAATGCTGCCGATTCCGCCCAGTACCGCCGCGGTGAAGGCTTTCATCCCGGCCATAAAACCGATGTACGGGTTGATTACGCCGTAGAACTGGCCGAGCAACACGCCAGCCACCGCCGCCATCGCTGCGCCGATCACGAAGGTCAGGGCAATCACGCGGTCGGTGTTAATCCCGAGCAGGCTCGCCATCTTCAGATCTTCCGCGCAGGCGCGGCAGGCGCGTCCCATGCGGGAGTAGCGGATGAACAGGGTCAGGGCCAGCATGGCAATAAATGTCACAACCCAGATTACCAGCTGCATGGTGGTGACAGAGGCGGAGAAGTTTTCGCTGGCCCCCACAATCCACTGGCCGTTAAACAGGCTTGGCAGCGCCACGTCGCGTGAACCTTCAGTCAGGCTGACGTAGTTTTGCAGGAAAATGGACATCCCTATGGCGGAGATCAGCGCGATCAGGCGCTTGGAGCTGCGCACCGGTCGGTAGGCTACCCGTTCGATACTCCAGCCGTAGGCGCTGGCGATCACAATCGCGCCGACAAACCCGGCGGCTACCAGCAGCCAGCTGCTGTCGATGCCCATCATCATCAGCGCGGCGATGATCATAAAGGAGACGTAGCTACCGATCATGTACACCTCGCCGTGGGCGAAGTTAATCATGCCGATAATGCCGTAAACCATCGTGTAGCCGATGGCGATCAGCGCGTAAGTGCTTCCCAGCGTGACGCCGTTAAACATCTGCTGCAAAAAGTAGAGAAACTGCTCGGACATATGCAAACCTTTTTATACCCGCCCGGTGAGCCGGGCGGTGGGATGATTATCTGGCGACCGAGGACGAACCGTCGGCGTGCCACTTAAAGACACCAAATTCAAATCCCTTCAGATCGCCTTTCTCATCCCAGTTCAGCGGCCCAATCACGGTGTTCGCCCCGTGCGCTTTTAAATCTTTCACCAGATCCAGCGGTTCTTTGCTGCCGGTACGGTCCAGCGCGGTGGCCAGAGACTGTACGGCCGCGTAGGTGATCCAGACGTACGGACCACTCGGATCTTTCTTCTGCGCCTTGAGCGCATCCACGATAGTCTTATTCGCCGGATCCTGGTCATAGCGTTTTGGCATCGTCACCAGCATGCCTTCGGCAGAATCCCCCGCGATGTTGGACAGGGAGGCATTGCCCACGCCCTCTGGCCCCATGAACTGGGTTTTCAGACCGGTGGCGCGCGCCTGGCGCAGCATCTGCCCCATTTCCGGGTAGTAGCCGCCGTAGTAAACGAAGTCGATATTCTCTTTTTGCAGACGGGCGATCAGCGCGGAGAAGTCTTTCTCACCGGCGGTAATGCCGTCGAAGAAGACGATGTTTGCCCCGCCTTTTTTCAGGCCGTCCTGTACGGAACGCGCCAGGCCTTCGCCGTACTGCTGCTTATCGTGAATGATGGCGATACGCTGCGGCTTAACGGTTTCGAGGATGTATTTGGCGGCGGTTGGCCCCTGAGAGGAGTCCAGACCGGCGGTACGCATGATGTGCTGGTAGCCGCGCTGGGTCAGTTCCGGGTTGGTGGCGCCCGGGGTGATCATCAGAATGCCTTCGTCTTCGTAGATATCAGACGCAGGCTGCGTGGAAGAGGAACACAGGTGCCCTATGACGTACTGGATACCGTCGTTAACAATTTTGTTGGCGACCGCGACGGCCTGTTTTGGATCGCAGGCGTCGTCATACTCCACGCCCACCAGCTTGTCGCCTTTGATCCCGCCTTTGGCGTTGATATCTTTGATGGCCTGACGCGCGCCGTTGAACTCCATGTCACCCCACTGGGCAACAGGGCCGGACATCGCCCCCACTACCGCAACTTTAATGTCGTCTGCCATAGCGGCATGCGAGATCGACAGTGCGACCATCCCCGCGATTAATGTCTTCGCGTTCCTTTTCATCTCTGAATCCCCATTCGTGATGTCGTGTTTATATTTTGTTTTATTATGGTTAAAAAGCATTCTGTACTTTTAATGAACAACGCTATTTTTACCAGTGCCTTTAATGATTTAGCGCAGTTTTTTGTCAAAAACCAGACTAAAATCTCTATTTTTCAGGCGATTAAGCAAAGATAATATTCTGAAATCAGGCGGAGATAAACAAATAAAAGCGCAGTTGGCAGCATAAAATAACGGTACAAAGCGCCGAATAAATCACTACCCTTCAGGTTAAAATTCTGCTTATTTTTCGATCCATGTGTTTTCAAACTGCGCATTACGCTGTCAAAAAACTAATCACCTGGTAAATGGGAAGAAAAAGAGAAAGCGCCTGAGCAAATAAATTGAGTACACTGGCCCTACTCTTTTTGATTTGGACAAGCAGCTAATGAAACTGACTATCGTGCGTCTGGTGACCTTTAGCGACCAGGATCATATCGACCTGGGCAAGATCTGGCCGGAATATTCCCCTTCATCGCTGGCCGTCGATGAAAACCACCGCATCTATGCCGCGCGTTTTAATGAACGTCTGCTGGCCGCCGTCCGCGTAACGCTGAGCGGCACGGAAGGGGCGCTGGACTCCCTGCGCGTGCGCGACGTGACCCGTCGTCGCGGGGTCGGGCAGTATTTGATTGAAGAGGTGATCCGCGAAAACCCGAGCGTAACCTCCTGGTGGATGGCCGACGTGGGCGTGGAGGATCGCGGCGTGATGGCAGCGTTTATGCAGGCGTTAGGGTTTACGGCGCAGTCGAACGGGTGGGAGAAGCGCTAGATCTGTGCGGCCTGATACCCTCACCCCGGCCCTCTCCCTAAGGGAGAGGGAGAAAACCGGGTAATCCCCTCTCCCCGTGGGAGAGGGTTAGGGTGAGGGCATCAACCCGCACCAGCATTATTTGGCATCAGTAGCAGTGCCATTGGCATGCCAGTCAAACACGCCGAACTCGAAGCCCTTCAGGTCGCCCTTCTCATCCCAGGACAGCGGTCCCATCACGGTTTCCACCGAGTTCGCTTTCAGCCAGGTGGCAATCTCCGCCGGATCGGCTGACTGGTTCAGGCCCGCTTGCAGAGACTGCAACGCTGCGTAAGTGGTCCAGACGAACGCACCGCTTGGATCCTGTTTCTTCGCCTTGATGGCATCGACAACAGGTTTGTTCGCAGGCACCTGGTCGTAGTTCTTCGGCTTGGTCACCAGCAGACCTTCAGCGGATTCACCCGCGATGTTAGACAGGGAAACGTTCGCGACACCTTCTGGCCCCATGAACTGCGTCTTCAGACCCGCCGCACGCGCCTGACGCAGGATCTGCCCCATTTCCGGGTGGTAGCCGCCGTAGTAAACGAAATCGATATTTTCCTTCTTCAGACGCGCGACCAGGGTCGAGAAGTCTTTCTCACCGGCGGTGATACCGTCAAAGAACACCACGTTGGCGTTCGCTTTTTTCAGGTTATCCTGCACCGCACGGGCCAGGCCTTCGCCGTACTGCTGTTTGTCATGAACAATCGCGATGCGCTGCGGCTTCACTTTTTCCACGATGTATTTCGCGGCGGTTGGCCCCTGATCGGAGTCCAGACCGGTGGTACGCAGGATCAGCTTATAGCCGCGCGCGGTGAGCTCTGGCGCCGTCGCGGCCGGCGTGATCATCAGAATGCCTTCGTCTTCGTAGATGTCAGATGCGGGCTGGGTGGAAGAGGAGCACAGGTGACCAATAACGTATTTGATCCCGTCGTTTACCACTTTGTTCGCCACCGCGACCGCCTGTTTTGGGTCACAGGCATCGTCATATTTTACGATTTGCAGCTTTTCGCCCTTGATGCCGCCCTTAGCATTAATGTCTGCAACCGCCTGTTCCGCGCCCGTAAATTCCTGATCGCCGTACTGTGCTACCGGACCGGACATCGCGCCCACCACGGCCACTTTAATATCGGCCTGCGCCATGGCGCTGAATGCCAACGCGATACATCCTGCCAGTAACGCTTTACCCTTCATGTTCATCCTGAGATTCCCCATTATTATGGTTATAACGATTGTTGTGATGTTGTTGTGTAGCGCTTTATTTCAGTTATAGGCGTGCTGTTCGCGCTTTTTCAGCATACTCTGCTAAAACATACCCCATTTTTATGATTTTGGAATAGCTAATTTGAAATGAAAATATGATAAGCCCAACCGTCATTTCAGCCGGGCTTTTGGCTTTATCGTGTCAGCGAGGCGGAAATAATATCCAGCGCTTTACGGAACTGCGCTTCGGGGATGGTGAGCGGGTAGAGGAAGCGAATAACGTTGCCGTAAACGCCGCAGCTCAAAAGCAGCAGCCCTTCGTTCAACGCGCGCTCCTGAACCTGACGGGTAAATTCCGGCGACGGCTGTCCGGTTTGCGGATCGGTAAATTCCACCGCCACCATCGACCCCTGCCCACGGATATCGGCGATATACGGACAGCCATCCTTCGCTTTATTCAGCACCTCGACCAGATGATGCCCGAGATGCGCCGCGCGGGTGCAGAGATCGTCCTCGTCAATCACATCCAGCACCGCATGGGCCGCCGCAATCGCCAGCGGGTTACCTGCGTAGGTTCCGCCAAGTCCGCCCGGGGCCGGCGCATCCATTACCTCCGCCCGGCCAGAGACGGCAGAGAGCGGCATCCCGCCCGCCAGGCTTTTCGCCATAGTGATCAGATCGGGCTTCACGCAGTGGTTTTCCATGGAGAACAGCTTGCCGGTACGGGCGAAGCCGGTTTGCACTTCGTCGGCAATCAGTAAAATCCCGTGGGTATCGCACAGGGCACGCAGCGCCTGCATAAAATCAGCGGGCGCGACGTTGAATCCGCCCTCGCCCTGAACCGGTTCAATAATGATTGCCGCCACCTGATCGGGCGCGATATCGGCTTTGAAGATGCGCTCCAGGCTTTTTAACGCTTCGGCGGTACTGACGCCGTGCAGGCTGTTAGGGAATTGCGCGTGGTACACCGAGCCGGGGAACGGGCCGAAGCCGAGCTTATAGGGCGCCACTTTGCCGGTCAGCGCCATGGTCATAAAGGTACGGCCGTGGAACGCGCCGCCGAAGGTGATAAGGCCGGAACGTCTGGTGTACGCGCGGGCGATTTTCACCGCGTTTTCGACCGCTTCCGCCCCCGTTGAGAAGAAGGCGGTTTTGGCTGGCCCCTCTATGGGTACGCGCTGGTTGATGCGCTCGGCAAGCGATACATAGCCTTCATAAGGGACGATTTGATAAGCGGTATGGGTAAAGGCGTGAAGCTGTTTTTCGACGGCGGCGATAACTTTAGGATGGCGATGCCCGGTATTCAGCACGGCGATCCCGGCGGCAAAATCAATATACTCGTTACCTTCCACGTCCCACACCGTGGCGTTTTCGGCTTTATCGGCATAGAAGTTACACATGACGCCGATACCGCGCGGCGTCGCCTGTAAACGCCGGTCGTTCAGTTCGTTATTTTTCACCCTGTCACCCTCTGAAAGTCGCCTGCTTAGCGCATCAGTAAGTGTTTGCCAGGGGCAGGGAATTCGCCAGAGCGGGCGCTAAAAAAACAAAACCCCCAGACTCTCATCCAGGGGTTCTCGGTGTACTTCGCGAAAATTACGCTTCGATAGCGGCGCGAAGTTTTTTCATGGCGTTCTTTTCAAGCTGACGCACACGTTCAGCGGAGACGCCGTAGCGGTCGGCCAGTTCCTGCAACGTGGACTTGTTATCTTCGTCCAGCCAGCGGGCACGGATGATATCCTGGCTACGCTCGTCTAGGCCTTCCATCGCGAAGGTCAGCTTGTTCGCCGCCTGGTCTTCCCAGTTATCCTCTTCAATGCCGTCAGCAAAGTTAGAGGTTTTATCCTGTAGATACAGAACCGGGGCCATCGGCTGGCTGTCGGACGCGTCATCGTCGGCAGACATATCAAACGTCATGTCCTGAGCGGCCATACGGGATTCCATCTCGCGGACGTCTTTGCTGGAAACGCCCAGCTCGCGCGCCACCATTTCCACTTCATCCTGATTGAACCAGCCCAGACGCTGCTTGGTTTTACGCAGGTTGAAGAACAGTTTGCGCTGCGCTTTCGTCGTGGCGACTTTCACAATACGCCAGTTACGCAAGACGTATTCGTGAATTTCCGCTTTGATCCAGTGCACGGCGAAGGAGACCAGTCGCACGCCCACTTCCGGGTTGAAGCGACGTACCGCCTTCATCAGGCCAATATTACCTTCCTGAATCAGGTCCGCCTGCGGCAGGCCGTAGCCCGCATAATTACGAGCAACGTGAACAACAAAGCGCAGGTGAGACAGGATCAGCGTTTTAGCTGCTTCCAGATCGCCCTGGTAATGCAGCTTTTCAGCAAGCTCCTTTTCTTCCTCAGCCGTTAACATCGGCCAGGTGTTCGCAGCCCGGATGTAAGATTCCAGGTTACCAACAGGGGCTAAAGCTAAAGTTTGCATTTCTTTGGTCATTCATTCCTCTCAATGTTTCTTCTGGTCCAGGTTGTCCCCGTCAGGCAACAACCATGCCAAAGCGTTTGAGCAACGAGATTAGCATTCACTCTTTTATCAGACAGTGATTTTATCCACAAGTTCCAGGTGCAACAGTGAATAAATTACGCACAAAATGTGACATGAAGATGATTACAGGGGAAGAGACAACAGGGACGCTTTCCCTGCAAGCGAACATCTCGGTGCAGGGAAAGATTATATCACGCTTTTATTAGTCGGGAGTAAAGTGGCGTAAATGTTGAACCGTTGCCAGCCATGCCGCCACCCAGCCGATCATGGAGCACACCAGCAGTAACAGCAGGCACTCATCGAAACCTAAACCACTGATATCAAACTTAGTTCCGAAAACCTGCGCCACCTCGGTGACGGCTGACGACAGCCGCATCACCAAAATTTCTGACAATATCAATGAAAGAAATGCACCAGAAAAACCTAATAACGCGCCGCCGTAAAGGAACGGGCGGAGGATGAAACCATCCGTTGCGCCAATCAGTTTCTGCACGTTGATGGTATCGCGACGGGCGAAGATGCTCAGGCGCACGCTATTACCGATGACGAGGAACACCGCCGCCACCATCAGCACGCCGATCATCGCCGACACGCGTCCTACCAGCCCGGTCAGGGCGGCAAGACGGGCAAACCAGCTGTCGTCCATGCGCACTTCATCAATCCCGTTAATGCGGGTAATGCGGTCGCGCAGGGTGTTGAGCGAATCCGTGCCCTGGAAATCGAGTTTCGGGATCACCACCGCCACCGCGGGCAGCGGGTTCTCTTCAAGCATATCCAGCGCGCCGCCAAATCCGGACCAGTTGCGGAATTCGCCCAGCGCTTCATCGCGGGAGAGATAGTTCACCTTTTCCACGCCCTGCTCGGCCTGAATCTGCCCCACTACCTGAGCCGCCGCGTTATCGTCGAGGGCTTTATCCAGATAAACGGTAATCTGCGGCGACGGATAGTACTGGGACGCCGCCTGGTTTACGTTTTTGTAAACCATATAGCAGACGCTGGGCAGCGTCAGGGAGATGGCAATCACCATCACCGTCAGGAACGTCGCCAGCGGTTTGCTTTTCAGATCCTGCAACGCGCCCTGGAAGGCATACCGCACCTGCTCGTTAAAGACGTTGGTTTTGCGGGAGTTCGGTTTCGGTGTCGCTTTGGCACGCTTAGGCGCATTGCGATTGCCGTCACCACCGCCCTGAGGCTTGCGGAAACGGTCGAACCGGTTGCTGAACTGCCGAATCTGGTTCATTGCATCACGCTTGTTCACCGTGGCCTCCGTGCAAATGCCCATCGCTCAGGGTCAGCATACGGTACGAACGGCGGGAGATCAGCCCCATGTCGTGCGTCGCCATCAGTACCGTGACCCCCACGCGGTTAAATTCCTCAAACAGACGCAGGATCCCTTCAGAGAGGGCATCGTCCAGGTTACCGGTCGGTTCATCCGCCAGCAAAACGGCAGGCTTGTTCACCACCGCACGGGCGATACCCACGCGCTGCTGCTCACCGCCGGAGAGCTGGATCGGGAAGTTCTTCGCTTTGTCCAGCAGCCCGACCTTATCCAGCGCCGCCGAAACGCGACGGCGGATATCATCGTAACTGGCGCCGGCAATAATCAGCGGGATCGCGACGTTATCGAAAACCGTGCGATCCATCAGCAGGTGGTGATCCTGAAAAATCATGCCAATCTGACGACGCAGGAACGGCACTTCACGGTTCTTAAGACGGCTAATTTCATGGCCGCTGAACCAGATTTTACCGGCGCTTGGCCGCTCGATCCCACAGATCAGCTTGAGCAGGGTACTTTTCCCCGCGCCGGAATGGCCGGTCAGGAATGCCATCTCGCCTGGCTGGAGGTGGAATGTCACCCCCTGTAGCGCTTGTCTCCCGCCGAGATAGGCCTTGCTGACGTGTTCAAAGCGAATCATTGTTAGTCCTCTCGGGCAAATAGTGCCTCAATAAAGTCGTCCGCTTTAAACGGACGTAAATCCTCAATACGCTCGCCCACACCGATGTAACGGATAGGAATGCCGAACTGGTCGGCCACGGAGAAGATCACCCCGCCTTTCGCGGTGCCGTCCAGCTTGGTCAGCGTGATCCCGGTCAGTCCTACCGCTTCATGGAACAGCTTCGCCTGGCTGATGGCGTTCTGTCCGGTGCTGGCGTCGATAGTCAGCATAATTTCATGCGGTGCATCTTCGTCCAGCTTCTTCATGACGCGAACGATTTTCTTCAGCTCTTCCATCAGGTGCGATTTGTTCTGCAAACGCCCCGCGGTATCCGCAATCAGCACGTCCACGTTACGCGACTTCGCCGCCTGGATGGCATCGAAAATCACGGACGCGGAATCCGCGCCGGTGTGCTGAGCAATGACCGGAATATTGTTGCGCTGGCCCCACACCTGGAGCTGTTCCACCGCTGCCGCACGGAAGGTATCGCCCGCCGCCAGCATCACCGATTTGCCCTGCTGCTCAAACTGGCGCGCCAGCTTGCCGATGGTGGTGGTTTTACCCACGCCGTTGACGCCAACCATCAGAATAACAAACGGCATTTTGCCTTCAATATTAAGCGGTTCGTCAACTTTTGCGAGAATTTCACCCATCTCGTCTTTCAGCAGGCCGTACAGCGCCTCGGCGTCACGCAGCTGTTTGCGGCTCGCCCCTTCAGTCAGGTTAGCGATGATCTTCCGGGTGGTTTCCACGCCCACGTCCGCAATAAGCAGCTGCTCTTCCAGCTCCTCAAACAGATCGTCGTCGATCTTTTTGCCGCGGAACAGACTGATAAATCCGGAACCTAAGTTTTCTTTGGTTTTGAGCAGGCTGCGTTTCAGGCGCGCGAAGAAACCTTCTTTTGTCGGTTTTTCCTGCTCCTGAACGATCTCTTCTTCGGCCTGCTCTTCCACCGGTACGACGATGACCGCTTCTTCAGCCGCTTCCGCCGCCAGCGCCTGGGCTTCCAGCTCTTCGTCGGTCAGCTCTGGCTCAAGTGCCGCCTCTTCTTCCACCGCCTCAACAATTTCAACGGTTTCCGCTTCGGCCTGCCACTCTTCGGCAGAAACCTCTTCAGCTTTAACCTCTTCCGGCAGCGGCAGCGCTTCGTGTTCGATAGCGGCCTGCGGCGCTTCGGTAAGGGTTTCAACGATAACCGGCTCTGGCTTCTCGCTCTCCTGAACCTGCTCAGTGACCTCAACCACCTCTTCAGCAAAGGATTCAATCTCTTCTTTGCTGTGCGCTGGCTCTTCCGCTTCGACAACCGCAGCGGTTTCGACAGGCGTTTCAGGCTGTGACTGCTCTTCTACAACCTGCTGTTCTTCGGTTTTCTGTTCTGTTTCTTGCTCTTTTTCACCGAAACCCAACCAGGAAAAGAAGCCACGTTTTTTTTGTTTTGCCATCTGCGACTACACTCCTCGCGGCGCTATATACAGGGAAGCTAAAAAAATGATGAAATAGTCTAACACTTTACTTAATTGACATCACCGCCCGCAATCGCAGGGCAATGGTTAACAGAGCTTTCCTGAGATGAAGAAACCCACCCGCGCCCCGGCCGGTCAAATTCGCATTATCGGCGGTCAGTGGCGAGGCCGGAAATTACCGGTGCCGGACAGCCCCGGTTTACGCCCCACCACGGACCGCGTTCGCGAGACGCTGTTTAACTGGCTCGCCCCGTCTATGGTAGACGCCAACTGCCTGGACTGCTTCGCCGGAAGCGGTGCATTAGGGCTGGAAGCGCTGTCGCGCTATGCTGCCAGCGCCACGCTGCTGGAGATGGAGCGTGGCGTCGCGCAGACGTTGCAGCAAAATTTGGCTACGCTGAAGGCAACCAACGCCAAAGTGGTGAATACCAACACGCTGAGCTTCCTCGCCCAACAGGGGACGCCGTACAACGTGGTGTTTGTTGACCCGCCGTTCCGTAAAGGGCTGCTGGAAGAGACGCTATCCCTGCTGGAGCAAAATGGCTGGCTGGCGGACGACGCGCTGATTTACGTTGAAAGCGAAGTGGAAAATGGTCTGCCGTCCGTTCCCGTTCACTGGGATCTGCACCGCGAGAAGGTCGCCGGCCAGGTGGCTTATCGTCTGTATCACCGTCAGGCACAAGGAGGATCCGATGCCAGTACTGATTAACGTAGGGCGCGTGCTGATGCTGGGCGTCTGGGCATTTTTGATTTTGAATCTGGTGCACCCGTTCCCGCGTCCGCTGAATATCTTCATTAACGTGGCGCTGATTTTTACCGCGTTCATGCATGCCTTACAGATGGTGATGCTGAAAAACGGACTGCCGAAAGATAGCCCACCGATGACCGGCTGGCAGCAGCTGCGGGTGTTTATTTTCGGCGTATTTGAGCTGCTGGTGTGGATGAAGAAGTTTAAGGCGCAGGTTAAGAAGTAAGGTGCGGTGTGATGCCCTCACCCTAACCCTCTCCCACTGGGAGAGGGGACCGATCGCGCATTATTCAGCCCTAAAACCTACAAAACGCGACCCTTTATAGCTCAACGTGCCTTTCTCTCCCACCGTCAGCTGATGGTACTGCTGCGCCTCCAGGCGGAAGGTCATCTCCAGCCCGCCGGTTTCCGGCTTAAAGCTCGCTTCATAGCGCATCGTTGTGCCCGCAGGCGTCACCTGCTGCTGGCGGGAGCGGCGGTCGTTAAGCGGCTTTTCGCGTTTGTTCGTCACCACCACGCGCTTTTGCATCAGCGGCGCGGCATCGTTATCCGCCTTCTCACGGCGCTGCTGCACGAAGCGAAACGAGGCGGCAATGACGATAATCGCCACCACGATAATGAAAAACAGCGGCATCTTGCTCATTGAAAAATCCCATCAGATTATGCGGAATTCAGGATACCTCGCCTGCCCCGGCATTGCCAAACGCCCGCTCGCGTCACTACACTGGATCAGGAACTGATCATTCAGCCTCAACAGTTACAGGGAGTTAATATGCTTTGGTCATTTATCGCTGTCTGTTTTTCCGCATGGCTTTACGTCGATGCGTCCTACCGTGGCCCAGCCTGGCAGCGCTGGTTATTTAAACCCGTCACGCTATTACTCCTGCTGTTGCTTGCCTGGCAGGCCCCGATGTTTAACGCCGTTATCTATCTTGTCCTCGCGGGGCTGTGTGCTTCCCTGATTGGCGATGCCTTAACCTTGCTGCCGCGTCAGCGCCTGCTGTACGCCGTGGGGGCGTTCTTCCTGTCACATCTGCTCTATACCATCTACTTTGCCAGCCAGATGACGCTCTCCTTCTTCTGGCCACTGCCGCTGGTGCTGCTGGTGATTGGCGCCCTGCTGATCGCGGTGATCTGGTCGCGTCTGGAAGAGATGCGTCTGCCGGTCTGTACGTTTATCGCTATGACGCTGGTGATGGTGTGGCTGGCGGGCGAGCTGTGGTTCTTCCGTCCGACGGCGCCTGCAATGTCTGCGTTCTTCGGTGCCGCACTGTTGCTGTTGGGTAATATCGTCTGGCTGGGCAGCCACTATCGTCGCCGCTTCCGTGCGGATAATGCGATTTCCGCCGCCTGTTACTTTGCCGGACACTTCCTGATTGTGCGTTCGCTGTATATCTAAATAACGCTTGACTCTGGAGTCGACTCCAGAGTGTATGCTGCGGTTAATGAGAAAATTATCATTACCGGAGACTGCCATGTCGACTCCAGAAACACCTAAAAAAGTTCCCCAATTCTCGGCACTTAAGCTCAGCCCGGTTCCGCCAAAAGAGGACTGCTGCTGCGAGGGCGCGTGCGAAACCCAGACCGAAGCGCTGCCTGAAAGCGGCAACCGCTACAGTTGGGTGGTCAACGGCATGGACTGCGCGGCCTGCGCCCGCAAAGTGGAAAATGCGGTGAAGCAGGTGCCAGGCGTGAATCACGTTCAGGTGCTGTTCGCTACCGAAAAGCTGCTGGTCAGCGCCGAAAACGACGTCAGCAGACAGGTTGAAGCCGCCGTCAGCAAAGCGGGTTATACCCTGCGCAGCGAAACGGCGCCCGCAGAAAAAACGTCCCCGCTAAAAGAAAATCTGCCCCTTATCACCCTCATCATCATGATGGCCCTGAGCTGGGGGCTGGAGCAGATCAACCACCCATTCGGCAACCTGGCGTTTATCGCCACCACGCTGGTTGGCCTGTTCCCGATTGCGCGTCAGGCGCTGCGTCTGATGAGAAGCGGCAGCTGGTTTGCCATCGAAACGCTGATGAGCGTGGCGGCTATCGGGGCGCTGTTTATTGGCGCGACGGCGGAAGCGGCGATGGTGCTGCTGCTGTTCTTAATTGGCGAACGCCTTGAGGGCTGGGCGGCGAGCCGGGCGCGTAAAGGGGTGAGCGCGCTGATGGCGCTGAAGCCGGAAACCGCCACGCGGGTTATTGATGGTCAGCGTGAAACGGTCGCCATCAACACCCTGCGCCCGGGCGACGTGATTGAAGTGCCCGCAGGCGGACGCCTGCCAGCCGATGGGGCCCTCGTTACTGCCACCGCAAGTTTTGACGAAAGTGCCCTGACCGGAGAATCCATCCCGGTAGCGCGCGCGGCGGGTGAAAAGGTGCCTGCGGGCGCCACCAGCGTCGACCGACTGGTGCAGTTGACGGTCCTTTCCGAACCGGGCGACAGCGCCATCGACCGCATCCTCAGGCTGATTGAAGAGGCCGAGGAGCGCCGCGCGCCGGTAGAACGCTTTATCGATCGCTTCAGCCGGATTTACACCCCCGCCATCATGCTGGTGGCGCTGCTGGTCACCGTCGTCCCGCCGCTGTGCTTCGGCGCGCCGTGGGAGGGCTGGATTTACAAAGGGCTGACGCTGCTGCTGATCGGCTGTCCGTGTGCGCTGGTGATCTCCACCCCGGCGGCGATTACCTCAGGGCTGGCGGCGGCGGCACGTCGCGGGGCGCTGATTAAGGGCGGCGCGGCGCTGGAACAGCTGAGCCAGGTTCAGCACATCGCCTTCGATAAAACCGGCACGCTGACCGTCGGCAAGCCGCAGGTGACCGGCGTGTATCCGCAGGACATCAGTGAAGACGCCCTGCTGACGCTGGCCGCTGCCGTGGAGCAGGGCTCCACTCACCCGCTGGCGCAGGCGATTGTGCGAGAAGCGCAGTCGCGCGGGCTGAACATCCCTCCGGCAACCGCCCAGCGAGCGCTGGTCGGGTCAGGGATTGAAGCTGTGGTCGAAGGCAAAAAAGTGTTGATCGCCTCGGCAGGCGCGTTCCCGAATCCACAGGTTGAGGCATTAGAGCAGGCCGGGCAGACGGTCGTTGCCGTGATGCAGGACGGTGTACTGATGGGCATGCTGGCGCTGCGCGACACCCTGCGCGACGATGCGAAAGGCGCCGTCGACGCGCTGCACAGGCTGGGAGTACAGGGTGTGATCCTGACCGGCGATAATCCGCGCGCGGCGGCGGCGATTGCCGGTGAGCTGGGGATGGAGTTTAAGGCCGGATTGTTGCCTGCGGATAAAGTCAGCGCGGTAACCGAGCTGAACAGCAACGCCCCGCTGGCGATGGTCGGGGACGGGATAAACGATGCCCCGGCAATGAAAGCTTCCACCATCGGCATTGCGATGGGCAGCGGCACCGACGTGGCGCTGGAGACCGCCGACGCGGCGCTGACGCACAACCGCCTGACCGGGCTGGCGCAGATGATAGATCTTGCGCGGGCGACGCGGGCCAATATTCGGCAGAACATCGGCATTGCGCTGGGTCTGAAGGGGATTTTCCTGGTCACCACGCTGCTCGGCATGACCGGACTGTGGCTGGCGGTGCTGGCGGATACGGGGGCGACAGTGCTGGTTACGGCGAACGCGTTGCGGCTGTTGCGCCAAAGGTAAAAGTGAAACGGCAACCGGGTTGCCGTTTCTCGTGTTTGCCCCCTCTCCCCGCGGGAGAGGGCCGGGGTGAGGGCATCAGGCCGCACGCATCACTGCATCCCTAGCAGCCCCGGCAACCACAATGAAATCGCCGGGATGTACGTCACCATCCCCAGCACCACCAGCAACATACCGTAAAACGGCAGCATCGCCCGCACCACGTGCTCGATCTTCTGCTTACTCACCGCGCTCGCCACAAACAGCACCGATCCGACCGGCGGCGTGATCAGCCCAATCCCCAGGTTCACCATCATGATCATCCCGAAATGCACCGGGTCGATACCCAGTGCATTGGTCACCGGCAGCAGCACCGGGGTCAGGATCAGGATGATCGGCGCCATGTCCATCAGCGTGCCAATCAGCAGCAGCATGATATTGAGGTACATCAGGATCACGTATTTGTTATCGGAGAGCGACGTGAAGAATTCGGTGATGCGCATCGGCAGCTGCATGTAGGTCATTACCGCGCCAAACGCCGCGGCAAAGCCAATCAAAATCATCACGATGGTGACGGTTTTCACCGTGCGGCACATCAGCTTCGGCAGTTCGCTCCATTTATAGTCGCGGTAGATAAACATGGTGACGAAAAACGCCCACAGGCAGGCCACGGCGGCAGATTCGGTCGCCGTGAATATCCCGGACAAGATCCCGCCGAGGATAATCACCACCGTCATCAGCCCCCACAGGGCATCGAGCATGATTTTCAGCGCCTGCCTGAACGGGATTTTGTCCCCCTTCGGATAGCCGCGCTTGCGGGCGAAGCACAGGCAGAGCACCATCAGGCTCACGCCCAGCAGCAGGCCCGGCAGCACGCCCGCGATAAACAGCGTGGCGATGGAAACCGTTCCCCCTGCCGCCAGGGAGTAAATCACCGAGTTGTGGCTGGGCGGGATCAGGATCGCCTGCACCGACCCGCTGGCCGTCACCGCCGCCGCGTATTCGCGCGGATAGCCCTTCTTCTCCATCTCCGGGATCATCACGCTGCCGATAGACGCCGTATCCGCCACCGACGAGCCGGAAATCGCGCCGAAGAACGTTGATGCCACGATGTTCACCAGCGACAGCCCGCCGCGAATAAAGCCGACAAAAACGTACGCGAAGTTAACCAGCCGTCGGGCAATACCCCCTTCCGCCATGATCGCCCCGGCAAGAATGAAGAACGGGATCGCCAGCAGGGTAAATTTATTCACTCCACTGGTGATCTGGATCATCAGCGCCTCCAGCGGCAGGTCAATCCACAGCGCGCCCGCCACGGCGCTTAAGCCGACGGCGAAGGCCACCGGCATCCCCAGCGCCAGCAAAATGGCGAGGGTGAATAACAAAACAAAAGCATCCATTGTTCACCCCTTAACTGTGATTGCCGATCAGCACGACCGGACGGTTTTCCTGCGAGCCAAACAGCAGGCGTTCAAGCACAAACAGGATCAAAATGGCCGACCCGACAGGCAGCGGCAGATAGCTTTCGCCGGAGGTCAGGAGCGGAAACTCCGCCACCGGCTGCTCCCACAGCTCGACGCACAGCCAGTAGCTGTACCAGCACATCAGGCCGGAGATGAGCAGCATCAGCAGATCCACCACTCGCGCGCATACTCTTTGCAGCGACGCGGGCAGGCGGTCGGTGAGCATGTTGACCGCGATATGCGACCCGGCGCGATAGCTCACCGCCGCGCCGATAAAGGTAAACGTCACCATGCAGATAATGGCGATCGGCTCCGGCCAGGATTCGCCGCGATTGAGCACATAGCGAGAGAAGATGCCAATGGGGATCACAATCGTCATCACCAGTAGCGAGAGACCCGCCACCACCATGGCGAGCAGGTACAGACGGTCCATCCACTTCAGGTAGAGTTCGGACATACGTACTCCGGCTTACTGAACGTCAGCGATGGCTTTCATCAGATCCTGATGCTTATCGCCATACTGCGCGCGCACCGGCTCTGTCGCCTTGATAAACACCGTTTTATCGATGTCGTGGAACTGCACGCCGCCGGCCTTCATTTTCGCCAGCGCCTGGTCGTTATACGCATTCCACAGCTTGCGCTGCTCGAACTGCGCTTCGCGGGCCAGCGTCAGGATCTTTTGCTGTTCGTCAGCGCTGAGCTTGTCCCATTTCACTTTGGAGTAGAGCAGCATTTCCGGGGTGATGAAGTGGCCGCTCAGCGTGTAGTTTTTGGCGACCGGCATATAGTTGTGGGCGATAAAGGTTGGCGGGTTGTTCTCCGCGCCGTCGATCACCCCGGTCTGCATGCCGCTGTAAACCTCGCTGACGCCCATCGCCACCGAGTTCGCCCCCATCGCTTTCAGCGTGGCCAGCGCCACCGGGCTGCCCTGCACGCGGATTTTCTTCCCTTTCAGATCGTCCGGTTTGACGATCGGCTCTTTGGTGATCAGGTTGCGGGTGCCGGAATCCATCCAGCCAAGGAAGACCAGACGCGATTTCGGGTTGGCGGTGAGTTTGTCGCCGATCTGCTTGCCGATATCCCCGTCAATCACCTTGTGCATGTGGTCTTCATCGCGGAATACGTAGGGCAGCGTAAACACTTCGATATCCGGCAGGATGGCGGCCACCGGCGCCATGGAGACGCGGATCATGTCGATCGCCCCCATCTGCGCCTGCTCAATCATCTGCTTTTCATCCCCCAGCACGCCGCCGGGGAAGACCTTAATCTCCAGCTTGCCATCGGTTTGTTGTTTGAGTTTTTCACCCATGTGCTGGACCGCCACCACGTTCGGGTAGCCTTCGGGATGCACATCGGCGGCTTTAATGGTCTGGGCAGAAACGGTGCAGGCAAAAGCAGACAGACACAGCGCGGCCAGTAACGGCTTGAGGGTCGTTTTCATTAAGTCAACTCCAGGGTAGTGAGATAAGCGTTAAAACGATGTTTTAGTTTTTGACGCTTAAAAATTAGACTACGGCTGGAAAAGGGAGGGTGAAGCGCCTCACAAAAAGCGCGAAATTTTGAAACGATGGTTCGAAATTGTGATGAGTACTTGTCGGGTGGCGGCTGCGCCTTACCCGACCTACTACACCCGTAGGCCCGTGCAAGCGAAGCGCCGCCGGGCGTCAGGCCGCACTTACCCCTTACGAATCAAATACCGGTACGGCAAGGTCTCGGTTTGCTGCGCCACCAGTTCATGTTCCATAAAGGTACAAAAGCCGGGGATATCACGGGTGGTAGCCGGGTCATCGGCGACGATCAGCAGCGTTTCGCCACTCTGCATGTTACGGACGGTTTTACGCACCATCATTACCGGCTCCGGGCAACGGAGGCCCTGAGCATCAAGCGTGTGGTCTGGGCTGGAAAACAGGTCGGTCATTTTCTTCTCGTTCAGGTAAAAACGGCTGTAGTTTACGCCCCGCTATCGCCAATGCAAACCAGGTTAACGATTGCGTGAAAATTAGCCATTGCAAAGTGTCGTCAAAGCAGTATCATGCGGCGGCTTTATTGGGTTCCCTCACCCCAAATATTAATCAAAAAGGTACAATATGAACTCCTTTACACAATCGCAGCGCGTCAAGGCGTTGTTCTGGCTTTCGCTATTTCATCTGCTGGTGATCATCTCCAGTAACTATCTGGTACAGCTTCCCATCTCCATTTTTGGTTTCCATACCACCTGGGGCGCGTTCAGTTTCCCGTTTATTTTCCTTGCGACGGATTTAACCGTGCGTATTTTTGGCGCACCGCTGGCGCGGCGGATTATTTTTGCGGTGATGATCCCGGCACTGTTTGTCTCCTACGCCATCTCCTCGCTGTTTTACATGGGAAGCTGGCAGGGCTTCGAAGCGCTGACGCACTTCAACCTGTTCGTCGCGCGTATTGCCACCGCCAGCTTTATGGCCTACGCCCTGGGGCAGATCCTCGATGTCCACGTGTTTAACCGCCTGCGTCAGAACCATCGCTGGTGGATGGCGCCAACGGCCTCCACGCTGTTCGGTAACGTGAGCGATACGCTGGCCTTCTTCTTCATCGCCTTCTGGCGCAGCCCGGACGCCTTCATGGCAGAACACTGGATGGAAATCGCTCTGGTGGACTACGCCTTTAAGGTGCTTATCAGCCTGGTTTTCTTCCTGCCGATGTACGGCGTACTGTTGAATATGCTGCTGAAAAGGCTGGCAGATAAATCTGAAATCTCCGCATTGCAGGCAGGTTAAGGGTTCGCTTTATCAGTTGTGATAAGATGAACGAATGAGCCGTTATGGCCGTTTATCGAAAGGAAGAAGTCAATGCGCAATCTGGTTAAATATGTCGGGATTGGCCTGCTGGTTGTTGGCCTTGCAGCCTGTGATAACAGCGACACCAAAACGCCTGCTCAGGGCGCGTCAGCAGAAAGCAACGCCACCGGTCAGCCGGTGAGCCTGATGGATGGCAAACTCAGTTTCTCTCTGCCCGCGGACATGACCGACCAGAGCGGTAAGCTGGGTACCCAGGCGAACAATATGCACGTCTATTCCGATGCCACCGGCCAAAAAGCGGTGATTGTGATCGTCGGTGACGATACCAGCGAAGATCTGGGCGTGCTGGCCAAACGCCTGGAAGATCAGCAGCGCAGCCGCGACCCGCAGCTTCAAGTGGTCACCAACAAGTCTGTTGAACTGAAAGGCCACACGCTGCAACAGCTGGACAGCATCATCTCTGCCAAAGGCCAGACCGCGTACTCCTCCGTGGTGCTCGGCAAGGTGGACAATAAACTGCTGACCATGCAGATCACCCTGCCGGCAGATAATCAGCAGAAAGCGCAGACCGCCGCTGAAAACATCATTAACACCCTCGTGATCCAGTAATCGTTCACCGGGATGCCGTGGCCTCCGTCGCTTGCGCCGGGGGCCATTTTTTTGCCACGACTTTCAGACTAACGCTCCAGACGAAGCCCATCCGGCGCACTACAATTAACACGCCCCCCGGAAAAAGGAATTCTTATGACTGCCAGCCCGCCCGACAAAGCCGGACTTCATATTTTATTAAAACTTGCCTGCCTGGTGGTTATCCTTGCGGGTATCCACGCGGCGGCGGATATCATTGTTCAGCTTCTGCTGGCGCTGTTTTTCGCCATTGTGCTCAACCCGCTGGTGACATGGTTTTTACGCCGGGGCATCAGCCGCCCAGTCGCGATTACCATTGTGGTGATGGTGATGCTGGTTGTCCTGACGGCGCTGTTCGGCGTGCTCGCCGCCTCGCTGAGCGAATTTTCCACCATGCTGCCGCAGTACAATAAAGAGCTGACGCGCAAGCTGGTCGATCTTCAGCGCATGTTGCCGTTCGTGAATCTGCATATCTCACCGGAACGGATGCTGCGCCGGATGGATTCCGAGAAGGTGATGACCTACGCCACCACGTTGATGACCGGGCTTTCAGGGGCAATGGCCAGCATTCTGCTGCTGGTGATGACGGTGGTGTTTATGCTGTTCGAAGTGCGCCACGTGCCGTATAAGCTGCGTTTTGCCCTGAACAATCCGCAGATCCACATTGCCGGCTTGCACCGCGCGCTGAAAGGCGTATCCAAGTATCTGGCGCTGAAAACATTGTTAAGCCTGTGGACCGGCGTGATTGTCTGGCTGGGGCTGGTACTGCTGGACGTGCAGTTCGCGCTGATGTGGGGCGTGCTGGCGTTTTTACTGAACTACGTACCCAATATCGGCGCGGTGCTTTCCGCCGTTCCGCCGATGATCCAGGCGTTCCTGTTTAACGGTTTTTATGAGTGCATGCTGGTAGGGGCGCTGTTCCTCGTCGTGCATATGGTGCTGGGTAACATTCTTGAGCCGCGCATGATGGGCCACCGTCTGGGCATGTCGACGATGGTGGTGTTTTTATCGTTACTGATCTGGGGATGGCTGCTGGGTCCGGTGGGCATGCTGCTCTCCGTGCCGCTCACCAGCGTCTGTAAAATCTGGATGGAAACCACGAAAGGAGGCAGTAAACTCGCCATTCTTCTGGGTCCGGGTCGGCCAAAAAGCCGTTTGCCGGGATAACCGGGTGGAAAGGGTCAAAAGTGACGTTTATTCGCCAGCGCGACGACAACATTGTACGATGTGCGCAGTAAATCGCGCTGGCGAAGAAAAAGTCACAGAAACAGGTTTATCGCGGACGCGCGTAGATGAAATTTACACTTACCCTTATCGACTGGCAGGCAAGAGCGCCAGGACTCAGCGATGCCGACGAATGGCAGGCATGGTCACGCCGGTCTGACGCCATCGATCCCGCTGCACCGCTGGCGAAACTGACCGATCTGCCGATGATGACCGCCCGCCGCCTGAATTCAGGCAGCAGGCTGGCCGTCGATCTTGGCCTGATGATGCTGCGCAAACACCGCATCGATGCCGTCGTCTACAGCAGCCGTCATGGGGAGCTGGAGCGCAATTTCCGTATTCTCCAGGCCCTGGCGGCAGAACAGCCCGTTTCCCCCACCGATTTTGCCATGTCGGTACACAACTCGGCGGTCGGCAATCTCACTATCGCCGCGCGTCAGCCTGTTGTCTCTTCGTCGGTTTCCGCCGGTATGGATACCTTCCAGCAGAGCTTGTGCGACGTGCTGAGCCTGCTGCATGCGGGCTACTCCCGCGTATTGCTGGTGGATTTCGACGGTCTGCTGCCTGATTTTTATCACGCCGGGTTGCCACCGCAGATGCCCGTCTGGCCCTACGCGCTGGCGCTGGTGATTGAAGCCGGAAATACGCTCAGCTGTGAAACGCACGTCAACCGCACGCCTGAAGAGCCCGCGCTGCCGCAAAGCCTCCAGTTCCTGCGCCATTACCTGCGGGACGAGCGCCAGTTCACCCTGCCGGGCGAGCGCCTGCTGTGGCAATGGACGCGCCAATGAGAGGGTTACGTTCCCGCCTCGATCGGTTATGGCGGATGCTGATGACCGGATTGTGCTTCGCCCTGTTCGGCCTCGGCGGACTGACGCTGTCGCTGGTATGGTTTAACCTGCTGCTGATTTTCCAGCGCGACCGCACCCAACGTCGCCGCCTGGCACGCCGTACTATTTCTGCCAGTTTTCGCCTGTTCCTCGCGGTGGTACGCGGTGTAGGGGTACTGGATTACCGTTTCAACAACCTGGACGTTCTACGCGCCGAGCGGGGCTGTCTGGTGATTGCGAATCATCCCTCGCTGCTGGACTACGTTCTGCTGGCGTCGGTGATGAACGAAACCGACTGTCTGGTGAAAAGCGCGTTGCTGCGTAACCCGTTCGTCAGCGGCGTGATCCGCGCGGCTGACT
Organism: Enterobacter hormaechei subsp. xiangfangensis; assembly: GCF_001729785.1. NCBI lineage: Bacteria > Pseudomonadati > Pseudomonadota > Gammaproteobacteria > Enterobacterales > Enterobacteriaceae > Enterobacter > Enterobacter hormaechei. The sequence goes on from NZ_CP017183.1 coordinate 4,339,262, forward strand.
ATCTGATTAACAGCGAAGCCGACACGCTGCTTGCCGCAAGCCAGCAGCGTCTGTCCCAGGGCGACACCCTGCTTATCTTCCCTGAAGGCACCCGCACCCGGGTGGGGGAAGCCATGACCCTGCAACGTGGGGCGGCGAATATCGCCGTTCGCTGCAACAGCGCCGTGCGCGTGGTGGTGATCCACTGTAGCGAACGGATGCTGGATAAACAGAGCAGCTGGTATAACGTGCCCCCCAACAAACCTGTTTTCACCGTGGATGTTCGCGAACGCATCAACATTCATGATTTTTATGATGCGAGTCAGCACGAACCCGCGCTGGCAGCAAGGCAGTTAAACCGGCATATGCAGCATCAGTTAACAACCGGTCTTCAATCTTTGTCAGGAACGAAAGATGCAAGCGCTCTATCTTGAAATTAAGAATCTCATTATCTCTACACTGAATCTGGAAGAACTTACCCCAGAGGATATTGATACAGACGCCGCGCTCTTTGGCGACGGCCTCGGTCTGGACTCAATCGACGCCCTTGAGCTGGGGCTGGCGGTAAAAAATCAGTACGGCGTAGTGCTTTCTGCCGAAAGTGATGAGATGCGTCAGCACTTTTATTCCGTTGCCACGCTCGCGGCTTTTATCCATCAACAACGCGCCTGAGAATGACCGCTATGACAGAACAACAAACGATTTATCAGGAAGTCTCTGCGCTTCTTATTACGCTGTTTGAAATCGCCCCGGAGGATATTACCCCTGAGGCACGTCTTTACGAGGATCTGGACCTCGACAGCATTGATGCCGTCGATATGGTGGTGCACCTGCAAAAGAAAACGGGCCATAAAATCAAGCCTGAAACCTTCAAAGCGGTGCGCACGGTGCAGGACGTCGTGGACGTTGTGGAACAGCTTCAGCGCGACGCGTAACGTGCGTTCGATTCCAGTTCTTCCCGCCCTGACGGGGCTGATGCTGCTGGCATGGCCGTTTTTGATCGGCTTCGGGCTGGCGAATAATAGCCTGCACGGGATACTGCCCGTGATGGCGCTGGTGCTGCTGATGCGCGTCTGCCAGGCCCGTCGGCAAGGCGGCCCCCTGCGTTATCTGTTCGTAAGCGTGGCGCTGGCCGGCATAGCGCTTTGCGCGGCGAGCTACGTCCTGCACGCGCACCAGTGGGTGCTGTTATATCCGGTGGTGGTGAATCTGGTGATGCTGGTGGTGTTTGGCGGTTCGCTGTGGACGGCAATGCCCGTCGTCGAGCGGCTGGCGCGCCTGCGTGAACCGGACCTCTCCCCCGTCGGGGTACGTTACACGCGCCGGGTTACCCAGGTCTGGTGCGGCTTTTTTATTATCAACGGGGCGATCGCGCTGTTTACCGTATTACACGCCGATATCCGTCTGTGGACGCTGTGGAACGGGATGATTGCCTATCTCCTGATGGGCACGCTGATGGCTGGCGAGTGGCTGGTGCGACAACGGGTGAAGAAAAACGATGCTTAACCCTCTTCCGCTTAGCCAGTGGCTCAGTGCGCCCCGCCCTGACGACACCCCTGTCGCCTGGCAGGACGACCATCTCTGGACGCTTGGCGATCTGCGCCACGACGTCACTCAGCTGGTCGACACGCTGCGTCGTGAAGATGGCGAGCGCTGGGCGCTGTGCATCGAAAACGGCTATCTGTTTATTGTCGCGCTGCTGGCGACGCTGCATGCGGGTAAAACGCCGGTCCTCCCCGGGCACAGCCGGGCGGCGCAGCTTAACGAACAGCGGGCGCTGTTCAGCGGTGTCCTGAGCGACACCACGCTCGATTTTCAGGGGCAACAGCTGCGGGTGGCTTCCGCTCAGCGGGCAGGCCATCCCTTTTCACCGCTGCCTGCCATCGGTGAGATGCGCACGATCGAGCTTTACACCTCCGGCTCGACCGGCACGCCGCAGCGGGTGAGTAAGCCGGTGGTCAGCCTGGATCGTGAGGCTCGTCTTCTGGCGGCGCATTTTGGCGAGCGTCTGGCGGGCTGTCACGTTGTGGCTTCCGTGGTGCTGCACCACCTGTATGGCCTGACGTTTCGTGTCGTCTTACCCATGGCGCTCGGCCTGCCGCTGCACGCCAGCCTGCTCAACTATGCCGAGCAGCTCTCTGCCCTTCCCGACGATAAACGCTATCTTTTCATCAGCAGTCCGGCGTTTCTCAAGCGGCTGGACGCGTCACTGACGCCGCCCCCCGTCAACCTGCTCTTCTCCGCTGGCGGCGCGCTGCCCTGGCAGGAGGTCGCCGCGGTTCAGGCCTGGCTCAACGTCTGGCCGGATGAAATATACGGCAGCACGGAAACAGGCGTAATGGCCTGGCGCTACCGTCAGGAGGAAAGCACCCGCTGGCAGCCTTTCCCCGGCGTGACGTTTCACGGCGATCGCGTGATGTCGCCGCTGATCCCCGAGGTGGAGGGGGTCGTGCTGGATGATATCCTGCACTTCACGGCTGACGGGCAGTTCAGCCTCGTCGGGCGCCGCGGTCGGGTGGTCAAAATTGAAGATAAACGCATTTCACTCGATGACATTGAGCGCCGCCTGTTGGCGCTGGACGGCATCCGCGAGGCCGCCGCGCTGACGGTGACGCGCGGCGGGCGTCAGGGCATTGGCGTATTGCTGGTGCTGAATGAAGCGGTGCGTCAGCAACACGAACAGGGCAAAAAAGCGCAGGAGCTCGCCTGGCGATGCGCCCTTCGCCCCTGGCTTGAACCGGTTGCCGTGCCGCGCTACTGGCGGATCGTTGATGAAATCCCGGTCAACAGCATGAACAAGCGCGTGACTGCGCAGCTACAGGAGTTGTTTCATGAAGATCCCTGAAATCGGGCGCCTCCAGCCCGATCCACAGCATCTGGAGATAACCTTTTATCTTGATCCTGACCTGCTCTGGTTTAAGGGACATTTCGCCGTACAGCCGCTGCTGCCGGGCGTGGCCCAGCTCGACTGGGTAATGCATTACGCTGCCGCGCTGGCGCCGGGCTACCGTTTTCACAGTATTCAGAACGTGAAGTTCGCCGCCCCGCTGTTGCCGGAGAATACGGTCACGCTGCTCCTTGCCTGGCAGCCCGAACGCGAGATGCTGACCTTTAGCTACCAGCGCCATGCGGGTAACGAGCGCCACACCGCCAGCAGCGGGAAGATTCGCTTATGTCAGTAACCTTCCGTCCCTGCGTGCTGATCCCGTGCTATAACCACGGGGCGATGATGGCTTCGGTGCTGGCGCGCCTGGCGCCTTTCGATCTGCCCTGTCTGGTGGTGGACGACGGCAGCGATGAAACCACGCGCCGCACGCTTGAAGCGCTGGCGGCGGATCGTCCGCAGGTCACGCTACTGCGGCTGGCCGAAAACAGCGGCAAAGGCGCGGCGGTGATGCAGGGGCTGAAAGACTGCGCCGATCGCGGCTTCACCCACGCCGTTCAGGTGGACGCTGACGGCCAGCACGCTATCGAAGACATCCCCAAACTGCTGGCGCTGGCCGAACGCCATCCCGATGCGCTCATTTCCGGGCAGCCCGTTTACGATGACTCGATCCCCCGTTCGCGCCTGTACGGCCGCTGGATAACGCACGTCTGGGTCTGGATTGAAACCCTCTCCCTGCAACTGAAAGACAGCATGTGCGGGTTTCGCGTTTACCCGATAGCCCCGGTTTTGCGCCTTGCAGCAACCACGCCGCTCGGCAGGCGAATGGATTTTGATACCGAAGTGATGGTGCGCCTCTACTGGCAGGGCAACACCAGCTATTTTCTGCCCACCCGCGTGACCTATCCGCCGGACGGGGTATCCCATTTCGATGCCCTGAAAGACAACGTGCGCATCTCGTTGATGCATACCCGTCTGTTTCTCGGCATGCTGCCGCGCATTCCTTCCCTGCTGATGCGTCGCCGCTCGCAGCACTGGGCGCAGCAGCAGGAGGTGAAAGGATTATGGGGCATGCGCCTGATGCTGCGCGTCTGGCAACTGCTGGGGCGTAAGGCGTTTACCGCCCTGCTATGGCCGGTTACGGCCGTCTACTGGCTAACCGCCCGCGCTGCGCGTCAGGCGTCGCAGCAGTGGCTGGCGCGGGTTAAAACGGTGATGGCACAGCGGCAAATGCCGCAACCCGCGCGGCTTAACAGTTTTTCCCACTTCCTGCGCTTCGGTCATGCCATGCTGAACAAAGTGGCCAGCTGGCGCGGCGAAATGAAACTCCATCGCGATCTGGTCTTTGCGCCAGGCGCGCAGGAGGCGCTGGGGCTCGACGATCCTCAGGGCAAACTGCTGCTCGCGTCGCATCTTGGCGATGTGGAAGCCTGCCGGGCGCTGGCCCAGCGCGAAGGGGCGAAAACCATCAACGCGCTGGTCTTTAGCGACAACGCCAGACGTTTTAAGCAGGTGATGGAGGAGATGGCGCCGCAGGCGGGCATTCACCTGATGCCGGTCACCGACATTGGCCCGGAGACCGCCATCCTCATCAAAGAGAAGCTGGATCGCGGCGAATGGGTGGCGATCGTGGGCGATCGCATTGCCGTCACCCCGCAGCGCGGCGGTAGCTGGCGGGTGATATGGAGCGAATTTATGGGCCAGCCCGCGCCGTTCCCGCAGGGGCCGTTTATCCTGGCGTCCATTTTGCGCTGCCCGGTGGTGCTGATTTTTGCCCTCTGTCAGCAGGGAAAGCTGACCCTGCACTGCGAGCCGTTTGCCGACCCGCTGCTGCTGCCGCGCGGCGAACGCCAGCAGGCGCTACAGCAGACCGTCGACCGCTATGCGGAGCGGCTGGAGCATTACGCGCTCTTGTCGCCGCTCGACTGGTTTAATTTTTTCGATTTCTGGCAGCTTCCAGAGATCAACGAGAAGGAGTAAAGGGTGCTGACCGATCCCCGCTTTACGGCTGAAGTTGAAATCACCGTTCCGTTCCACGACGTCGATATGATGGGCGTGGTGTGGCACGGCAACTACTTCCGCTACTTTGAGATTGCCCGCGAAGCGCTGCTCAACCAGTTTGATTACGGCTATCGCCAGATGAAAGCGTCCGGCTACGTCTGGCCGGTGGTGGATACCCGGGTGAAATACCGCGACGCGGTGACCTTCGAGCAGCGCATTCGCATCCGCGCCCACATTGAAGAGGTTGAAAACCGTCTGCGCATCGCCTATCAAATCTTCGACGCGCAAACCGGGAAACGCACCACCACCGGCTACACCATTCAGGTCGCGGTGGAAGAAGCAAGCCGGGAGATGTGCTTTGTCAGCCCGGCCATTCTGTTCGAACGCATGGGGATCGCGCCATGAAATGGATAACGCTACTCGCGCTGCTGGTAAGCCCGCTGGTGAACGCGGTCACGCTGGATGAACTGCAACAGCGGTTTGCGGAGCAACCGGTAGTGCGCGCACACTTCGAACAGACCCGCACGATCAAGGATATGCCTCAGCCCCTGCGCTCGCAGGGGGAGATGCTAATCGCCCGTGACAATGGCCTGCTGTGGGATCAAAAAGCGCCGTTCCCGATGACGCTGCTGCTGGATGACAAACGGATGGTGCAGATCTTCAACGGTCAGTCGCCGCAGACCATTACCGCCGACACTAACCCGCAGATGTTTCAGTTCAACCATCTGCTGCGGGCGCTGTTCCAGGCCGACCGCAAGGTACTGGAAGAGAACTTCCGCGTCGATTTCAAAGACCTGGGCGAAGGCCGCTGGTCGCTGGTGCTGACGCCCGTCACCACGCCGCTGGACAAGATTTTCTCCACCCTTGATTTGAAGGGCGCGATCTATCTGGAATCCATTCGCCTGAACGATAAGCAGGGCGACACGACGGATATCGCCCTCTCCCGCCACCAACTGACGCCCGCCCGCCTGACTGATGCAGAACGCCAGCGCTTTGCCGCACCGTAACGCCCTGCGCCCGGCGCTGCTGTGGGCCGCGGTATGCCTGATCCTGCTGGGCGTGCTGCTGTCGCTGCTGCCTGGCGCGCGGCTGAACAGCAGCGTGCTCGCCATGCTGCCGAAACAGACGCTCGGCGCGATCCCTCCCGCTCTTAACGACGGATTTATGCAGCGCCTCGACCGCCAGCTCATCTGGCTGGTCAGCCCCGGCAAACAGCCGGACCCGCGCGTGGCGCAGCAGTGGTTAACCCTGCTGCAACGCAGCCAGGCGCTGAGTGTCGTAAAAGGTCCGCTGGATGCCGCCGGGCAACAGGCCTGGGGAGATTTCTTCTGGCAGCACCGCAATGGCCTGGTCGATCCGGCCACCCGCGCCCGCCTGCAAAACGGCGGTGAAGCGCAGGCTCAGTGGATCCTGTCCCAGCTCTACTCCGCCTTTTCCGGCGTGAGCGGCAAGGAGCTGCAAAACGATCCGCTGATGCTGATGCGCGGCGCGCAGCTCGCGCTGGCGAAGAACAGCCAGAAGATGCAGCTGATGGACGGCTGGCTGGTGACAAAAGATGCGGCCGGGAACTATTGGTATCTGCTACACGGCGAGCTGGCGGGCTCGTCGTTTGACATGCAGCAAACCCACCAGCTGGTGACCACCCTCAACGCGTTGCAGCAGACGCTGAAAAGCCAGTATCCACAGGCGCAGCTGCTCTCGCGCGGGACGGTGTTCTACAGCGATTACGCCAGCCAGCAGGCTAAAAACGATATTTCCACGCTTGGCGTCGCCACGGTGCTCGGGGTGATCCTGCTGATTGTGTCGGTGTTTCGCTCCGTGCGTCCGCTGCTGCTGAGCCTGCTCTCCATTGCCATCGGCGCGCTGGCGGGGACGGTCGTGACGCTCCTGCTGTTCGGTGAGCTGCACCTGATGACGCTGGTGATGAGCATGAGCATTATCGGCATCTCGGCGGACTATACGATTTACTACCTCACGGAGCGGATGGTGCACGGCGCGGAACACTCGCCCTGGCAAAGCCTGGCAAAAGTGCGTAACGCGCTGCTGCTGGCGCTGCTGACCACCGTCGTGGCGTATCTCTTCATGATGCTGGCCCCCTTCCCCGGCATTCGTCAGATGGCGGTGTTCGCCGCCGCAGGACTGAGCGCCTCGTGCCTGACGGTAATGTTCTGGCATCCGTGGCTGTGCCGGGGCATGCCGGTCCGCCCGGTCCCCCTGAGAGGGATGATGCAGCGCTGGCTGGACGCCTGGCGCGACGGTAAAGCCCTCTCCGTCGGGCTGCCGGTAGCACTGGCGCTGCTCTCCGCCATCGGGATCGCCAGCCTGCGGGTGGATGACGATATCGCCCGGCTTCAGGCGCTGCCGCAGGACATTCTGGCGCAGGAAAAAACCATCACCGCCCTGACCGGGCAAAATGTCGATCAGAAATGGTTCTTGGTGTACGGCGCGTCGGCTCAGGAAACGCTGGAGCGGCTGGAGGCGTTTACCCCGGCGCTGGCGCAGGCGCAAAAAGCCGGTGAATTAACCCGCTGGCGTACCCTGCCGCTGAACTCGCTGGCGCGGCAGAACAGCGATCTGCAACTTCTGCGTAACGCCGCGCCGACGGTGACGAAAATGCTGCAAAGCACGGGGCTGAATGCCGTCGCCCCGAATCTGAACGCCATGCCTGTTAGCGTGGAAGCGTGGCTCGCCAGCCCGGCCAGCGAGGGCTGGCGTTTGCTGTGGCTGACGTTGCCGGACGGCAAAAGCGGTGTGCTGGTCCCGGTCGATGGCGTCAGAAACAGCGCCGCGCTCGGTGAGCTGGCCACCCGCCATCCCGGGGTCGTCTGGGTTGACCGTAAGGCCAGCTTCGACAGCCTGTTTGCGCTCTACCGCTCGCTGCTGTCGGGGCTGCTGGGCGTGGCGCTGGCGGTGATTGCCTGCGGCGCGATGCTACGCCTCGGCTGGCGAAAAGGGCTGGTGGCGCTGGTGCCGTCCGTGCTGTCGCTGGGCGGCGGGCTGGCGGCGCTGGCCGTGACGGGCCATCCGGTGAACCTGTTTTCCCTGCTGGCGCTGGTGCTGGTCCTCGGCATTGGCATCAACTACACGCTGTTTTTCAGCAACCCGCGCGGCACGCCGCTGACCTCCATGCTGGCGATTACCCTCGCCATGATGACCACCCTGCTGACGCTGGGGATGCTGGTATTCAGCACCACTCAGGCCATCAGCAGCTTTGGCATTGTGCTGGTGAGCGGTATCTTCACCGCGTTCCTGCTCGCCCCGCTGGCGATGCCGTCTAACAAAGAGAACTTACCATGACCCGTTTCATTCGCCTGGCGGCAGTGATGATGGCCCTGTTGCTGGCGGGGTGTAGCCATACGACGAACCGCGATGACGCGCGCCCTCAGGCCTGGCTCCAGCCCGGCACCCGCGTCACGCTGCCCCCGCCGGGCATCACGCCTGCCATCCGCGCGCAGCAGTTGCTTACCGGCAGTTTTAAAGGCCAGACCCAGTCGCTGCTGGTGATGCTGAACGCCGACGGAAATAAAGTGACGCTTGCCGGCCTCTCCTCCGTCGGGATCCGCCTGTTCCTCGCCACCTACGACGACACCGGGATCCACACCGAGCAGTCGGTTGTGATGCCGCAGCTGCCGCCCGCCAGCCAGGTGCTGGCCGACGTGATGCTGAGCCACTGGCCGCTCAGCGCCTGGCAGCCGCAGTTGCCGAAAGGCTGGACGCTGAACGATACTGACACCAGACGCGAACTGCGCAACCCCGATGGCAAACTGGTCACGGAAATTGTCTACCTGAACCGTAACGGCAGGCGCGAACCGATTAGCATTGTGCAGCACGCTTTTCACTACCACATCACCATTCAATATCTGGGTGACTGAGATGATTTACCTTTCTGCCGTTGGCATGGTCAACGCGCTCGGCAACTCGGCTGATGAAATAGCGGCGAACCTGATCGCTGGCGTGGCCCCCGGGATGCGCCAACGTGCGGGCTGGCTACAGGGCTTACCCGAGGCCGTGCTGGGAGGCGTGGAGGGTGAACTTCCCCCTGTCCCCGAGTCTTTTTCCGCCCATCGCAGCCGCAACAACCAGCTGCTGCTGGCGGCGCTTGCGCAAATCTGGCCCGCCGTCGATGCGGCCATTGCGCGCGTGGGGCGAGACCGCGTGGCGGTTGTGCTGGGCACCAGCACCTCCGGACTGGACGAGGGTGATGAGTACGTGCGCCGCGCGCAGAACGGCGAGCGCAGCCCGCAGTGGCAATATCCGCAGCAGGAGCTGGGCGATCCGTCGCGCTTTCTCGCCAGCTGGCTTGCGCTGGACGGCCCGGCGTATACCATTTCGACCGCCTGCTCCTCCAGCGCGCGGGCGATCATCAGCGGTCGTCGCCTGATCGACGCCGGGCTGGTGGACGTCGCCATCGTCGGCGGGGCCGACAGCCTGAGCCGCATGCCGGTCAACGGCTTCAACAGCCTGGAGTCCTTCTCCCCGACCCTGTGCGAACCGTTTGGCCGCAACCGTCGGGGGATCACCATTGGCGAAGCGGCGGCACTGATGGTGCTGACCCGCGAGCCGGGCGAGGTTGCGCTCCTGGGCGCGGGGGAATCCAGCGATGCGTACCATATTTCCGCCCCACATCCGCAGGGCGAAGGGGCGATCCGCGCCATCAACCAGGCGCTGAACGAGGCGGGCATAACGGCGGCGGACGTCGGCTATATCAACCTGCACGGCACCGCCACGCCGCTGAACGATCGCATTGAGGCGCAGGTTATCCACGATCTCTTTGGCGACCGCGTGCCGTGCAGCTCCACGAAACATCTTACCGGCCACACGCTGGGCGCCGCGGGGATCACCGAGGCCGCCCTGAGCTGGCTGATCCTGACCCGAAGCCTGCCGCTGCCGCCGCAGGATTTTTCCCGCTACGCGCCGGACGACACCCTGCCCGCCTTCGGCCTACTGCACCAGAGCGCACCGCTGAATAAACCGGTGATCCTGTCAAACTCCTTCGCGTTTGGCGGCAACAACGCCAGCCTTCTGCTGGGGAGAGTATGATGCACTACTTACCTCCCGGGGATTATCTTCCTCACGACACGCCGATGCTGCTGCTTGAGAGCGTGGAAAGCGTCACCGATGACCGCGCCGTTTGCAGCGTGACGGTGAACGAACGGGGCGTTCTGGCCCCGTTCCTGGACGCGGACGGCAACCTGCCTGGCTGGTTTGCGCTGGAGCTGATGGCCCAGACCGTGGGCGTCTGGTCTGAATGGCACCGGATGCAAAAAGGGCTGCCGCACTGTGCGCTGGGCATGGTGCTGGGCGCGCGCGAGCTGGTGTGCGACGCAGGGCATTTTGCCGCAGGCAGCACGCTGACCATCACCATCGAACGTCTGATGCAGGATGAACGCTTTGGCAGCTTCGAGTGCACCATTCATGCGGATAGTGTCCCCCTCGCCACGGGACGCGTGAACACCTTCCAGCCGAGCGAGGAAGAATTAACCACACTTTTCAACCAGGGAACACCATCATGAGATCCGTACTGGTCACTGGCGCCAGCAAAGGCATTGGCCGCGCTATCGCCCTTCAGCTTGCGGCGGACGGTTTCACCGTCGGCGTGCATTACCATCGTGATGAAGCGGGCGCGCAGGAGACGCTGGAAGCGATTATCCAGGCAGGCGGCGCGGGCCGTTTACTCACCTTCGACGTGGGCAACCGCGAGCAGTGCCGCACGGTGCTGGAACAGGAGATCGCTGACCACGGCGCGTGGTATGGCGTGGTCAGTAACGCCGGTATTACCCGCGACGGCGCATTTCCTGCGCTCAGCGACGATGACTGGGACAGCGTGATCCACACCAATCTCGACAGTTTTTATAACGTCATTCATCCCTGCATTATGCCGATGATCGGCACCCGCAAGGGCGGGCGGATCATCACCCTGTCGTCGGTGTCAGGCATTATGGGCAACCGTGGGCAGGTGAACTACAGCGCGGCGAAAGCCGGGATCATCGGCGCCACCAAAGCGCTCGCCACCGAGCTGGCAAAACGCAAAATCACCGTCAACTGCATCGCGCCGGGGCTGATCGATACCGGCATGATCGAGATGGACGAAGCCGCACTGCACGCGGCGATGTCGATGATCCCGATGCAGCGTATGGGCCAGGCCGAGGAGGTCGCGGGGCTGGCGAGTTACCTGATGTCGGATAAAGCAGGCTATGTGACGCGTCAGGTGATTTCGATTAACGGAGGCATGCTATGACCCGCCGGGTAGTGATTACGGGCATGGGCGGCGTCACCGCGTTCGGCGAGGACTGGCCGACCATCTCGCGCCGTCTGCGCAAGTATGAAAATGCGGTGCGTACCATGACGGAGTGGCAGGCGTATGACGGCCTGCAAACCCTGCTCGCCGCGCCGATTGAAGACTTCACTCTCCCCGCTCACTATACCCGTAAGCGCATTCGCGCCATGGGCCGCGTGTCGCTGCTCTCTACCCGCGCCACCGAGCTGGCGCTGGAGCAGGCGGGACTAATCGACGACGCGGTGCTGACCAACGGTCAGACCGGCATCGCCTACGGCTCGTCGACCGGCAGCACCGGGCCGGTCAGCGAGTTTGCCTCTATGCTCACCGAAAAGCACACCCACAACATCACCGGCACCACTTATGTGCAGATGATGCCGCACACCACGGCGGTGAATACCGGGCTGTTCTTTGGCCTGCGCGGACGGGTGATCCCCACCTCGAGCGCCTGTACCTCTGGCAGCCAGGCGATTGGCTACGCCTGGGAAACGATTCGTCACGGCTACCAGACGGTGATGGTGGCAGGCGGCGCGGAAGAGCTGTGCCCGTCGGAAGCGGCGGTTTTCGATACCCTGTTTGCCACCAGCCAGCGTAACGACGCGCCAAAAACCACGCCGTCGCCGTTTGACGTTCAGCGCGATGGCCTGGTGATTGGCGAAGGGGCGGGTACGCTGGTGCTGGAAGCGCTGGATCACGCCAGAGCGCGCGGAGCGACAATTTATGGCGAGATCGTGGGCTTTGCCACCAACTGCGATGCGGCGCACATCACCCAGCCCCAGCGTGAAACCATGCAGGTGTGTATGGAGCAGTCGCTGGCGATGGCGGGTCTTGGCCCTCAGGACATTGGCTACATTTCTGCCCACGGCACGGCAACCGATCGCGGGGATATCGCCGAGAGTCAGGCGACCGCCGCCATTTTCGGCGACAGCGTGCCCATCTCATCCTTAAAGAGTTATTTCGGTCATACCCTGGGTGCCTGCGGCGCGCTGGAAGCCTTGCTGAGTCTGCATATGATGCGGGAGGGCTGGTTCACGCCGACGCTCAATTTAAGACAACCGGATGAGCAATGCGGCGCTTTAGATTATATTATGGGGGAAACCCGCCCGATTGATTGCGAATTTATTCAGAGCAATAACTTTGCCTTTGGCGGCATCAATACCTCGATAATCATTAAACGCTGGGCGTAACTATGTACCAGTTTGTACTGGGAAAGATCTCCACCCTTAGCGCGGACCCGCTGGCGTCAACGCTCGCAGACATGGCACCTCAGGGTGCACGACACGCTTCCTGGCTTGCAGGCCGGACGCTGCTCGCCAGAACCTTATCCCCCTCGCCCCTTCCCGAGATAATTTACGGCGAGCAGGGAAAACCGGCCTTCGCTAACGGCCATCCGCTGTGGTTTAACCTGAGCCACAGCGGGGACGATATTGCCCTGCTGATGAGCGATGAAGGTGAAGTGGGCTGCGATATCGAAGTGATCCGCCCGCGGGAGAACTGGCAGGCGCTGGCAAATGCCGTTTTCAGCCTCACCGAACATGACGAGCTGGAACGTGAAGCGCCGGAAGAGCAGCTTTCCGCATTCTGGCGCATCTGGACACGCAAAGAGGCAATCGTCAAACAGCGTGGCGGCAGCGCGTGGCAGATAGTCAGCATTGACAGCACCGCCCAGTCGCTCCCGGTCAGTCAGCTACGCTTCGGCTCGCTGAGCCTGGCGGTCTGTACCCCTACGCCTTTCACCTTAACGGCGGAAGCGGTTACTTACTCCGGTATTCCTGCGGCATAAAAAACGGCCATGCCGGTTAAAACCAACATGGCCAATGTCCCGTTCACGTTGTTCTCGATCTTATTTTAAATTTTCCGGGAAGTTTGCAGGCAGCTCGCTGGCCGCGCAATTGATCACGCTATCGTCATTCGCACCGCAGTCACGCACGAAGGTGATGGCGGCAAATTCATCAATCACTTCGGTTGGATACGCTGGTCCGGCATCACGGTAGCTATTCATCAGCGGAATGTGATCGTTCTGGAAGCAGACGGTTTTTTCCGGATTATTCATGACCCAGCGCGGGAAGAAGATGGTGCCGTGGAACAGGCGGTCGCCCAGGTTCACGATCAGGCTCACGTCAGTACCGGTTGGCTCCGTCCAGGAAATTTTATAGATGCTCTCCCCAACACGGACGATGTAGGCCTGCTGATCTTTCACCCAACGGTTGCCAACCAGACCACTGTGAATACGGTAGTCCAGGGTGTTTTCGTTTTTAACGTAAATTTCGTAATTCCAGCCATTATCGTAGGTATATACAAGATGTTTGCCGACGAAGCCGCTTAAATCATGTTTATCGAAGGTGCTCATACGATGTCTCCTTTGTTTTGATGAGACGATCGTACCCCTTCAAAAAATGAATGAATAACGCTATGTTTGAATCAAATTCATCCAAAATTTAGATTAATTATGCACAAGACGACGCTCGAACAGTGGGCCTTGCTGGAGAGAGTCATCGAGGCTGGCAGCTTCGCTAAGGCGGCGGAAGAGACCTACCGCAGCCAGTCCTCGGTCAGCTATAACCTGTCGCTTTTGCAGGAGCGGCTGGGCGTGGCGCTCCTGATGACAGAGGGACGGCGTGCCGTGCTAACCCCGGCGGGTGAGCTGTTGCTGAATCAGGTTAAACCGCTGCTGAAAGCCTTCGCCTATGTTGAAACGCGCGCTGCGACCCTGCGCAGCGGGATGCGAACCCGTATCGACCTGATGGTAGACAGTATTTTTCCGCGTAGCCGGCTGTTCGCGATTTTGCGCCAGTTTCAGCAGCTGTACCCGCAAACGCAGGTGCGGCTTACCGAGGTTCTGGAAAACAGCCGCGCAGATGCGCTCAATGATGAAGCCGACGTGATGGTCTTAACCCGCCGCCAGGACATTACCGGCCTGGGCGAATGGCTGATGAATATCGATTTTGTTGCCGTCGCGCATCACGCGCACCCGCTGTTTTCGCTGGATACGCCGCTTAATGACGAGATGCTACGGCCGTGGCCGCGCATTCAGATCGCAGACAGCCAGCCCACCACTCACCCCACCGGGGAGTCGTGGACATTCTCCACTATCGATGCCGCGATCGAAGCGGTGATGTATCAGGTTGGATACGGCTGGTTACCGGAAGAACGCATTCAGACCCCGCTCCAGCAGGGCATCCTTAAAACGCTGCCGCTCAGCCACGGCGTACGTCGCGCCACGCCGCTGCACCTCATCGTCAAACGCTCCCTCAGCCCGCTGGACGAGCAGGTTGAGACGCTGTTGCGCCTTTTTAAGCAGGAGCCGTCATCGTCAACTGCTACGCTTTAAGTTTTGAACCATAAAACGACAAGGAGTGAACGATGAAAATCGATTTAACGGGGAAAGTAGCGCTGGTGACCGCGTCCACCGGCGGTATTGGGTTTGCCATCGCCCGCGGGCTGGCGGAGAGCGGTGCGGAAGTGATCGTAAACGGACGCAGCGTCGACTCGGTGAATAAAGGCATTCAGGCGCTACAGCAGGTGGTGCCTGGCGTACAGGTCCGTGCCGCCATCGCCGACCTGAGCTCGCAGGAGGGCGTTGACGAACTGCTCAGGGTCGCCACGCACGTCGATATTCTGGTGAATAACGCCGGGATCTATGGCCAGCAGGATTTTTATTCCACCGACGACGAGACCTGGGAACGCTACTGGCAAACCAACGTGATGTCCGGCGTGCGCCTCTCCCGTGCCCTGTTGCCCGGCATGGTACAAAAGGGCTGGGGTCGGGTAGTGTTTATCTCGTCAGAATCGGCCTGCAATATTCCTGCGGATATGATCCACTATGGCGTGACAAAAACCGCCCAGCTCTCGCTGGCGCGCGGTCTGGCGAAGTTCGTGGCAGGCAGCGGCGTGACGGTGAACAGCGTACTGCCGGGCCCGACAATGTCGGACGGTTTTGCCGCGATGATGAAAGACGAAATCGAAAGAACCGGTAAATCGCTGGAGCAGCTGGCGAAAGCGTTCGTGATGGAGAATCGTCCCAGCTCGGTTATTCAGCGCGCCGCAACGGTAGAAGAAGTGGCGAATATGGTGGTGTATGTCTGTTCCATGCAGGCCTCCGCGACTTCCGGCGCGGCGCTGCGCGTTGACGGTGGCGTGGTGGATGACATAGTTTGACCCGTCAGGCCACAGGTTCAGGAAAAAATGCGACCTGATATAAGGACTATGAAGGTAAAGCAGGTAAACTAGTGAACAGAATGTGTATTTCAGCTAAGACGTATTTATGACCAATATGATTGCCGACGAAGCCGTGGCGAAGTCCAGCGTGCTCTCTGTCTTTGACTTTGATGGTACGTTGACGCACCACGACAGTTTTATCCCGTTCCTGCGCTTTGCCTTTGGCAAGCGCTACTTTGCTGGCCGACTGGTGCGCATGGCCCTGCCTACGCTGCACTGTGTGCGCCGCAAGCTGACGCGAGATGAGCTGAAAGAGGTGTTGATCAAAACCTTCCTGACGGGGGTGGATGAGCACTGGTTACGTCAGCAGGCGGAAGCCTTCTGTGAAAAATACTGGAACAAGCTGATGCGCCCGGAAGGTGTGCTGGCCGTCGCCAACGAGGTCAATTCCGGTGCGGAAGTGACGATTTGCTCTGCTTCCCCGGCGCTGGTATTGCAGCCGTGGGCCGATAAGCTCGGCATTAAGCTGATTGGCACGCAGCTGGAAGTGAAAGACGGCAAGCTGACCGGGCGGATCACCGGCCACAACTGCCGGTGTGCCCAGAAGGTGGCGAGGCTGGAGAAGGTGTATGGGGATTTGAACGCGTATCACCTGCGCGCCTGGGGCGACACGCGTGGCGACCACGAGTTGCTGGCGGCGGCGCAGGATCCGCACTGGCGGCATTTTCATCATCCGAGCAAGCGCCGAAATTCACCAATTAAGGGTTAGGTGCGGCCCGGTGCCCTCACCCCGGCCCTCTCCCACAGGGAGAGGGAGAAAAGCGGTACATCAGGCCTCACGTTTTCCCGGGAACATCACGCTCGCAATAATCCCCAGCGCCAGTACCCCCAGCACCACAAACAGGCTTGCCGTGGCGCCGATGTTATAACCGTGATGCCAGAAGTGGTCGGTCGCATTCAGCCCCAGCTTGAACGCCACGAAGAACAGCAGTAACACCACCGCTTTCTCCAGATGCACCAGATACTGCTTCAGCGCTTCCAGCACAAAGTAGAGGGTACGCAGGCCGAGGATCGCGAACATCATTGCGCTGTAGATAATCAGCGGCTCACGGCTGACGGCAATGATTGCGGGTACGGAATCGAAGGCGAACATCACGTCGGACAGCTCCACCACCGCAACACAGAGCAGCAGCGGCGTCGCGTAGCGCTTCGCCTTCTTCACGCGGCCTACCATTACATCCTTGTTTTCAGGCTTCTCCAGTTCGGCATCCACCTCTTTCTGGGTCAGGATAAACGCATGGCTGCTGATTTTTGGCCACACCGGGTAGAAGCGTTTCACCAGGCGGTACGCCAGATGGTTGGAATAATCTTCTACTTCATCGCTCTCTTCATTGCGTTTCAGCATCATCACCGCCGTCCAGCCGACGACCAGCGCAAAAATGACCTCAACATACGGCCCCAGGCTCAACAGACTGGTGCCGATGGCAACAAAAATACCGCGGAACACAATCGCCCCGAGCACGCCCCAGTAGAGCACGCGGTGACGATATCTATCCGGCACGCCGAACCAGGCGAAGATCGCCATCATCACAAACAGGTTGTCGACGGAGAGCACCTCTTCCAGCGCATAGCCGGTCAGGAACAGACTGGCCATCTCCGCGCCGTGGTGCACGTATAAAAATCCGGCGAAGGCCATCGCCATCATGACCCAGAAGATGGACCACATAACCGCGCTTTTCAACGAGATCGGTTTATCGTGACGGTGCATGAAGAGGTCGATAAACATCGCCCCAACGGCCATCACCACGAAGACAACAACGGTTTCCGTCGGGAAACCGAGATGAGCAGCAGACATAGACAACCCTTTTAAGAAGACAAAACACCATGCACACAATAAAAAGCGTGGGCCCGTTAAGGACGCATCACGCTAAAAAATAAATATTAACCGTTCTTTTCAGCCAGCGCTTGCGCGCATGCCCAGGCACTGGCCCACGCCCACTGGAAGTTATACCCGCCGAGCCAGCCGGTCACGTCCATCACTTCACCAATGAAATAAAGACCCGGCACGTTGCGGGCTTCCATCGTGCGGGATGAGAGTTCGTTTGTATCCACGCCGCCCAGCGTCACTTCCGCCGTGCGGTAGCCTTCGGTGCCGTTTGGCTGTACGCGCCAGTTCGTCAGCGTCTCCACCAGCGTTTCCTGCTCGCGGCTGTTGAGCTGCTTGAGCGCAACATCCGGAATTTGCCCTAACACCTGCAAGCACTCCACGAGACGCTTCGGCAACTGCATCGCCAGGGTATTTTTCAGGCTTTGATTCGGGTGCGCGGCGCGTTGCTCGTTGAGGAAGGCGTCCAGATCGCAGTCCGGCACCAGGTTTACGGAGACAAACTCCCCCGGCTGCCAGTAGCTGGAGATCTGCAATACCGCCGGCCCCGAGAGTCCACGATGGGTAAAGAGCAGGTTTTCGCGGAACACCGTGCCGTCTTCGGCCGTAATGACCGACGGTACAGACACGCCGGAGAGTGTCTGAAGCTGCTCCAGCAGCGGCTTATGCAGCGTGAACGGTACCAGCCCGGCGCGGGTGGGCAGTACCTTCAGGCCAAACTGCTCGGCAATTTTATAGCCGAACGGTGAGGCGCCCAGCCCCGGCATCGAGAGGCCGCCGCTGGCGATCACCAGGTTATCGGCGCTGACGGTCTCACCGTTGAGTTGCAGCGTGTAGCCCTGCTCGTCACGGGCGACGTCCAGCACTTCGGTGCGCAGGCGCATTACTACGCCGCCTTTCTCGCACTCGGCCACCAGCATATCAACGATTTGTTGCGCGGAGTCGTCGCAGAACAGCTGTCCCAGCGTCTTCTCATGCCACGCGATACCGTGTTTACCCACCAGTTCGATAAAATCCCACTGGGTATAGCGCGCCAGCGCAGATTTGCAAAAATGGCGGTTCTGGCTCAAATAGGCCGCAGGCTCGACATAAAGATTAGTAAAGTTGCAGCGCCCGCCGCCAGACATCAGGATCTTGCGGCCAGGCTTTTTTCCGTTATCCAGCAGCAGCACGCGACGACCCGCTTGTCCGGCCATCGCCGCACAAAACATACCCGCCGCACCGGCGCCAATTACTACGGCATCAAACCTTTCCACGTCAAAATCCTCTTCGTTAACTGCCGCGGATTGTAAAGTTTCCTCAGTGGTCGCACCAGCGTAAAAAGATATTACAAAGCCATTTCATTGATATTTAAAGATTATCCTTTCAGGCACCTTTCTCAAATCAGGTGGTATGTCAAAAAAAGTCTATATTTCACTTTGCCCGTTGCGCATTTGTCCTGGATAATGCGCCGCGTTCATGTCCTCAAAATGGCGTAACGTCCTATGCTACATTTGTTTGCCGGCCTGGATTTACATACCGGGCTTTTATTATTGCTTGCTCTGGTTTTTGTGCTGTTTTACGAAGCGATCAACGGCTTCCACGACACTGCAAACGCAGTAGCAACGGTTATCTACACTCGCGCAATGCGATCGCAGCTTGCGGTTGTTATGGCGGCGGTATTTAACTTTTTTGGTGTCCTCCTGGGCGGACTGAGCGTTGCGTATGCCATTGTGCATATGCTGCCAACGGATCTGCTGCTTAACGTGAGTTCCGGTCATGGCCTGGCCATGGTGTTCTCTATGCTGCTTGCTGCGATTATCTGGAACCTCGGTACCTGGTATTTCGGCCTGCCGGCATCCAGCTCTCACACCCTCATCGGCGCGATTATCGGTATCGGGTTAACCAATGCCCTGATGACCGGGACCTCCGTCGTTGATGCGCTGAATATCCCGAAAGTTCTCGGCATTTTCGGCTCTCTGATCATCTCCCCTATCGTCGGTCTGGTGGTGGCGGGTGGCTTGATTTTCATCCTGCGTCGCTACTGGAGCAACACGAAAAAACGTGCGCGTATCCACCTGACGCCAGCAGAGCGTGAGAAGAAAGACGGCAAGAAAAAGCCGCCGTTCTGGACGCGTATCGCGCTGATCATTTCCGCTATCGGCGTCGCCTTCTCTCATGGCGCGAACGATGGTCAGAAAGGTATCGGCCTGGTGATGCTGGTTCTGATTGGCGTCGCACCGGCGGGCTTCGTGGTTAACATGAACGCCTCCGGTTACGAAATCACCCGTACCCGTGATGCGGTAAACAACGTTGAGACTTACTTCCAGCAGCATCCTGATTTGCTGAAGAAAGCGACCGGCGTGGACCAGCTGATTCCTTCTCCGGAGTCAGGCGCAACGACGGCACCGGGCGAGTTCCATTGCCATCCGGCAAACGCGATTAACGCGCTGGAACGTGCGAAAGGCATGCTGGCCGATATCGAAAGCTATGACAAACTGGCTGTTGAACAGCGTGGTCAGCTGCGTCGCATCATGCTCTGTATCTCCGACGTGACCGATAAAGTCGCGAAGCTGCCAGAGGTTAATGCTGACGACCAACGTCTGCTGAAGAAACTGAAAGGCGATATGCTCAATACCATTGAGTACGCGCCAATCTGGATCATCATGGCGGTCGCGCTGGCGCTGGGTATCGGTACGATGATTGGCTGGCGTCGTGTGGCGACCACCATCGGCGAGAAGATCGGTAAGAAAGGCATGACCTATGCGCAGGGTATGTCCGCGCAGATGACGGCAGCGGTATCTATCGGTCTGGCGAGTTACACCGGTATGCCAGTCTCCACCACCCACGTACTCTCTTCGTCCGTGGCAGGTACCATGATTGTTGACGGCGGCGGTTTGCAGCGTAAAACCGTGACCAACATCCTGATGGCCTGGGTGTTCACCCTCCCGGCGTCCATCCTGCTGTCTGGCGGTCTGTACTGGATTTCGCTGAAGCTGATTTAATCGGCTGAAGGCGACAAAAAAGCGGGTCAGGAAACTGGCCCGCTTTTTTTATGCTCAGTGCCAAATCATCAGCGCAATCATACTCACCACAACCAGACCACAGAGGGCGCTGGTCAAAATGAACTGACGACGCAGGCGCTCGCAGCGACGGATAAACTCTTCATCGTGGTGATCGCGGTAGCGTTGGTAGTAGATATACCCCACCAGACGCATCTGCTTGCTGGGCTGTCCGTGCGAGGTGAAGAACCCTCCACCGTCCACATACTGATAAAGCAACGGATCGCAACCACGAAGTACCACTAACAGCGCACGTAACGATGAGAAGTAGCGCGCCATATTCACTATGCAAACCACGCATAACGCCCAAAACAATGCGACGGTGCTAATCATACATCCTCCCCGGCGTCCGCCCACGAAGCAAGGCTCCTGAGCTACCGCACCCCAATGCCCTGACAGACAGTTCAGTGAAAGAATGACCAAAAGTCGATCCGGTTCGCGTTTTAATATCCGAACGGCTCATTAAATAGTGTAGGAGATCCGTTAATTTTTTTGCCACAAGGTTAATCGTTATCAACACCAAAGCTTGAAAAATATGTTTAACTGGGCCGTAATGAAAGCATCAGACGACGGCTTTCCCATTTAGTCATCGATAACTTAAGGAAGGAGTAACACTATGGCTTACAAACACATTCTTATCGCGGTAGACCTCTCCCCGGAGAGTAAAGTGCTGGTTGATAAAGCAGTATCCATGGCACGTCCCTACAACGCGAAAGTTTCGCTGATTCACGTTGATGTGAATTACTCCGACCTCTACACCGGTCTGATCGACGTGAATCTCGGCGATATGCAGAAACGCATCTCCGAAGAGACTCACCACGCGCTGAGCGAGCTTTCTACCAACGCGGGCTATCCGATCACTGAAACCTTAAGCGGTAGCGGCGATCTGGGCCAGGTGCTGGTTGATGCGATTAAGAAATACGATATGGACCTGGTGGTATGTGGTCACCATCAGGACTTCTGGAGCAAACTGATGTCTTCCGCGCGCCAGCTGATTAACACCGTTCACGTGGATATGCTGATTGTTCCACTGCGTGACGAAGAAGACGAGTAAGTGCGTTAAATTCCCCTCACCCTAACCCTCTCCCAAAGGGAGAGGGAATAGATCGAGGATGTAGGCCGGGTAAGGCGAAGCCGCCACCCGGCTTTTTCTATTCCGGCGTACCCGAATAAATATCAAACCGGTGCCCTTTCGTGGTCACCGCGTTAGTGGTCGCAACGTCCGCCAGCGGCGGCGCATAGTCCGGCCGCTTCACCACCACACGCTTCGTCGCCAGCTGACGAGCCGGTTCCAGCAGGCCATCGGCATCTAAATCCGGCCCCACCAGCGACTGAAACACCCGCATCTCTTTCTTCACCAGCGCGCTTTTCTGCTTATGCGGGAACATGGGGTCGAGATAAACCACCTGCGGGCGCGGGGTGATGTCGGTGAGCGCCGTCAGGCTGGAGGCATGAATAAGTTGCAAACGTTCCTGTAACCACGGGCCGATTTCCGGGTCCTCATAGCCCCGCGTCAGCCCGTCGTCGAGCAGCGCGGCGACAACCGGATTACGCTCCAGCATCCGCACCCGGCAGCCCACCGAGGCCAGCACAAACGCATCGCGCCCCAGCCCCGCCGTGGCGTCCACCACGTCCGGAAGATAGCTCCCTTTAATGCCAACCGCCTTGGCCACCGCTTCGCCGCGACCGCCGCCGAACTTACGCCGGTGCGCCATCGCGCCGCCGACAAAATCGACAAAAATCCCGCCAAGCTTTGGCTCATCGCGCTTGCGCAGCTCCAGATGTTCCGGCGTCATCACCAGCGCCATCAGGTTGTCTTCATCATGTTCCAGCCCCCAGCGGGCCGCCAGAACAGATAAGGCGCCGTCCCCGGCGCCTGTTTCATCTACTAAGCAGATCTTCACGTAGCAATCAGCCTTTGATTCCGTAATGCTCCAGCATCGCATCCAGCTGAGGCTCGCGGCCACGGAAGCGTTTGAACAATTCCATAGGCTCTTCTGAACCGCCGCGGGTCAGGATGTTGTCGAGGAACGACTGACCGGTTTCGCGGTTGAAAATCCCCTCTTCTTCGAAGCGCGAGAAGGCATCCGCCGCCAGCACGTCGGCCCACAGGTAGCTGTAGTAGCCTGCGGCGTACCCGCCTGCGAAGATATGGCTGAACGCGTGCGGGAAGCGTCCCCAGGTTGGCCCTGGAATAACGGCAACCTGCTTTTTAATCTCAGCCAGGGTTTCGAGGATTTTCGCCCCCTGCTCCGGGCTGAACTCGGCGTGCAGGCGGAAGTCGAACAGGCCGAACTCCAGCTGGCGCAGGATAAACATCGCCGCCTGGTAGTTTTTCGCTGCCAGCATTTTATCCAGCAGTTCTTTCGGCAGCGGTTCACCCGTTTCGTAATGACCGGAGATAAACGCCAGCGCGTCCGGCTCCCAGCACCAGTTTTCCATAAACTGGCTAGGCAGCTCGACCGCATCCCATGGCACACCGCTGATACCGGCGACGCCAGCGGTTTCGATGCGGGTCAGCATGTGGTGCAGGCCGTGACCGAACTCGTGGAACAGGGTGATCACTTCATCGTGGGTAAACAGCGCAGGTTTGCCGCTCACCGGACGGTTGAAGTTACAGGTCAGGTAGGCGACCGGTTTTTGCAGGGAACCATCCGCTTTACGCATCTGGCCCACGCAGTCGTCCATCCACGCCCCGCCGCGCTTGTTCTCACGCGCGTAGAGATCGAGGTAGAAGCTGCCGCGCAGTTCGTTTTTATCGTCATACAGCTCAAAGAAGCGCACGTCCGGATGCCAGACGTCGATGTCGGTACGCTCTTTCGCGGTAATGCCGTAGATGCGTTTCACCACCTCGAACAGGCCGTTAACGGCTTTGTTTTCCGGGAAGTACGGACGCAGTTGTTCGTCGCTGATGCTGTAGAGATGCTGTTTCTGTTTTTCGCTGTAGTACGCGATATCCCACGGCTGAAGCTCGTCCACGCCGAACTCCGCTTTCGCAAAGGCGCGCAGCTGAGCCAGTTCTTTTTCACCCTGAGGACGGGCGCGTTTCGCCAGATCGGTCAGGAAGTCGAGCACCTGCTGTGGGTTCTCGGCCATTTTGGTGGCGAGGGATTTATCCGCGTAGCTGTCGAAGCCCAGCAGCTGTGCCAGCTCGTGGCGCAGGGCGAGAATCTCCGCCATCACCGGGCTGTTATCCCATTTGCCCGCATTCGGCCCCTGATCGGAGGCGCGGGTGCTGTAGGCGCGGTACATCTCTTCGCGCAGGGCCTGGTTGTCGCAGTAGGTCATCACTGGCAGATAGCTTGGGATATCCAGCGTTAACAGGAAGCCTTCCTGCTCTTTCGCTTCGGCCTGGGCTTTTGCCGCCGCCAGCGCGCTTTCCGGCATGCCCGCCAGTTCAGATTCATCGGTAATCAGCTTCGTCCAGCCCATGGTGGCGTCGAGGACGTTATTGCTGTACTGGTTGCCCAGCTCGGACAGGCGCGCAGCGATTTCACCGTAGCGAACCTGTTTTTCTTTTGGCAGGCCAATCCCGGACAGTTCGAAATCACGCAGGGCGTTATCGACCGATTTTTTCTGCGCCGTGTTCAGTTCGGCATAGTGGTCGCCGTCGCGCAGGTCGCGGTAGGCTTTGTAGAGCCCCTCATGCTGGCCGACCCAGGTGCTGTACTCAGAGAGCAGCGGCAGGGTTTGCTCGTAGGCTTCACGCAGCTCCGGGCTGTTTTTTACCGAATTCAGGTGGCTCACCGGGGAGAAGATGCGCCCCAGCACGTCGTCCACTTCGGCCAGCGGCTGACACAGATTTTCCCAGGTGTACGGCCCGCCCTGCGCGACCACGCTTTCTACCGCCGCGCGGCAGTTGTCCAGCGATTGCGTAACCGCTGGAACCACATGCTCAGGGAGGATTTTAGAAAACGGTGGCAACGAAAAAGGCGTCAGTAATGGATTGGTCATAAACGCTGTCCTGTTGAAATAGGTGAATGAAGCGCGCATCCGGCGCTGTGCATATTGTTCAGTAATGGGGTTAAGTGTAGAGGATTTCAATGCCAGACGTGGCGGAAAAGAGCCCGGTGGCGCTGCGCTTACCGGGCCTGCGGGTAATCTGTGCCGTTCTGCTGTAAACTGTGGCAAATCGTCAATTCAGCGGAATATCATTACCCATGCTCAGTTATCGCCACAGCTTCCACGCAGGCAACCACGCCGACGTCCTCAAACACACCGTTCAGAGCCTGATCATCGAATCGCTTAAAGAAAAGGATAAACCGTTCCTTTATCTGGACACCCACGCGGGCGCGGGCCGTTATCAGCTGAGCGGCGAGCATGCTGAGCGTACCGGTGAATATCTGGAAGGGATTGCGCGTATCTGGCAGCAGGACGATCTGCCTGCCGAGCTGGAGCCGTACATTGGCGTGGTGAATCACTTCAACCGCAACGGCCAGTTGCGTTACTACCCTGGCTCCCCGCTGATTGCCCGCCAGCTGCTGCGCGAGCAGGACAGCCTCCAGTTAACCGAGCTGCACCCGAGCGACTTCCCGCTGCTGCGTTCTGAGTTTCAGAAAGATAACCGCGCCCGCGTAGACAAAGCCGATGGTTACCAGCAGCTGAAAGCCAAACTGCCGCCGGTTTCCCGTCGCGGCCTGGTGCTAATTGACCCACCGTACGAAATCAAAACCGACTATCAGGCGGTGGTGACCGGCATTAACGAAGGTTACAAACGCTTTGCGACCGGCACCTATGCTCTGTGGTATCCGGTAGTGCTGCGCGCGCAAATTAAACGCATGATCAAAGACCTCGAAGCGACGGGCATTCGCAAAATCCTGCAAATTGAGCTGGCGGTGCGCCCTGACAGCGACCAGCGCGGCATGACCGCGTCCGGCATGATCGTCATTAACCCGCCGTGGAAGCTCGAAGCACAGATGAACAACGTGCTGCCGTGGCTGCACAAAACGCTGGTGCCAGCCGGTACGGGTCACGCCACCGTGAGCTGGATCGTGCCGGAGTAATCGCAGCCATCGGTGGAAACTATTGATTTCAGGTATACAATCGCGGCAATTCACGATTAAGGACAACGCTATGACTAAGCATTATGACTACATCGCAATCGGCGGCGGCAGCGGCGGCATCGCCTCCATCAACCGTGCAGCCATGTACGGCCAGAAGTGTGCGCTGATTGAAGCCAAAGAACTCGGCGGCACCTGCGTGAACGTGGGTTGTGTACCGAAGAAAGTGATGTGGCATGCCGCGCAAATCCGTGAAGCTATCCATATGTATGGCCCGGACTACGGCTTTGACACCACCATCAACCACTTCGACTGGGATAAACTGATCGCCAGCCGTACCGCCTACATCGACCGTATTCACACCTCGTACGATAACGTGCTGGGCAAGAATAACGTCGACGTGATCCGCGGCTTTGCCCGTTTCGTGGATGCGAAGACGATCGAAGTGAACGGCGAGACGATCACCGCCGATCACATCCTGATCGCCACCGGCGGCCGTCCGAGCCACCCGCACATTCCGGGCGCGGAATACGGTATCGACTCCGACGGGTTCTTCGAGCTGCCTGCTCTGCCAGAACGCGTTGCCATTGTGGGCGCAGGTTACATCGCGGTTGAACTGGCCGGCGTGATTAACGGCCTGGGGGCGGAAGCGCACCTGTTCGTGCGTAAACACGCGCCGCTGCGCAGCTTTGACCCGCTGATCGTCGACACGCTGGTCGAGGTGATGAACGCCGAAGGCCCAACCCTGCACACCAACGCCGTGCCAAAAGCGGTGGTGAAAAATGCGGACGGTAGCCTGACGCTGGAGCTGGAAGATGGCCGCAGCCAGACCGTTGACTGCCTGATCTGGGCGATTGGCCGTGAACCGGCCACCGACAACTTCAACCTGGCCGCAACCGGGGTGAAAACCAATGAAAAAGGCTACATTGTCGTTGATAAATTCCAGAACACCAGCGTACCGGGCATTTATGCCGTCGGTGATAACACCGGTGCCGTAGAGCTGACGCCGGTTGCCGTGGCGGCGGGGCGTCGTCTTTCCGAGCGTCTGTTTAACAACAAGCCGGACGAACATCTGGATTACAGCAACATTCCGACCGTGGTCTTCAGCCACCCGCCAATCGGTACCGTCGGCTTAACCGAGCCGCAGGCGCGTGAGCAGTACGGCGATGATCAGGTGAAAGTGTATAAATCGGCGTTTACCGCGATGTATACCGCGGTCACCTCGCACCGTCAGCCGTGCCGCATGAAGCTGGTCTGCGTGGGCCCGGAAGAGAAGATCGTCGGCATCCACGGCATTGGCTTCGGCATGGACGAGATCCTGCAAGGCTTCGCGGTGGCGCTGAAGATGGGCGCAACGAAGAAAGACTTCGATAACACCGTGGCAATCCACCCGACTGCGGCGGAAGAATTTGTGACCATGCGCTGATCGGTCTGATCCGCAACAAAACCGGCCAACTGGCCGGTTTTTTTATGCCCTGGGCAGGTAAACCTAACGGGTGCACAAACGGTAACAAAATAACCCGCTACCCGCGGTGGAATTAACTAATCTTAGAAAGCGCTACGCGTTCGCCTGTTACTACGGAAAAAGATTAGAGATATGAAAATGCACGTAAAGATCACCGCAAAATTGATGGCCAAAATGCACCTTGTTCTCGCGCTGGTATGGGCGATACTGACTATTCCTACCCTGCTGTGGTGGAAAAACAGCATTCTGTGGGTGTCGTTAATGAGCATTTACGCCATCGTGATTTCCCATCTGGCTGCGTACAGCGCCGCCCATGCAGAAAAAGCGGCCAGCAAGGCGATGGATAAAAGCGAAGGCGCCAGCCAGAAAGCCAATCAAACCGCCAACAGCCTTCAAGGCAATGCGCGTCAGGCACATTAATCCCTGCGTATATGCAGAATACCGAATGCTCTGAATTTTATTCCTGCTCTGTTTCCAAAGATTCTGATTTAATGGTTTCATAATCAAAGGGATATCTGATTTTCAGCGTGCTTAAATCCATTTTGAAAGCGTGATCTACCGCACACTTCGCACCGCATTAACCGAAGCGAATGTCTACGCTTAAAAGATAGCCGGGAAAAACCCGTATTTGTTACGACAAAAACCGGAGGTCCTGAACACCATGTTCAACCAGAAACTACAGACTGCCGAGGATATCGAGTTCGACATTGCAGAAGAGCTGCGCTATGAAACCGATCCCTGTGAGTTAAAACTGGATGAGATGATCGAGGCAGAGCCGGAACCGGAAATGATTGAAGGGCTGCCGGCGTCCGATGCCCTTACGCCCGCTGACCGCTACCTTGAACTGTTTGAACACGTCCAGTCGTCGCGGCTGTTTGCGGACAGCAAAACCTTTCCCGACTGCGCGCCGAAGATGGATCCGCTGGATATTTTGATCCGCTATCGCAAGGTGCGTCGCCACCGTGATTTTGACCTGGCGCGCTTTGTAGAGAATCACTTCTGGCTACCGGAGGACTACAGCAAAGAGTACGTCTCTGATCCCGGCCTGTCCCTGAAAGAACATATCGATAATCTGTGGCCGGTGCTGACGCGCGAGCCGCAGGATCACATCCCGTGGTCGTCGCTGCTGGCGCTGCCGCAGGCCTATATTGTGCCCGGCGGGCGATTCAGCGAGACCTACTACTGGGACTCTTACTTCTCCATGCTGGGGCTGGCAGAAAGCGGTCGTAACGATCTGCTGAAATGTATGGCCGATAACTTCGCCTGGTTGATTGAGCGCTACGGCCATATCCCGAACGGCAACCGCACCTACTATCTCAGCCGCTCCCAGCCGCCCGTTTTTGCCCTGATGGTGGAGCTGTTTGAAGAGGACGGCGTGCGCGGGGCGAAGCGCTATCTTGAGCACCTCAAGATGGAGTACGCCTTCTGGATGGACGGGGCGGAATCGCTGCTGCTCAATCAGGCCTATCGCAGTGCGGTTCGTATGCCGGATGGCTCATTGCTCAACCGTTACTGGGACGATCGCGATACGCCGCGGGATGAATCGTGGATCGAGGACGTTGAAACTGCCCGTCATTCTGGTCGTCCGCCGAACGAGGTGTACCGTGACCTGCGTGCCGGGGCAGCCTCAGGATGGGATTACTCATCCCGCTGGCTGCGCGATCCTGCGCGGCTGGCCAGCATCCGCACAACACAATTTATCCCCATCGATTTGAACGCATTCCTGTTCAAACTGGAGAGCGCTATCGCCAATATCTCCGCGTCGAAAGGGGATAAAGAGACGGCTGCTCTGTTCCGCCAGAAAGCCAGCGACCGGCGCGCGGCGGTAAACCGCTATCTGTGGGACGAAGAGAACGGCTGTTATCGTGATTACGACTGGCGGCGTGAAGCCCTGGCGCTGTTCTCTGCGGCCAGCATTGTGCCGCTGTATGTGGGCATGGCGACGCATGAGCAGGCTGAACGGCTGTCCGATGCCGTTAAAGCCCGTCTGCTCACGCCGGGCGGTATTCTCGCCACCGAATATGAAACCGGGGAGCAGTGGGATAAGCCGAACGGCTGGGCGCCGCTCCAGTGGATGGCGATCCAGGGGTTCAAGCAGTACGGCAACGACTCGCTGGGAGATGAGATCGCCTGGAGCTGGCTGCACACGGTGAACCATTACTACAAAACCCATCATAAGCTGATTGAGAAGTACCACATCGCCAGCAGCACGCCACGCGAAGGTGGCGGGGGGGAGTATCCGTTGCAGGATGGCTTCGGCTGGACGAATGGCGTGGTGCGGCGGTTGATTGGGTTATATGGTGAACCTTGAGCCTTGCCCCTCACCCTGACCCTCTCCCCTGAGGGGAGAGGGAAAAGTTAACGAATCACCTCATAAATGGCAGTCTGGATGGACTGCCATTTTTTTGTGCTGGCATCGGGCTGCGTCTTCGCGCGGCGCGTTGCCATATCGGCGTCGTGCTGCTGGCGTTTCACCACCGCAGGGACGGTACAGAATGCTTTCAGGTACTGCTTACGCATAGGCGTCAGCGATTCCCCGTTCGCCATCGCATGGCTAAGCGTATTAATAAAGCGTCGGCAGGGCTTTTGCTCTGTCATTTGCAGGCGGTAGCGCAACATTACTTCCAGCACATCGTCGTAGCCTGCCGACAACGCCTCCTCCGTCCATGACATTTTCCAGTCCATCCCGCCCTGCAAAAACAGGAGCGCCACCCGGGTATCGTTGCGGCTAATCGCTGAACGGAAGTTGTTTTCATCCCAGGTGACACCCATCCGCGTCAGCGTTTCTCGCGAGGAAGGCGTTTCGCGCATCTCCTGCACCGGTGCGGGAGATGCCGTACTGGCCACAGCCGGCTGCGGTTTACTGCTGTTCACCAGCCAGAATCCCCCCACGACAATCGCGATAACCATCACGCCAACCGCTCCCCACAGCACGCCGGAAATCAGCTGTTCACGCTGCTCTGGCGTACGCGTGGCACGCTGAGTCGGTTTTTCTATACTGTCGCGCACTTCAAAAAGATCGCCGCCTGTGGTGCGGTCCATTTTTTGCGCCTTTTCCCAGAACGCGTGCAGCTCGCTTTCGTCCACCGCCATCAGCGCCGCCGGGTTAACGCGTGTCCGCCCTTCCTCAAACGCGCGCTGAACGGAGCGGGTGATCTGCGTGTAATAGCAGTCGAGCAGCTGGATTTGCGCTCCGCTTAACGGTTGCTGCACGGTGATGCTGTTGCGGATTTGTCGAATATCTTCGAGGAAGGTTTGCAGGGTTTTGCGGGGCTCTACCAGCAGCGTCAGCATGTCCGGGGCGTTAAACAGCGGCGCGTAGTAGCGGCTAAATTCTTTTTTATCCACCAGCAGCTGGGCCAGTTCGCTGAATAACATGCCGCTCAGAACATCATTAATTTCACCGTTTTTCAGCCAGCGACGCACGCGTTCAGCGTTAAACAACGTCTTAAGATGATTATTCAGCCGCACCGGATCGGGCCACGCCTGCTGTATCAGCCCTCTAATCATCAGCTCAATGGCACGCACCTGTTTCTGCGCCTGAAGCTGGCTCTCCTTCTCTGGCATCCTCCCGGTTTCGTAGGTCAGGAGGGGCTGTTGCAGACGCAGATATTCAAGGGAGGTGACGAAGCGCATCGCCGCAATCAGCTGGTTTTCGCTGACATCCTGCCCGCTTTCATACTGGGGAACGCGCTGCTGAAGCAAGCGTAATTGCAGCGTAAAGGCTGTCATTTCCGCATCATTCAGGTTCAGCTTCCTGGCTACAGCGCCCCACCCGCCCAGCCCCAGGCGGGCGCTATCAAGTTGCTCCAGAAACCAGCGTGGATCTTTTCCTTCAGAAACATGTACATTCAACAGAAGTAAAATTTCAACAGACGCCTGACGGATCGCCGCCAGACAGTGTTCAAACTGTTCGCGGGTATGATGCGATGAGCTAATCATCATTGTTTTCCTTGAGAGACAATGAGTACCGCTAAAGCGGCATTAAAAGTCGTTTTTCTTTTTATTTATATGAGGTTAAACATACCTGACTTTCTGTTGAAATAAAGTGACAACCTTATAATCATTTGCAATGTCTCCGGAGGATCGTCATGCCCGCCTTAACCACCGCGCGTCTCACCTGCTCGCCGCTGCAAGAGCAAGACTGGCCCTTTTTTCTGTCGCTACAGCAAAATCCTGAGGTAATGCGTTATGTCGCCCCTGCGCGTAGCGAGGCGGACATTCGGGAAGCCTTTGAGTCTCGTCTGTTGCCGTGGACGCCGGGCAGTTCGCACTGGCTCTGCCTTATGGTGCGTGAGACGGCCAGCCATACGCCGCTGGGCGTAACCGGATATGTGCACCGGGAAGCAGATTGTGCAGAAGTCGGTTTTCTCTTTGCGCCTTCTGCGCAGGGGAAAGGTTACGGCTTTGAATCTCTGCGGGCTGTGTGTAATTTTGCGCTGACTCAGGGCAATATCCGTCGGCTCACCGCGACCGTGACGGCGGGAAATATCGCCTCCAGGCGACTGCTGGAAAAAACAGGTTTTCAGCTGGAAGGTGAGTTGCGCGAGAGTTATTTCCTTTCAGGGCAATGGCATAACGACTGGCTATTCGGTTTACTGAAAAAGGAATTCCCGTTCAGTTAAACCTGATCAACAGCCATTTGGCGGATATTTCCCCGGCGGCGTTTCCTCTATAGTCGCGTCATTAAGAGGAAACGCTTATGACGGGTTATGCAATGCAGATATCTTCTGCTGCAATCGCATTAATTAAAAAACAACAGGGTCTTTCCCTGGAGAAATACCGTGACGAAAAGGGAATATGGGTTATAGGTTATGGTCACGTAATTCGCCAGTGGGAAAAATTTAACGGTCTCATCACGCCGACTGAGGCGGAGAATTTGCTTTGTAATGATATTCAATTATGTGAGGCGCTGCTGCGGGAAATGAACAAACGCCCATTAACCCAACAGCAGCATGACGCACTGATATTAACCCTCTTCAGTTTTGGGGAAGAGTCCCCTCTGCCAGAGAAGATCCTTCAGGCCGTCGCCCGGGTGTAGTACATCGCGGCTTGCGTCCGGTTTTTGACATCAAGACGCCGGAAAAGCGTCTCAAGATGGGCTTTTACCGTTGCCGCACTGATATTGAGATTACGTCCAATCTCTTTATTGGACTCTCCGGCCGCCAGTAACTTCAATACCTCACGCTGGCGCTCGCTTAACACTGCCAGTTCATCCTGAGAGGTGTGCTGCTTCAGCCACTCGCCGGGAAAACAGACCATTCCTCGCGATACAGAATCCAGCACTGCGGAAAAGCGTTCGGGATTCGCATTGCGGGGAATTATCGCCACCACGTTGCGCTGAAACATTTGCTCAACCCAACGCCGCTCTTTTTTCGTTAACACCAACACCACGCGCGACGTTGGAAAGCGATCCATAATCTCTTCCAGTAAAGCCACACCATTATCACGAATTAAATACCCATCTATCATGACGATAGCGGAGGGTGACGCGGATAATTGCGCCCATAATTCATCAGTCTGACGAGTTCCTGTCATATCTATTTTCGGAATTAACTTCTGCAAACTATACATCGCTCCATGAATAAATAATGACTGCCTGTCAAACATGATTACTCGCATCGTTTTACTCCTCTGAGAATAGCGAAGGGGGATTCTACAGAGGCATTTTTTAAGAAAAAACTCAATGAATGGAGAGGTTACAAATCACCCAGCTCTCTTTATATCTTCCAGCATTTAGACATACCTGTTTTAAGGATTTCCTTAAGAGGGTTCCTTCCCCCTTAAGACTGAACATTACAGAAACATACCGCCTGAAACTTCAATACGTTGCGCATTCATCCAGCCCAGTTTGTCACTGAGCAACGCCGCAATGGCGTCACCAATATCATCGGGCAGGCCCACGCGTCCCAGCGCTGTCTGCGAGGCCAGCAGCTGGTTAAGCTCCGCATTATCCCGCACTCGCCCGCCCCCAAAGTCGGTTTCAATCGCGCCGGGCGCGATGATATTGACGGAAATTCCGCGCGCGCCAAGCTCTTTTGCCTGATAGCGGGTCAGCACCTCCATCGCCCCTTTCATTGCCGCGTAGGTTCCTGAACCGGGCTGAGTAAAACGGGCCAGTCCGCTGGAGACGTTCAGGATCCGCCCTCCGTCTTTTATGAGCGGCAGCAGCTGTTGCGTGAGGAAAAACGGTCCTTTGAAGTGAATGTTCATCGCATCATCAAACTGCGCCTCGGTCGTCTCGGTATAGGGTGCATATAACCCTGTACCTGCGTTGTTCACTAAATAGTCAAAGGTGTCACGTTGCCAGACGTGTTTAAGGGTATCTTTCACCTTTTGAGCAAAGCGCGAAAAGCTTGCCGTATCGCCGACGTTGAGCTGCAATGTTGCCGCTTTTCCGCCTTTTCCCTCGATTTCGCGCACAACTTCCTGCGCCTCCTGCTGGCTGTTGTTCCAGGTGAGGATAATGCCTGTCCCTTCCGCGGCCAGCTTCAAAACGGCATTTTTACCCAGGCCGCGGCTACCGCCCGTCACTAAAGCAATACGTTCACTCATAATTCACCTCGTTTCGGCTGTGATGAAGATTGAGAAAGAGCTTATTAGATGGTAGAAAATCAATAAATAGTGCCGTGAGCGCTTCACTGTTTCATTCTTAACAACAATGACCAACATCTATGGATAAAATACACGCAATGCAGCTTTTCCTTCGGGTCGCGGAACTGGAGAGTTTTTCCCGCGCGGCGGAGACGTTAAGCCTGCCGAAGGGGAGCGTATCGCGACAGATCCAGGCACTGGAAAACGCGCTGGGCACGCAGCTGCTGCACCGCACTACCCGCCGCGTCAGCCTGACGCAGGACGGCATGGTTTATTACGAGCGCGCCAAAGATCTGCTGATGAATCTGGACGAACTGGACGGCATGTTCCTGCACGACCCTTCAACCATCAGCGGTCGGCTACGTGTGGATATGCCCGTTGCCATTGTGCGAAATGTCGTCATTCCGAAACTGCCTGCATTTTTACAACAGTTTCCCGGCATTGAACTGGAGCTGAGTAGCAGCGATCGTCTGGTCGATGTCATCCGCGAAGGATTTGACTGCGTGGTTCGCGTGGGAAACTTAAAGGACTCCGGGCTTATCGCCCGGCCGCTTGGGAAGCTCTCGGTGATTAATTGCGCCAGCCCGGATTATCTGACGCGATTTGGCTACCCTGAGACGCTGGACGATTTGGCTTCGCATGCCCTCATTCACTACTCCGCCACGCTGGGCACCCGTCCGCAGGGTTTTGAATATTACAACGGCAGCGCGACCCAGTGGGTAAAAACGGGGGGCGTATTGACGGTTAATAGCACGGAAACCTACCAGGCTGCCTGTGTCGCCGGGCTTGGCATTATTCAGGTCCCGCGCGTCGGGGTGCGTGATGCCCTGCGCACGAAAAAACTCGTTGAGATCCTGCCGCAATATCGGGCTGAACCAATGCCCGTCTCCCTCATTTATCCCCACCGCCGTAACCTCTCCCGTCGGGTGCATGTGTTTATGGAGTGGCTTACCGAACTCACAAAAGGTTACGTGGACTAGTCGCAAGCTATAATTCAGTAACATCCAGCTCAACGAAAAGGAAAATGCGCGTGACGCCGGAAAATAACCCGCAACGACCGACTCAACATTTAGATTATGAACCCATCAAAAAGATGGATAACGAGCCTGAAGCGCCGAAAGAGCCTGGAACGGCCAGCAAAGCGCTGGGTACCGTGACCGGCATAGCCGAAAAAATTCAGCAGATACCCGCGATTGCTCACCTGATACGCGCCGCTGAGCGCTTTAACGACCGCATGGGAAATCAGTTTGGCGCGGCGATTACCTATTTCTCGTTCCTGTCGATGATCCCCATCCTGATGGTGTCATTTGCCGCCGCCGGTTTTGTGCTGGCGTCTCACCCGACGCTGTTGCAGGACATCTTCAATAAGATCCTGACCAACGTCAGCGACCAGACGCTCGCCACAACGCTCAAAAGCACCATCAACACCGCCGTGCAGCAGCGTACCACCGTGGGTATCGTCGGGTTGCTGATTGCGCTCTATTCCGGGGTGAACTGGATGGGCAACCTGCGTGAGGCTATTCGCGCCCAGTCGCGTGACGTCTGGGAGCGTAGGCCGCAGGATCAGGAGAAGATATGGGTGAAGTATCTGCGCGACTTTATTTCGCTGATTGGGCTGCTGGTGGCGCTGGTCATCACGCTCTCTATCACCTCGGTCGCCGGTTCCGCGCAGCAGATGATTATCTCCGCGCTGTACCTGGATTACATTGAATGGCTGAAACCGGCCTGGCGCGGTATAGGGCTTGCCATCTCCATCTTTGCTAACTACCTGCTGTTCTTCTGGATCTTCTGGCGTTTGCCCCGCCATCGGCCGCGCAAGAAGGCGCTGATCCGTGGGACGTTGATTGCCGCCATTGGCTTTGAAGTGATCAAAATTGTGATGACCTATACGCTGCCGTCGCTGGTGAAGTCGCCCTCCGGCGCGGCCTTTGGTTCGGTGCTGGGGCTGATGGCTTTCTTCTATTTCTTCGCTCGCCTGACGCTGTTCTGCGCCGCGTGGATCGCCACGGCTGAGTATAAAGATGACCCGCGCATGCCGGGTAAAACCCACCGCTGATGTCCTGTCGGGCTGATATTTCAGCCCGATCCGCCATTTCAGCATATAAATCCAGTCCGTAACTTTTATTTAACGCAAAACCAGTTTTAATGACTGATATTTAAAAAGTGTGAAGCATTTCATAGAAGTGTTTTCGCTGGTCTGAAAATTATGCGCTTTTTGTTGCTTTTATGACCACACCACGCCTTTGTTACAGATTGAAATGTCGCTTTTGCTATGCCTAATATGGCCCTTCGTTCGTCCAAAAATAAGAAAATATTATGCAAGCAACAGCCACCACACTTAACGAAGGGGCGGAACACGTTCCGGTCAACTCGCGCAATAAAGTCGTCGTCGCATCGCTGATTGGCACCGCCATTGAGTTCTTCGACTTTTATATTTACGCCACCGCTGCGGTCATTGTCTTTCCGCATATTTTCTTCCCTCAGGGCGACCCGACGGCAGCCACGCTACAGTCTTTAGCCACCTTTGCTATCGCCTTCGTTGCGCGTCCGATTGGTTCAGCGGTCTTTGGGCATTTTGGCGATCGCGTTGGCCGTAAAGTGACGCTGGTTGCCTCGCTGCTGACGATGGGGATCTCCACCGTCGCCATCGGCCTGCTGCCGACCTATGAAACTATCGGCATTCTGGCGCCTGTGCTGCTGGCGCTGGCGCGCTTTGGTCAGGGTCTGGGGCTGGGCGGGGAATGGGGCGGCGCGGCACTGCTGGCGACCGAAAACGCTCCGGCGCGCAAGCGTGCCCTGTATGGCTCTTTCCCGCAGCTGGGCGCACCGATTGGGTTCTTCTTTGCTAACGGCACCTTCCTGCTCCTCTCCTGGCTGCTGACCGATGAACAGTTCATGAGCTGGGGCTGGCGTATTCCGTTCGTCTTCTCTGCTGTGCTGGTGCTGATTGGCCTGTACGTGCGCGTGTCGCTGCACGAGACGCCGGTCTTTGCTAAAGTCGCCGCGGCGAAAAAGCAGGTTAAAGTTCCGCTGGGGACGCTGCTGACCAAACACCTCCGCGTGACCGTGCTGGGCACGTTCATCATGCTGGCGACCTACACGCTGTTCTACATCATGACCGTTTACTCCATGACCTTCAGTACTGCCGCCGCGCCGGTCGGCCTGGGCCTGCCACGTAACGAAGTGTTGTGGATGCTGATGATGGCGGTCATCGGATTTGGTGTGATGGTGCCTGTCGCGGGCCTGCTGGCGGATAAATTTGGCCGTCGTTCAAGCATGATCGTCATCACCTCCCTGATTATTCTGTTCGCGCTGTTTGTCTTCCCGCCGCTGCTGGGTTCAGGTAGCCCTGCGCTGGTGATGGCGTATCTGCTGATTGGCCTGAGCCTGATGGGGCTGACCTTTGGCCCAATGGGCGCGCTGCTGCCGGAGCTGTTCCCGACTGAAGTGCGTTACACCGGCGCCTCGTTCTCCTATAACGTTTCGTCGATTCTGGGCGCCTCGGTAGCCCCGTATATCGCCACCTGGCTTCAGGCAAACTATGGCCTGTTCTATGTGGGTGTCTATCTGGCGGCAATGGCAGCGCTGACGCTGATTGCGTTGCTGCTGACGCATGAGACGAAGCATCAGGCGCTGTAAGTGAATGCCGGGGCGAGGCGCGGGGATGCGCCGAGAGGGCGGGTCGCCAGGGTGGTGGCGACTGAGCCACCCTGGCACGTTCACCGGTTATGTTGTGACAGAGTAGTAAGGAACATAACGTGAACGGAATGACCACCAGAGCCGTATGTTCCCCCTCACCCCAGCCCTCTCCCTCAAGGGAGAGGGGGCCGTCTGTGCAGGCATTATTTTGTGGGGATCCCTCACCCCACAGGGAGAGGGAGAAACGGGACTACTTCTTCATCTGCGACAAAATCGTCCGACACTGATTCGCTTCGCCTTCTGACGGCGAAATCAACGCCAGCAGCGCCGCCGCAGGGGTCACCAGCGTAGCGAGCGCGGCGGCGACCGCACCACGCGCAATCAACGGCCCAGCCTTCACGCCCGCCTGCGGATCTTTGAAGGTTCCGCGAACGTACAGCGGCGAGCGCAGGGTGATGATACGAATGCCTTTGCTTTCCGGATCGATGGTTAAATCGAGCTGCTCGGACGCCATGCTGGCGGTACCGGTGACGTTGATAACCGCGTTTTCCGTGTCGAAGGCGAAGATCTGCGGACGCGCCACGCCGTTGACCAGATCCAGATTTGCCGCCGCGCAGTTAACGCGTACTTCGTCGTCACCGAAGATTTGCCCGATGATAAAGTTCCCGACGTTCAGCCCCAGGATCTCCATCAGGTTACGGCTCACCAGCCCGTCGTTCATCAGCAGTTTCAGGTTGCCGTTTCCGCTGCCCAGCAGCGCCGCTACGGAGTTACCCGTGCCGCGAATATCCGCGTCGCCGTTCATCTCACCGAGGGTTTTCTGCATCAGCTCCACGTCCGGCATCAGCTCTTTCAGCTTCAGCCGACGCGCCTGGATCTCCGCCCTTCCCTGCATCGGCTTTTTATCCCCCTCCAGGTGGATATTCGATGAAATGGTTCCCCCGGCCATGCCAAACTTCAGCGGTTGCAGGCGCAGGTCGGCGTTTTTCAGGATGATATGGGTCGAGAGGTTGCTCAGCGGCAGCGTGCTGCCATGCTCGATTTTACGTCCTTTGAAGCGCACATCCGCATCCATCACGTCCCATTTGTCGGTTTCGAAGCGGTCATAGGGCAGCACTTTACCCGCAGGCTGAACGTCCTTTTTAACCTCTTTAGACTTCGTGCCTTTGCCCGAATCTACGCCAATCAGCGGACCAAGATCGGCCAGACGCAGCTGGCGGGATTCAACGTCCCCCTCCAGTTTCGGGCGCGGTTTACCGGTGGTGTAGGTCAGCGTGCCGTGGATATCGCTGTCGCCGATGCGGCCGTTGAATCCACGGTAGTCAAAGACGGACGATTTTTCGGTGTTGATTTTGGCAACCAGGTGCCCGTCCGTTTCAAACGGCGGAGTATCCGGCAGCAGTACGCCGGTGAGATCGTACAGTTCCCCCAGCGAATCACCGGCAAACTTAAGCTGGAGGTCGACGCCGCCCATGTTCATCGGGTCGTTAACCGTGCCCACGAACGCCACGCGGGTATTGCCGGAGCGAAAATCCGCCTGCACCGGGAACGGCGTGCCCTCGCTCCTGAGCGCCAGCATGCCGCCGATTTTGCCTTTACCGGTGAGCGGCTGGCCGTTGTAGCGCCCTTTCGCCGTCAGGCCAAAGACGTAATCGCCCGCTTTGCTGTCATCGCCTTTGGCTTTGCTGCCCGTTACTTCGCTAAACGGCAGCGGCTTGCCCAGCGGATCGACGAGGATCTCCACGTCAGCCTTACTCATTTTATCGTCAATGGCGATCCGCCCCCGATCGAACAGAATATTGTCGAGGCGGAAAGACCACGAAGAGGGCTGCGCATTCTGATCTTTATCGCCGCTGCTGGCGAGATCGAACGTCCAGTTGTTGTTTTTCTCTGACAGGCGAATCAGCCGCGCGTCGGGCTGCTGGAGTTTGATCCACGGCAGATACACCGTTTTGGTTAACAGGGCTAACGGCGCCAGCGTGGCTTCCACTCGCGGCAGGTGGATCATGGTTACTTCGGGGATGTCGGGCGGGTTACCGAGAATAATATCGTCGGCATGAACGTGCGGCCAGGGCACCCAGCTCCGCCAGCCAGTTTCCTCTTTCTGGCGCTCCCACACGACGCCCAAATCGCCACGTATTGCGAAGGGGCGGTTCAGCTCGGTTGAGACTTTCTGGTTGATGGTCGGTTTGAGGCGGTTCCAGTCAAACGTGGCGATAATGATGATTAAGACCACGATCAGCAACAAGAAAATCCCTGCTGTCCAGGAAATCACCCTGGTTGTTTTTGTCATTGTTGTCCCCTTTCCTGATGAACTTGCCTCTAAAACTATAGTTCAGACAAAGGGAAGCGGGCAGATCAGAGGCTGGTTATCACCTTTTCCAGGGTATCCATGGGGACAGGACGAGAGAGGAAATAACCCTGTGCCGCCGCTGCCGGAGAATTTTGCACGTCGCGCCACTCCTCCAGCGTTTCTACGCCTTCCACAATGACGCCCTGGCAATAGCGGTTCATCAGTTGCAGGAGCATCGTAAACAGGTTCCGTCCCTCCGGCGTCTGGCGCAGCATGATAAACAGATCGCGGGCCACTTTGATGTAGTCATAACGCACTTCGCTCAGGGCGGAGAAGTTGGCCATACCGGTACCGAAATCATCCAGCCACAGCGGGCCAAACTCACACATCGAGGCAAACGAGGAGTCCTGCGGCAGCTGAACATGTTCCACCAGCTCGAAGCGCATCCATGGCAAGGTAGCAATCAGCGCCTGCAACGTCGCATTCTGACGTAACGCCATCAGGGTGGGGCCATCCACGTTCACCGACGCCAGAATACCGTGCTGCTTGAAGAACGCCTGCTTCGTCGCCAGCATTCT
Source organism: Enterobacter hormaechei subsp. xiangfangensis (assembly GCF_001729785.1). Classification (NCBI taxonomy): domain Bacteria; kingdom Pseudomonadati; phylum Pseudomonadota; class Gammaproteobacteria; order Enterobacterales; family Enterobacteriaceae; genus Enterobacter; species Enterobacter hormaechei. The sequence goes on from NZ_CP017183.1 coordinate 4,379,056, forward strand.
CAGCTGCTCTTCCAGCACGTCGATACGCTGACGCACGGCAACCTCCGCAAAATAGCGGTCCGGTGCAATACGCTGTGAAGGATTCGATGGATGAGTGACGACCGTTAACACCTCAATCGCCATTAACCGACCGTCGGTACGGTAGATGGGCTGATAAGTGTACGCTCGCTCACATTGCAGCCAGTAGCGATGCTCCTGCAAGTTCTCAATACTTGCCTCAGGCGTAGTGCTCAGCCGCTGGATAACCTGCTCTGACTTCATTTCGGATGTCCTGTTGTATGGGATAGCCTTTCTGGACTCGTCACTGAGTTATCGGCCCGCCAGGTGAGAACTTTATGTTCAATTCACCGGGAAAATGAAATTATGATGACAGAAATATGCCGGAATACGCGCTGGCTCAAAAAAAATAATGGAACGTCGTTTTAATATAGTTGACCATAAAAAACACACAGCGCACACTACCCTTAATTACTTTGTTCAGGTTCACGACTATGTCTAAAAAAATTGCCGTGATTGGCGAATGCATGATTGAGCTGTCCCAGAAAGGCGCGGAAGTCAGCCGCGGTTTTGGTGGCGATACATTGAACACCTCCGTTTACATTGCCCGTCAGGTCTCCCCCGACGCGCTGAGCGTGAGCTACGTTACCGCGCTGGGAACGGACAGCTTCAGCCAGCAGATGCTGGAAGCCTGGCAGGGTGAAAACGTTGGGACCTCGCTGATCCAGCGAATGGAAAACCGCCTGCCGGGTTTGTACTACATCGAAACCGACAGCACCGGCGAGCGCACCTTCTATTACTGGCGTAATGAAGCGGCCGCCAAATTCTGGCTGGAAAGCGAGGCCGCCGCTGCCATTTGCGAAGAACTGGCGACCTTCGATTATCTCTACCTGAGCGGGATCAGCCTGGCGATCCTGAGCCAGGAGAGCCGTGAAAAGCTGCTGTCACTGCTGCGCGAATGCCGTGCCAATGGCGGTAAGGTGATTTTCGATAACAACTACCGTCCACGTTTGTGGGCCAGCCGCGAAGAGACGCAGCAGGTCTACCAGCAGATGCTCGAATGCACCGATATCGCCTTCCTGACGCTGGATGATGAAGATGCTCTGTGGGGCGAAAAACCGGTTGATGAGGTCATCGCCCGGACGCAGGCTGCCGGGGTCAGCGAAGTGGTGATCAAGCGTGGGGCGGAGTCTTGCCTGGTGGCGGTTGCAGGTGAAGCCGTGACAGAGGTCCCGGCGGTGAAGCTGGCGAAAGAGAAAGTGATCGATACCACTGCGGCGGGAGATTCTTTCAGCGCGGGGTATCTGGCGGTACGTCTGACGGGAGGTACGCCGGAAGCGGCGGCGCAGCGCGGTCATTTAACGGCCAGCACGGTGATTCAGTATCGCGGAGCGATTATTCCGCGCGAGGCGATGCCTGCTTAAGGACTGGGCGGGCTGATGCCCTCACCCTAACCCTCTCCCACAGGGAGAGGGGACGCAGGGCTTACTGGCCCTGCGGAATATCGCTCGCATCCTGATGTAAATCATCGGCTGCCGTTTGCGCTGGCTGCGGCGCCGTCGCCATGATGGCGTTCCAGGTGGCCTTCAACTCTTTCATGTCATATTCCGGCTCACCTTTCGGCTGTAACAGAATCAACGCCATATCCTGCGACAACTGCTGGCGCAGATCCTGATTCAGCATCTCCACGGTCAGACCGTTCAGGAAGTCCTGACGCAGTTTCTGATACTGCTCCGGCGCGATATCCACCACCTGATTCTGCAAGGAGCGAATGCGCTGGCTGATTAAGATATCGGTATCGGCGCGGGCATAAGTGGCGAACAGTTTCTGCAATTCAAGGGATTTCTGCGCCACCAGCGCGTTAAACTCCTCTTCAGACAGGCCCTCTTTACGCACTTTAGCCAGCTCTTTCGCCACCACGCCGAGATTGGCATTGAGCTTATCGCCCGGCGATTCCACGTTAATGGCGCACTGGGCGCGCTGGAACAGCACACGGCAGTCAAAGCCCAGGCCAATATCTTTCACGTTGTTCTTGCTGAGCGTCTGCTGAACGTGCCAGAACAGCGCTTCACGCGCGAGATCCGCACGCCAGTAACGCAGCAGCGCAGAAGACTCGCGGATCGGCTGCCAGGCCGTATCCCACATCATTGAAAGACGATCCTGACGCACGGTATCCGTCATGATGCTGACCGTCTCAGGACGCAGCGGGGACAAGGTAGGAACAGGGGCAGGCGTTTCACGCTTCCCTTTCAGATCGCCAAAGGCTTTGTTGATCTGCTCTATCACCGCACGGCTGTCCACGTTGCCCACTACAATGAGGGTCATGGCATCCGGGGTGTACCACTGCTGGTAGAAAGATTTCACCTGCTCTGCATCCACCGGCTGTTTCAGCGGTTCTGCCGGGTCGTGGCCAAGCAGCGTGGACCCTTTCAGGCGGTAGCGCCACCAGCCTTCTTTGGTATCCGTCGGCCAGGTCGCCACCATGTCGCTGTTGCTCAACGCATAGTTTACGGTCTCAGGCGTAATCGCCAGTTTGCCGGTGGCATCGGATAGATAGGTAAGCGCTTCTTTAAGCAGATCGTTACGGTTGTTGGGCAGGCTCAGGTTAAACATGGTGTAGTCATAGGAGACCACAGCCGGGGGCAGCGGGCGTTTCGGATCGATGGCCTGTTGCCATAAAGAACGCACCTGAACCGCCTGCAAACTGCCGCTCTGGGTGAGCGCCAGTCGAGGAATAAAGTGGCTTAAGCCGGTCTGCTGGGTGCTTTCAGTGAGGGAGCCGGTATTCACAGAAAGACGGATTTCAATGCGATCGCTCGGACGTTGCGGAGTGGATAATACCTGCCACTGGAAACCGTTCGCCAGTGTTCCCTGTTGCCAGGCCGGGTCTGGCTGGAGCGCATCTGCCTGCACATAACTGGCTGCTGCCATCATCAGCAAACCGCCGGTTAAGAGTCGAATTTTTGTGCCCTGCATGTGAACCCCTGATCAACATTCCTGGTTAAAGAGAGTGTCTCGCGACGTGAGCACTCAAAGATGACGATGAAAACCTTCCGATTAGACAGCGTGTTCAGCTAAACGTCACGGGCGGAAGTGAAATATACCCAAAAAAAATCTTGTCGAATTATGACAGGTATGAACGGTTATTATGCGCAGGTGCCCGCATCCCCACAAGAGAATACGGGCATTTATGAGGGATTAAGAGGATAAACCGGGGGTTTTGTCCTCAGATGTGCGGTTATTCAGCGTATCGTTAAGCTTCTTGTGATCCAGCTCTTTCACCCACTTCGCCACCACAATCGTCGCCACGCCATTGCCGACCAGGTTGGTTAACGCACGGGCTTCAGACATAAAGCGGTCAATACCGAGGATCAGGGCCAGGCCCGCCACCGGCAGATGGCCCACCGCCGAAATGGTGGCCGCCAGCACGATAAATCCGCTGCCCGTTACGCCCGCCGCCCCTTTTGAAGAGAGCAGAAGCACCACCAGCAGCGTAATCTGATGGAAGATATCCATGTGGCTGTTAGTGGCCTGGGCAATAAAGACCGCCGCCATCGTCAGGTATATCGAGGTGCCATCCAGGTTAAAAGAGTAGCCCGTAGGAATAACCAGCCCCACCACTGACTTACGGCAGCCCAGCTTTTCCATTTTATCGAGCATACGCGGCAGCGCGGACTCCGAAGAGGATGTGCCGAGGACAATCAGCAGCTCTTCACGAATGTAACGGATAAATTTGAAGATGCTGAAGCCGGTCGCACGGGCGATGGAGCCGAGCACCACCACCACAAACAGAATACAGGTGATGTAGAAGCAGACGATCAGCTGGCCCAGCTGTACCAGCGTGCCGACGCCGTATTTCCCGATGGTGAAGGCCATCGCGCCAAAGGCGCCAATCGGGGCCAGACGCATAATCATGTTGATGATGCCGAAGATAACCTGCGAGAAGCTTTCAATGACGTTAAAAATCAGCTGGCCTTTGCTGCCAAGACGGTGCAGGGCAAAGCCAAACAGCACGGCAAACAGCAGTACCTGGAGGATGTTTCCGCTGGCGAACGCGCCAATCACGCTGCTCGGGATCACGTCCAGCAGGAAGGCAACAATCCCCTGATCTTTCGCCTGTTCAGCGTAAACCGCCACCGCTTTCGCATCCAGCGTGGCCGGGTCAACGTTCATGCCCGCGCCAGGCTGTACCACGTTGACAATAATCAGGCCGATAATCAGCGCGATGGTACTGACAATCTCGAAGTACAGCAGGGCAACCGCCCCCGTACGCCCGACCGCCTTCATGCTTTCCATGCCAGCGATACCGGTCACCACGGTACAGAAAATGACCGGCGCGATGATCATTTTGATGAGCTTAACGAACGCGTCGCCAAGCGGTTTCATCTGCGCGCCCAGCTCCGGGTAGTAGTGACCGAGCAGAATACCGATGGCGATGGCTGTCAGGACCTGGAAGTAAAGACTTTTGAAGAGTGAGGTTTTCATAGGGTGTCCCTGGAAAGAAAAACTACAGGCTTTGTAAGGTTATGGTTAACCTGCGGCTTTAAAATAACACCCACATAACAGGACAGAAATAAACGGGGTTCAAATTTGAAACACAAATGTTAAGAACTTTGAGCTGGCTCGCACAAGCCAGCAACAAAATTACACTTTTGCGTTATTGCCAGCGTCGGCGAGATAGCGTTGCTCAAAGATATCCGTCGGTACGGCGCGATCAAACAGGAAGCCCTGTCCGCTCTCTACGCCCGCCGCAGCCAGCCACTCACGCTGGGCGTCGGTTTCAATACCCTCGGCAATGACGTGCAGATTCAGGCTGTGCGCCATCTGAATAATGGCCTGCACCAGGCTGCAATCCTCCGGCAGCCCTTCCACAAAGGTTTTGTCGATTTTCAGGACGTCCACCGGCAACGTTTTCATGTGCTGGAGCTGACGCAGGCCGGAATACCCCATACCGAAATCGTCCAGCGCAATGCGGATCCCGGCATTACGCAGCGGTTTCAGGATGGCGACAGCGTCGTCAGGATTATCGATACAACGGCTCTCGGTGACTTCCAGGATCAACGTGTGGGGCTGGATGCGGTAGCGATGGATCAACTCAAGCATCTCCGGCACCATGGTCGGGTGCATCAGCTGTAGCGCAGAGAGATTCACCGACAGCGGCAGCGTGATGCCCCGTTGTTGCCAGGCCGCAAGCTGGCGGCAAGACTCTTCCAGCACCCAGTAGCCGACGGTGACCATTAGGCCGCAGGACTCGATACGTTCGATCATCCCTTCAGGCAGCTCCCACGTGCCGTCCGGCTGTTGCATACGCAGCAACGCTTCGGCGCTGGTCACTTCACCCGTGCGCAAATTGACCTGCGGCTGTAGCCAGAGCGCAAACTGGCGATTGTCCATCGCCGTCAGAATGTCGCTCTCTTCCGTCAGGCGCTGCTGGGCTTTTTCCATCTGCTCCGGATCAAAGAACTGGATCTGGTTTTTCCCTTTCCGCCGCGCGGTGAACGCGGCCGAGAAAGCCCGACGATAAAGCTGCTCGGCGGTCAGCCCCCCGGAGTACATCGCAATACCGATGCTGGCGCTCGGGCGAAGCTGGATACCCTGAATGGGCAGCCGCTCATTAATGACAGTGAGTACTTGCTGACCTAGCGTAATGGCGTGCCACGGCTCTTTAACACCGTTCGCGATCACCACCAGGTCATAGCCGCTGACCTGGGTGAGCACCATGCGCGGCGCCAGAACGGATTTCACCTTTTCCACCAGCGTCAGTAACAGCATTTCGCGCTGGCTCTCTTTCAGCACGCCCGCCGTGTCCTGCAAGGTTTCGCAGGCAATTACCATCAGCGCGGTGGTCTGCTGGCGGGCGACGGTCTGCTCCAGCAAGGCCATTAAAAACGCTTTGTTTGGCAGATCAGATACCGGAAAACGGGTGGCGTTGCTACTGAGCTCTTCCTGCTGACGCAGGACACGCTGCTGGTTGATATTGTAACTGCGGACCAGCATGCCAATTTCATCGTCGTGATGCAGGCGCGGCAACGGAAGCTGATGCCCCATGTGCTCCTGTGGAGAGAGGTCGTTCAGCTCCCGGGCTATGCGGCGCAACGGATGCACAATTAACCGGTTGATACACCACGTCAGCGCCACGCTCAGCATTAATGTCAAAAGTAAGTAAGTGGTCACTAATGTAGCAACCCAACTCATGACGAATTTATACATGCGGTACGAGTCGGCCTGTAGCACCAGGTAGGCCAGCGGTTGCGGGTTAGCCGGTCTTTCCAGGGAGTAGAGAGGCAGGGAAATTTGCACCGGCAGTTCAAACAGGCGCATCACCATCATCGGGACGGAACGCTCCGGGATAAAGCTCATCCGCAGCGCCTGGAACTGGTTCGGCAGTACAACATCCGCGCGGCTCACGATACCAGCGGGCTGAATGCGCTTCAGGATGGATTCCGCCTCGGGGATATCCCCTTTCAGGATCGAGGCTGACAGGGGTTCCCGCACCGAGCGGGCAATACTTTCCAGTTGCGAAGCCGTGTTGTAGCGATTCTGCTGTACGGAGTGAAACAGCAAAATGACGCAGAAGATGAAGACAAACAGCATTGTGACGGCAGACACCATCGCCATCTGTTTGATCGTTAAGGAACGGCTGACACGCAAAATGACTCTCCACAAAACTCGAAGCGCAGGGCGCACCAGGGTGTAAACCTGGTGCGTCCGAGTATACCCGATAGCTGCACTTTTAAGAGAGACTTACAATTAGATTAAGTAAAAATCCGATCACCAGTCTGCATAAGGCACCAGCGGTTCCGGTGGTAAGTCCATATCACCCTGCCAGCCCGCGGCAGAATACCGAACGTAGAGCAGCGCATGGCTCGGGGTATAGTCTTTTGCTTCCTGAATATCGACGCCCAGACCGACAAACCAGTTGGACGTCACGCGGCGTTCAACAATCGCCCTTGCGGTATAACCCGTGCCTGACGAGCTACTTCCGGTTTCCATCACACCTTTATCGGTATAACGGCCTGGCTCATTGTCCGGGATCAGCCCCTGTAACGGATAACGCATCACATCTTTTGTTTTTGAATGAGACCAGGAGACGGAGCCGCCCAGCTCCCATGACCAGTTCTCTGTGCGTTTACGCCAGTTCACCGGTAAGGCGAACGACACATACTCCTGGGGACTGTAGTAACCGCCCTGGCCCAGCGAATAGCCACTTAAATCCTTATCGTAATGCCAGAGCATGTTGGACACGCCCACCGTCAGGCGTTCGTTGTTCTGATTGATGAGCTTGTAGTAATAGCCGGTCATCCAGCGGACGCGCCAGTTATCTTCGACATTCTTCCCGGTGAGGCTGTCGGCACTCAGGCTTGACCAGATACCGTTAGCTTCGCCTTTGTCGTAGCTCATGCTCACGCCGCCACCGGTGGCACGCACGCCGCCCCAGGTGGTGTCGGTATTGGGATCTTTTTGCCCGGCGAAGGCCAGCACCGAGCTGGAAATCGGACGGCGATGGGCGTTCAGGGTGTAGCCAATCGGCCCTAAATCGTTGCTGTAGCTCAGGCTGCCCACCACATCGACCACGTCGAAGCCCATCGGCGTTGTACCGATATCCCACGCCCAGGTTTTGTTCTGCCAGCCGACGGCCACGCTGGCGCCGTTGGCCGACTGGTTCGTGCTGCCGTGACATGGCGTTTCGGCACAGGTACCCCATGTCGGATCGTAAGTTCCGTTATCGGTGTCAAAGGAACCGGCGTTCATATTGACCAGATCGCTACGGAAGAACATACGTCCATCCGACAGCGGCGCATCAACCTGGAGCATGGTGGTGTGCGCTTTCAGGTCGGAATAGCCTCCCGTGCCGCTGGAGCCCCAGTAGTCGTGTTGCAGCGTGACGTTCAGATCCTGCTGACGATAAAGATCGCCTGCATCGCTGCGCACGCCGCGCTTCAGCCAGTCATCTTTCTCATCATTACGCGTGAGTCGCGTAAAGCTGTCGTTATCGGTCGGACGGGTCGTTGTGATGCCCGATGAGACCATCGCATCTTTCCAGGTGTCCAGCGCCTGCTGAGGCTGACCATTTTGTGCCTGGAAACGGGCGGCATCGCGCATCACCAGCGCACTTTCCATCGAAGGCTGCTGCGATTTGGCCTGCGGAAGAATGGCGTTGAAGGTCTTTTCGGCCGCGGCAGGATCACCCAGTCCGGCCTGCGCCATGGCAAGCCGGCGCTGCATATTGATGGAGAGCGGTTCGCCGTTCTGTGCCGCGGGCAGTTTCGCCAGCGCCGCGCGCGCCGAGTCCTTGTTGCCCTGGGCAAGAGAGACCTCGGTCAGGCCGAGGATCGCGTCTTCGTTCTGCGGTTCGCGTTGCAGAATGGTGTTGTAGGCGGTTTTCGCGGCCTCATGATCGCCCCGCTGTTCAGCCCAGTCCGCCAGCGTCAGGTCGATACGGGTGGACGGAGGCTGCTGGCGAAGCAACGTTTCCGCCTCCTGCTCTTTTCCACTGTCGCGCAGGCGGTTGGCGGTTTCCAGCACCTGGTTACTTTGCAGGCGGTCCGCCAGCGCCTGAATGTTGCCGTTCCACTTGTCGCGCGGCAGCGTGTTCAGATGCGCCAGCGCCGCCCGGTCCTGATCGTTACCGGACAGGTACAGCCCGCTGGCGTAAACCTGATCCGGATCGCCCGGTTTCTGACTTGCCAGCTGACGCATCAGGTTATCCGCCTGGCTGCGCTGACCCGCGCTATACAGATCGCGTGACAGTCGGTAGGTGATCCACACGTCGCCCGGGGAAAGCGCAAGGCGTCGGCGCTGAATTTCTGCGGCCTGCGCATATTTCCCCTCGCTTTCCAGCTGTTCAGCCTGGGCTGACAGCTGCTCGTTCGTCAGGCTACGTTCAATATCATCAATGCTGCGGCGCTGACTGGCAGAGAGCGACTGAATAAACTGCGTCGCCTTCTCCGGAGACTGCGCGCGATAAATATTGGCGAGACCGCGCACCGCGTTGCTGTTGCCGCTGTCCATCCGCAACGCCTGGCGGTAATAGCGCTCGGCCGCGTCGTTATCTTTGCGCGCCGCCGCCGCATCACCGAGCCCCAGAACCGCGTAGCTGTCAGTATTGTCGATATTGCGCGCCTGCTGGTAATAGCGTTCGGCCTGGGCCGTATTGTTGGCTTTCAGGGCGTTATCCCCCTGCTGGATCAGCAGCCAGTATCGGTTGACCTTCAGCAGGCTGTCCCATTTGCCCCGGTTATCGCTCTGCGGATCGAGGGCGATCGCCTTTTCAAACTGCGCAACCGCACGCGCGCGATCGCCTTTCTGAGAATAGGCCTGCCCCAGAGCGCCTACGGCTTCACTGTCAGCGTGGTTGGCGCTGACTGCTTTTTGCAACTCCGTTACCGCTTTACTGCCCTGCCCGGCATCCACTGCGGCTAACCCTTCGGCTTTGGCGCGGAACGCCGGATCGGCGAGCTGTTTTTGCTGTGCTTCAAGCTGGGTGCGCGCCGCCGTCACGTTATCGCCATCGCTGAATACGCTCAGGTATTGTTGCAGCGCGGTGACGCTGGCGCTGCTGACCGGCTGATCTTTGATCTGCTGGTACCACATGTCCGACGCCTGACTGCGGCCATTATTCGATTTGGCCATCTCCTGCAACACCGCGAACCCTTCATCACGCCGTCCGCTCTGGAACAGAAGCTGTGCCAGCGAGGACTGTAGCGGGACGTTGCCCGGACTGCTGGCGTTTATTTTCTTAAGCTGATTAATGGCCAGGTTGCGGCGGGCTGGCTCTTTCGCCACCACGTTCCAGTACTCCGTCGCGATGTCGCCGCTGGGCGGCTTACCGTCAAACAGTTTGTCATACGCGGCAATGGCTTCCTGCGTGTGCCCGGTGGTGGCAAGCAGGCGAGCCTGCTGGAGGGCCTGGCGACCATCCGGCGTGGAGAGCAGCATGGTAGTACGGGAGGACTGGTAGGCACTGGAATCGGCTGCCATTCCTTTCAGGCGATCCAGCTCTTTTTGCGCGCCCGCCGTATCGCCCTGTCGTAACAGGTAGCGGAAGCGCGCGGCAATCACATCCGGGTTGTTGGGATCGATCAGCTCAAGGCGATAGAGCGACTGGCGCACTAAATCCTCACGCTGGGTGGATTCCCCCAGACGGACCTGTTCCAGCAGCTGTCTCTGCTGCGGGGAGTTGGCGGCCTGGGCCAGGGGCATTAGCGCCAGGCCAAGCGATAAGGTGAGTAGATTCAGTGTGAACGTGCGCATTCCTGGCCCCAATCCGGTAGTAATTCACCTTGCACGGTGAAACGAAAACGATGCTGATCCCACCCTTGTCCAAAGAGGGTCAGAACGTAGCTGTAATAAGCATTGTTATCGGGAAAACGATCGGCGACGTGCTGGCGTTGCACCGCCTGCGCGTCCCGGTTTTGTAAAAACGGAAGGAGAGAGGCAGAAAACCCTACCGGCCCATCTCCGGTGCGTTTCCCGGTTGCTACATCCACTTTCTCCGGCGGCAAGCCTTGTTTGATTGTGGTGGTCGCCATGGGCTTGAAACGCGCCAGTAGCCGGGCTTTCTGCGGATCGTTATCGTTCATCATCCCTACCCACAGATAGACGCGAATCGCATCGTAGCTGCCGATCAGGGATGCATCCTGCGACAGCTGCCAGCCGCCCTTTTTTTGGTATTTCACCCAGTTCGGGGAAAATCCTTTAGGCGCGGTCTCCAGCAGCAGACGCAGGTTAGTTTCACGGAGCGTCGTCCACGGCGCGCCAAAACGGGTGAAATAGCTCGCAAGCTGCGGCGGCAGGTAGCTGGGGTTAAAGCGCCAGACACTCTCTTCGGCAAAACCGACTTTACCCGGCAGCAGCATAGAACCCAGCCCCGGCACCTTCACCACTTCCTCACTGGCAATGCGCGTCAACAGCGCCTTACCCGTGCGCGTGTAATCGGGATTTTTCCACAGCCGCCCGGCTTCCAGCAGCGACCAGGCAATCCAGATATCGGCATCAGACGCGGAGTTAGGGTCGATAACCGCCCAGGTTTCGTCGTCCTTTTTTCCCCACAGCCAGGCCGGGAGATGTTGGGCTAAATCTCCCTCGGCAAGGTTATCGCGCGTCCATGCCAGCAGCAGATCGAACGCCTTGCGATCGTTTGCCGCGAGGGCAAAGAACAGCCCGTAGCTTTGCCCTTCGGAGGTGGTGATTTTGCGCGCGTCACTGGGATCAATGACCCGCCCACTTTCGCTCATATAATCCTGCTTGAACGTCTCCCAGGCAGGCCAGCGACAGGCAGCGTGAAGATTCGTCGCCGCCAGCATCAACGCTGCGACTACACACCCGCGAAAGATTTTCATCACCGCTTACTCATGGTCCGGGTTAAGACGACGACGGCTGATGATTCGCAGCAGACGCCACAGTACCCACGCCAGCAATACGACGCTGAGCGCAGCCAGCACGGCCAGCAGCACCGGGTGGTTAGACAGGGCGTACCACAGGCGTTCGAACCACGGCAGATGACCGACGTAGTAGACATCCCCCACGCGCAGGCTGTTTACCCCCGACTCACGGATCACCGAGACGGAACCGAACATTGCTGCCCGTTTACCGCTGTCGTTCATGGCCGTGTTGAGCAGCTCATAGCCGCGTGGGCTGTCCGCCAGCAGGGCGATAACGCTGCGCTGGTCGTTATACGGCGACTGGAAGCCGACAATCGCGGCCATCGGACCCGTTGAACTTACGGTCGTCCTGATATTGGCCTGACGATCGCCGCTGTCCGGCATGATGCTCGGGAACTCGGTCTGACGCAGCGGCGTGTTGACCCATGACTGAGCCGCCTGCACCAGCAGATCGACGCGCTTCTCGTCTTTCAGCTTGTCCGGAATGTTGCCGATGACCATGATATCGGCATCTTTGTTCTGGATCTGACTACCGTCATCCGTCACCGTCACGTTGATAGCCGGCAAGCCGGTTTGCGCCCCAACGGTGCCCATGGTGTCCAGCAGCGTGGCAACCTGACCTTCGTTGGCCGCTTTTGGCATCACGACAATCGATTCAGAGAGATCAGCCATGCGGCTGAACGGGAAGCTGGCGTTAGCAAAGGCACGCAGATCCGGCATCGCGATAAAGTGGTAATACTTCGAGAAGTCGATCGTGGAATCATCGCCAATCACCACGTGGTTTTGCACCGGCTGGAAGGTAATACAGTTTTCCACCGATCCACCCGGCATGGGGTTCATATACTGGAAGTTAAACCGCAGCTGGTTCACCGCACCGAGCTTCAGCGCCGGGATCGACACATCGGTTTTGCCATCCAGCAGCCCCTGCAATACAGGCAGACGAAGCATCAACCGGTTTGTCTCCTGGCTGCTGGTCAGGCTGAACGATTGCAGGAACTGGTTGTTGAGGCTGATATCCATGCGCGAGCTGTCTTTGGTTGCCGGCGCGGTGTAACGGTAGTTCAGGTTGATATCAATGCCGTTGGTGCGCAGCAGATAGAGATCCGGCGGCAGGTTCAGCGACAGGCTGACAGGAGAAGGTTCAAGCCCGGTTGACTGCAATTGCTCTTCATAGGTTTTCAGCTCGCCAAAGGTGATTGCCCGGTCGGTACGTACCCAGTTCGGCGCATCATAAGGCTTACGCGCCAGCAGCGGTTTCACCTCATCCACCACAACGCTGTTACCGCGGAACAGGATATTTCCCTGCGCAATGCCCTTCGCCGCCTGCACCAGATCTTTGTCATCACGGCCGAAGATCACCAGCAGCTTCACGTACGGATTGTCCGGATGGCTGATCATCTCGATGGTGGGTGCTTTCACCTCCGGATGGTCACGCAGGAATGCCGGGCGTTTGGCGTTGGTGGCAAACACAATCGCGTTTTTGTCTGGCATTTTGTCGTACATGACCGGGAAACTTTGACCACGCCAGCCGGAGCGGGAACCAAACCAGGATGCCACGATAGAGGCCGCCAGCTGTTCGGTCACATCCGGCGAGCCGGCAAAGACCATCGGCAGATTCAGCGGACGGTTATCACGCGGGTCGAAGAACGGCACCGGGAAGGCGGAGAGATCGTTTTTCAACGCCAGCGGCTGATAGGTCATCTGAAGCGAAGAGTTACGCCCGACATCCAGCCACAGGGTGCTGCTGGCCGGGTTTTCACAGACATCGCGGTAGTGGCCGACAAACTCCAGACGCACGCGGTTAAAGTCGGTGATAAACAGCGGATTAATCGGCACCTGAGCCAGGGTTTTCTTACCCAGTTGCTCTTTGGTGACGGGCAGGACGTCCATCAGCTCGTCATTCAGATAGACCTTAAGCTGGGACTGCACCGGCAGCAACGACGGCGATGGGGTGTATTCCAGGTTGAGCATCGCTTTTGACACAACTTCATCGCTGCGCATACCGAATTCGATACCGCCATTTGGGTTGATGCCGCGCAGAACCATGCTGCCCGGAGGAGGCGCGATCTGGGCAAACGTCAGCTTAACGTCACGCGACGGCGTATTTTCGGCAACCACCGGCGCACTGGCTCCCGGCACGCCAGGCATGACCTGCCCAACCACCGGGTTGTCGCCGGGCAGCGTATTCCCCGTCGTCGGCTGATTCGGGACAACGTTCTCCGTCTGCCCCGGCGCGGCCGTCACAACCGGATCGGTCGCTTGCGCGACGACAGGCACCGTTGGCGCGGGCGTGGTCGCTGCGTTATCAGGCGCCGCGTTAGCCACTGTTGCAGGGAGCGCACTCATCCCCATTGCCACTGCACATAACCAGGAAAGTTTTGTTTTCATCGCGTTATCATCATTGTTGAGCCATAACCGGGTCCGCCTGCTTCGCTTCATCTCGCTCAGGTCGACGCGGAATGAACGACACGACCCAGGAAACCAGTGAAGTAAGTGACCGGAAAATTAATTTCACCGACGACGGGGCAAATTCTGCAAGGTGACGATAGCCACGGAACCCCAGCTTAAGAATATCCAGCAGGCTTTCCAGAGGCTTATCCTCAGGGAAGCTGTCCTGCCAGAGAGCCCACGTATCCGCGCGGGCAAACGTACACTGCACAAAATCAATGTGTTGTTTTTTGGTCAGCGGCATCAGTTGCAGACCCACTTCATTTCCTCTCACACGCACCACCTGCGTCGGGAAGACATACTCCTGCTGGCCGCGCTTAAGCAGTAGGTTGACCTTCTGCCCCTCCAGCACCTTCGCCTGACCGTTGATCTTGATACCCAGACCGCCATCCGAAAAGTCATGTACGGTACAGGAGAAGAGATGTCCATCGTCGCGGGCAATGGCCGCTGGCATGCTGATTTCGACGCGATGCGCGCGGCGAACCTGCTTGCTCTCCACCGATACCGCCACCGCGCCACCGAGGATAATCAGGTTATAAAACACCCACGCCATACTCACGAAGACCGTCAGAATTTCGTTTTCCGGGCCGTAGAAGTAGCGCCAGATCCCAACAATCACGCCCACAATATTCAGCAGCACCAGGAAGATATAGGGCCGGGAGATCACCCAGTCGACATACTCCTCTTCCACCAGCCCGCCCTTCGCGGTGACGTTGAATTTCCCTTTATGCGGGTTAATCAGCGCCACCATGGTTGGCGGCGCGATGTACCAGGCCAGCACCGTTTCGTAAATTTCACTCCAGAAGGAGTGCCGATATTTCCCCTGAATCTTCGAGTTCGTCAGGCTGGCGTGGATCATGTGCGGCAGAACGAACAGGGCAATCATCAGCGCAGGCGCATAGATGATGTAAGCGTGAAGGAGCAGGAACGCCAGCGGCGCTGTGAGAAAGATAAGCCGTGGAATACCCGACAGGAAGTGGAACATGGCGTTGACGTAGCACAGCCGTTGCGCCAGCTTCAGCCCTTTACCCATCAGCGGGTTATCGAGCCTGAAAATTTGCACCATGCCGCGGGCCCAGCGAATACGCTGGCCGATGTGCGCCGACAGGGATTCCGTGGCCAACCCCGCCGCCTGAGGAATACGCATGTAGGCCGAGGTATAGCCAAGACGGTGCAGACGCAGCGAGGTGTGCGCATCTTCCGTGACCGTCTCGACGGCGATCCCGCCAATTTCATCCAGCGGTTTCCGGCGGATCACCGCACAGGAGCCGCAGAAGAACGTGGCGTCCCACATGTCGTTCCCGTCCTGCACCAGGCCATAGAACAGCGTGCCCTCGTTCGGGGTTTTACGAAAACGACCGAGGTTACGTTCAAACGGGTCCGGTGAGAAGAAGTGGTGCGGCGTCTGCATCATCGCAAGCTCTTTCTCCTTCAGGAACCAGCCCATGGTCATTTGCAGGAACGAGCGCGTTGGCACGTGGTCGCAGTCGAAAATAGAGACGAACTCCCCTTTGGCATATTTCAGCGCATTGTTGATGTTACCGGCTTTCGCGTGTTCATGCGTGGTACGGGCGATGTACTCTACCCCCACTTCGTCCGCGAACTGGCGGAACTCGGCGCGGCCACCGTCATCGAGGATCCAGATTTTGATTTTATCCTTCGGCCAGTCGATACCCAGCGCGGCGTAAATGGTGTTTTTTACCACCGACAGGTCTTCGTTGTAGGTCGGCACGAAGAGGTCCACCGTAGGCCACTGGGTCGTGTCTTTTGGCAGCGGCACCGGCTGTCGATTCAGCGGCCAGATAACCTGGAAGTAACCCACCACCAGCACGATCCAGGCGTAAGTCTCAGCAAACAGCAGGACTAAGCCGCACACCAGGCTGACCGGATCGTCCCAGTTCAGCGTTGAGGTATATCGCCACCAGATGTAGCGGCAGGAAACGGTCAGCGATAGCACAATCAGCATCAGGGCAGAAAAACGCCCTGGTATGCGCCGCACCAGCAGCGCCACGCCCCACAGCAGGATCAGGAAGGTGAACTGCGCCAGCGGGTTGAAAGGCTGGGTAATACAGACCAGCGCAAGAATCAGCGAAAACACCACAACCACGCCGAGAATAAAACGCCGCAAGCCCGGGTGTAGGTGCCCGAGCTCTTTTTGGTTATCTAAATGACCCGTTTTGTCGCCCACCCGGTCGGGTAGCCGGTCAAGCCACTGGTGGTAGTGTTCACGCAGGTTCTGCACACGATCGAAGCTGCGCCAGCGGGACGTTTTTTTCTCCGCGCCCGTTGAGGTCGCCAGTAGCCAGATGGACTGAATAGCGTAGCGCGCGGGATCCAGCGGACGCGGCTTGTCAGGGTTGATATGCGGATAGAGTTCACCGTGGCGCGCGCGAATGCGTTGCCAGCGGGGATGCTCGAGGGGGATGAACATCCACGCCAGAATCATCCACAAACAGCCCAGCGCTGCGCTCAGCGACGAGGCGCCGTGATAACGGTAATGGCGGTAGCGTTCACTTAAGCGCGAACTGACCGGCGGAATGAGCAGCCAGTTAGTCAGGCGGCTCATACTGAACTCCCGGCAGGCTCCGGCCGTTTAGCAAAGTGCAGCAGACACCAGTTGGCCAGCGTCAGGATCTCTTCCGCCGCCAGTGAATCGCTACGGTACTCCCCGAGGGGTTGTTTGGACGCGAGGCACTCCGCCATCGCTTCGTCACGATGGATCACCATCGGCAACAGGCGGCGCTGACTCTGGAGCCAGACCTGGTAGAGATCGTCCTGGATCTGGCTGCCAATGCGCAGATCGTTGATCAGAATATGGGCATTGGCAGGCATCGGCTGCTGATGCAGACGGATATGACAATTCGCATCTACGTTCGCGATGGAGAGCACATGGTCGCACTGCGCCAGCAGCTGGCGGGTCAACGACGCGGCACCGTGCGGCAGGTCCAGCAGGATCCACTGGTAGTGCCCGCTCTCTTTCAGGCTCTGCAATGCGGTGATGAAGCGAGAGAACAGGCGCTGGTACGCGGCTTCATTCCCGCGCTCGGTTTCGGTCAATTGACCAAAGGGAAGCAAATCGAGCTGGGAGGTATAACGCAAACCCGCATCCCGCCAGTCTTTATCGTCCAGAAGCGCACGTCCCCAGCCGTTTGCATGCGTAAAGTCGACATTGAATGACATGCGCAGCAAATTATCGGAACAGGCATCAATGACCAGTACCGATTCACCTAATACCTGCAATGACCACGCCAGCGCCGCGGTAACGGAAGTTGTACCCACCCCACCACGGACGCCCTGTAATCCTAGTACAGCCATCAATGGCTTCCTTATTGTTGTTGGGCAAACTCAGCTAATAACGGCCAACGTTTAATAGCCGCCGCCAACTGTTCCCGCTGGGAAATATCGGTGTAATCTATTTCAGGCAAAGAAAAAGCCTGCGTGAGTGCCAAAAAATCGTTCTGGAATGTGTAACCCAGACTTGAGTCGACTGGGGTTGCGGGTTCGTTATTTTGCATTCTTTTTTCATCCCTTTGAGTAAAATCATAAGATTCAGATGCAGCGAGGCGTCCTGCCCACTAAATTTCATTTACATGCTAAATCTGATGTTCTTTAATTTCAATGTTAGGTTTATTTCTACGCTTTCGCTAGTAAACTGAGAGACATAGAAATTCGACGAAAAGAGGGACACCGTGGACTCCATATTTTCTATTGGCATCCAGTCATTATGGGACGAATTGCGCCACATGCCAGTCGGAGGAGTCTGGTGGGTTAATACGGATCGTAATGAAGATGCCATCAGTCTGGTAAACCAGACGATAGCGGCGCAGGGGAAGGATTCCCGCGTGGCCATAATTACGATGGGCGATGAGCCAAAGTCAATCATCAGGCTCGACAGTGACCGTGGACCCCAGACAGTACGATTATTTTCCATGCCTGCGGAGGCTGACAGTCTATACTTTTTACCCCGCGATATTCAGTGTTCTATTGTTCCTGAACACTATTTACTGATTCTAAAATGCTCTAATAACGGCCTGCAAAATATCCCCTCTGAAAAACTGCTGAAATGGCTGGAAAGAATCAACAGATGGGCAAAAAATCAAAATTGCACCTTATTGGTTGTTAACCCAGGCAGTAATAATGACAAGCTTTTTTCACTTTTAATGAGTGAATACCGTTCTCTCTATGGCCTGGCCAGTATTCGTGTCCAGACCGACAGCCATCTTTACGACGTGGCTTTCTGGTGCAATGAAAAAGGGGTGAGCTCCCGACAACAACTTACCCTCAAACATGTCGGGGATGAGTGGCATCTTGCTCAACAGGAAGAGACGGTAGTTCAGCCACGCAGTGATGAAAAACGCGTTCTGAGCCATATTGCGGTACTGGAAGGTGCGCCTGCACTGTCTGAGCACTGGTCACTGTTCGATACCAATGAAGCCTTATTTGATGAGGCGCGCACCACGCAGGCGGCGACCATTATTTTCTCGTTGATCCAGAATAACCAAATCGAAACGCTGGCAAGGCACATTCACACATTACGTCGCCAGCGCGGCAGCGCGTTAAAAATTGTGGTGCGTGAAAATAATACCAGCCTGCGCGCCACCGATGAGCGCTTATTACTGGGCTGCGGCGCGAATATGGTCATCCCGTGGAATGCTCCCCTGTCGCGCTGTCTGACGCTGATCGAAAGCATCCAGGGCCAGCAGTTTAATCGACATGTTCCGGAAGATATCAGCACCCTGCTTTCAATGACGCAGCCGATGAAACTGCGCGGCTACCAGAAATGGGACACCTTCTGCGATGCGGTGGGCAACATGATGAGCAATACGCTGTTACCGGCAGACGGAAAAGGGGTGATGGTTGCCCTGCGCCCCGTGCCGGGTATTCGCGTTGAGCAGGCGCTTACTCTGTGCCGCCCTAACCGTATCGGGGATATCATGACCATTGGCGATAACCGCCTGGTGCTGTTCCTCTCCTTCTGCCGGGTGAACGATCTGGATACGGCGCTTAACCATATCTTCCCGCTTCCTACCGGGGATATCTTCTCGAACCGCATGGTCTGGTTTGAAGATAATTTGATCAGCGCTGAGCTTGTCCAGATGCGTGCCCTGGCTCCTGAAAAGTGGGCGAAACCGTTGCCTGTGACAAGCGGTGCCAAACCGGTTCTGAACGCGAAACATGACGGGCATGTCTGGCGTCGGGTACCTGAGCCGCTACGCTTACTGGATGAGAACAAGGAGAGCGCGCCATTATGAATATCAGCGATATCATCCAACTGGTTGTTCTGTGCGCGCTGATTTTTTTGCCGCTTGGCTACTATGCACGCCATTCCCTGCGCCGTATTCGCGATACGGTCAGATTACTGTTCGTCAAACCTCGCTATATTAAACCCGCCGGAACACTGAGTCGCGCTCCGAACGTCAAGGCAAACCGAAAACATGACTAATTCTACCTATACCTCTTCGGCGCCATCGCCACTCTGGCAATACTGGCGCGGCCTGTCCGGCTGGAATTTCTACTTTCTGGTGAAGTTTGGTCTGCTGTGGGCAGGCTATCTTAATTTCCACCCTCTGCTTAACCTGGTGTTTATGGCATTCCTGCTGATGCCAATCCCGAACCTCAGGCTGCACCGTATACGTCACTGGGTCGCTATCCCCATCGGTTTCGCCCTGTTCTGGCATGATACCTGGCTGCCCGGCCCTGAAAGCATCATGAGCCAGGGCTCCCAGGTCGCAGGTTTCAGTGCGGACTATATGCTCGATCTGGTTGAGCGCTTTATTAACTGGCAGATGATTGGCGCGGTATTTGTCCTGCTGGTCGCCTGGCTGTTCCTGTCTCAGTGGATCCGGGTGACGGTGTTTGTCGTCGCGATTATGATCTGGCTTAACGTCCTGACGCTGACGGGCCCGAGCTTCTCGCTGTGGCCAGCCGGTCAGCCGACGACAACCGTGACCACCACGGGCGGTTCCGCCGCCGCGACCGTCGCGACAGCAGGGGATACGCCTGTGGTTGGGGATATTCCAGCGCAGACTGCACCGCCGACATCCACGAACCTGAACGCGTGGCTCTCCAGTTTTTACGCTGCGGAAGATAAGCGTCAGACGAAATTCCCGGACGCGCTGCCTGCCGATGCTCAGCCGTTTGAGCTGCTGGTCATTAACATCTGTTCTCTGTCCTGGGCTGACGTTGACGCGGCTGGTTTGATGTCGCACCCGCTGTGGTCGCATTTCGATATTCAGTTCAAGGACTTCAACTCGGCCACGTCGTACAGCGGCCCGGCGGCTATCCGCCTGCTGCGCGCCAGCTGCGGACAGCCTTCGCATAAGAACCTCTACCAGCCGGCAGCTAACCAGTGTTATCTGTTTGATAACCTGGCAAAACTGGGCTTTACCCAGCACCTGATGATGGGTCATAACGGTCAGTTCGGTAACTTCCTGAAAGAAGTACGTGAACAGGGTGGCATGCAGGCCCCGCTGATGGACCAGAAAGGGCTGCCGGTTACGTTGCTGGGCTTTGATGGCTCGCCGGTGTATGACGATACCGCCGTGCTTCAGCGCTGGTTAGATACCGTCGGCAAAGAGGAAGGGACACGTAGTGCGACGTTCTATAACACGCTGCCGCTGCACGACGGGAACCATTATCCCGGCGTGAGTAAAACGGCCGATTATAAGGCCCGTGCGCAGAAGTTCTTTGACGAGCTGAACGCGTTCTTCAACGAGCTGGAAAAATCAGGCCGCAAAGTGATGGTGGTGGTAGTACCGGAACATGGGGGAGCGCTGAAAGGCGACAGGATGCAGGTGTCTGGTCTGCGCGATATCCCAAGCCCGTCCATCACTAACGTTCCGGCCGGGATTAAGTTCTTTGGCATGAAGGCGCCGCATCAGGGAGCGCCAGTTGAGATCACCCAGCCAAGCAGCTATCTGGCTATCTCGGAACTGGTCGCTCGCGCAGTAGACGGTAAGCTGTTTGTGGAAGATAGCGTGAACTGGGATCAGCTCACCAGCGGGCTGCCGCAGACGGCGGAGGTATCGGAAAACGCCAATGCGGTGGTGATCCAGTATCAGAATAAGCCTTATGTCCGACTGAATGCCGGGGATTGGGTGCCGTATCCGCAGTGATGAGCTGCTACACCCTCTCCCCTGTGGGGAGAGGGTTACTCTGCACTTCGTAACGAAATTTCACCGCCCACCCAGGGCTTAATCACACCATCCTGTTCAAGAAGCAACGCACCCTGCGCATCAATGCCGCGTGATGTGCCGTAAATCTCTTTATCCCCAATCAGCAGCTTCACCGGTCGGTTAATAAAGTTATCCAGCTTTTCCCAGCGGGACAGGAATGGCGCTAACCCCTCCTGTTCAAAGAGCGTCAGCGAACTACGCAACTCATTGATCATGCGGACGGCAAGCGTATTGCGATCGATGGTGATCCCCGCTTCCTGTAGGTTGGTCCAGGCCTGGTTCACGACATCGTTCTGCACGTTTCGCATCACCATGTTCAGCCCCGCTCCAATAACGATCTGTGCGGCATCGCCTGTTTTTCCCGTCAGTTCGACCAGGATCCCCGCCAGCTTCCGATCGTTGAGATACAGATCGTTGGGCCATTTTACCCGCACCTGATCGGCACCCAGATCGTGCAGCACCTCTGCCATCACAATGCCGATGACCAGGCTCAGCCCGATGGCCGCAGCTGGCCCCTGTTCAAGCCTCCAGTACATGGAAAGGTAGAGGTTGGCGCCAAATGGTGAGAACCACTTACGCCCCCGGCGGCCACGTCCTGCCTGTTGGTACTCGGCAACGCAGGCATCACCGGATTTCAGCTCGCTCAGGCGATCCAGCAGATACTGGTTCGTCGAATCAATGACCGGCAATACCGCGACGTTACCGTGCCCAATCTGGCTGCGGATGATCTCTTCATTCAGTAACTGGATCGGTTCCGGCAGGCTGTAGCCTTTTCCCGGCACCGTAAACACATCCACGCCCCAGTCGCGGAGCGTTTGAATATGTTTATTGATGGCAGCGCGGCTCATGCCCAGCTGTTCGCCCAGCTGCTCGCCAGAATGAAACTCGCCATCAGCAAGGATACCGATGAGAGTTAACGGAATAGTATTGTCCTTCACGCAATGGTCTCCACGGCATTCACTTCGCCCGTTCGGCCAATAAAGCGAACTTCAGGCTCCAGCCAGACGTTGAATTTTTCGCCCACGCGCTGACGAACATGGTGCGCCAGGTTGACGACATCCTCACTTGTCGCGTTGGACTGGTTGATCAGTACCAGCGCCTGCTGACGATGAACAGCAGCGCCACCAAGAGTAGTACCTTTTAATTCACACTGATCGATAAGCCAGCCTGCGGCCAGCTTCACGCTGCCATCCGCCTGAGGATAATGCGGGGCCGTTGGCCAGCCAGCGAGAAATGCTTTTGCATTTTCGCTGCTGATCACCGGGTTTTTGAAGAAACTGCCCGCATTTCCGTTGACTTTCGGGTCCGGGAGCTTGGTCATGCGCATGTGGCATACGGAATCAAATACCTCACGCGGTGTGACGGTAGCCGGGTCAAGACGGGTCAGATCGCCGTAAGTCAGAACGGGTTTCCAGGCTTTCACCAGGCGCAGACCAACGGCCACAATGACGAAACGATCCTGATAATCGTGCTTGAAAATGCTGTCGCGATAACCAAAGCGGCACTGCTCTGCGGTCAGGCGCTTCGCCGTTCCGGTCGCGAGTTCGATGCAATCGACATATTCGCAGACGTGTTTCAGTTCGATGCCGTAGGCACCGATGTTTTGAATAGGAGATGATCCTGCACAGCCCGGGATCAGGGCCAGGTTTTCCAGTCCGGGCATCCCTTTTTCAAGGGTATATTGCACCAGATGGTGCCAGTTCTCGCCAGCACCCACGTGTAAATGCCAGCTGTCAGCGCTCTCTTTACACTCAATCCCCATGATGCGATTGACGATTACCGTCCCCGCAAAATCATCGAGAAACAGGACATTACTTCCTTCGCCCAGAATAAGTACGGGTTCACCGTTTCCTGTTGCGTTTTGCCATGCATTCAGCAACTGCTGAGCACTTTCGGCACGTACAATTTGATTAGCATTCCGTTGAATACCAAAGGTATTCCAGGGCTTAAGGGAGTGATTCATAGACGCTATCCTGATGCAAAAACCGGGATAGTTTACCGTATATATGGGGGGATAGGTGATTTGTTTATGGAAAGGAAGCAGGTGTAGAAACGCAAAAAGGCCATCCTTGCGGATGGCCTCTTCACTTGTTTGATGCCTGGCAGTTCCCTACTCTCACATGGGGAGACCCCACACTACCATCGGCGCTACGGCGTTTCACTTCTGAGTTCGGCATGGGGTCAGGTGGGACCACCGCGCTAAAGCCGCCAGGCAAATTCTGTTAATCTGTATCAGGCTGAAAATCGTGTCTGTCTCTCGTTCGCCAAAACACCTTCGGCGTTGTAAGGTTAAGCCTCACGGTTCATTAGTATCGGTTAGCTCAACGCATCGCTGCGCTTACACACCCGACCTATCAACGTCATCGTCTTTAACGTTCCTTCAGGAGACTCAAGGTCTCAGGGAGAACTCATCTCGGGGCAAGTTTCGTGCTTAGATGCTTTCAGCACTTATCTCTTCCGCATTTAGCTACCGGGCAGTGCCATTGGCATGACAACCCGAACACCAGTGATGCGTCCACTCCGGTCCTCTCGTACTAGGAGCAGCCCCCCTCAATTCTCCAGCGCCCACGGCAGATAGGGACCGAACTGTCTCACGACGTTCTAAACCCAGCTCGCGTACCACTTTAAATGGCGAACAGCCATACCCTTGGGACCTACTTCAGCCCCAGGATGTGATGAGCCGACATCGAGGTGCCAAACACCGCCGTCGATATGAACTCTTGGGCGGTATCAGCCTGTTATCCCCGGAGTACCTTTTATCCGTTGAGCGATGGCCCTTCCATTCAGAACCACCGGATCACTATGACCTGCTTTCGCACCTGCTCGCGCCGTCACGCTCGCAGTCAAGCTGGCTTATGCCATTGCACTAACCTCCTGATGTCCGACCAGGATTAGCCAACCTTCGTGCTCCTCCGTTACTCTTTGGGAGGAGACCGCCCCAGTCAAACTACCCACCAGACACTGTCCGCAACCCGGATCACGGGTCTACGTTAGAACACCAGCCATTAAAGGGTGGTATTTCAAGGGCGGCTCCACGCAGACTGGCGTCCACGCTTCAAAGCCTCCCACCTATCCTACACATCAAGGACCAGTGTTCAGTGTCAAGCTATAGTAAAGGTTCACGGGGTCTTTCCGTCTTGCCGCGGGTACACTGCATCTTCACAGCGAGTTCAATTTCACTGAGTCTCGGGTGGAGACAGCCTGGCCATCATTACGCCATTCGTGCAGGTCGGAACTTACCCGACAAGGAATTTCGCTACCTTAGGACCGTTATAGTTACGGCCGCCGTTTACCGGGGCTTCGATCAAGAGCTTCGCGTTGCCGCTAACCCCATCAATTAACCTTCCGGCACCGGGCAGGCGTCACACCGTATACGTCCACTTTCGTGTTTGCACAGTGCTGTGTTTTTAATAAACAGTTGCAGCCAGCTGGTATCTTCGACTGATTTCAGCTCCGCCCGCAGGGGCTTCACCTACCTATCAGCGTGCCTTCTCCCGAAGTTACGGCACCATTTTGCCTAGTTCCTTCACCCGAGTTCTCTCAAGCGCCTTGGTATTCTCTACCTGACCACCTGTGTCGGTTTGGGGTACGATTTCGTGTTACCTGATGCTTAGAGGCTTTTCCTGGAAGCAGGGCATTTATCACTTCAGCACCGTAGTGCCTCGTCATCACACCTCAGCGTTAAAAGGTACCGGATTTACCTGGAACCTCCGCCTACATGCTTAAACCGGGACAACCGTCGCCCGGCTGACATAGCCTTCTCCGTCCCCCCTTCGCAGTAACACCAAGTACAGGAATATTAACCTGTTTCCCATCGACTACGCCTTTCGGCCTCGCCTTAGGGGTCGACTCACCCTGCCCCGATTAACGTTGGACAGGAACCCTTGGTCTTCCGGCGAGCGGGCTTTTCACCCGCTTTATCGTTACTTATGTCAGCATTCGCACTTCTGATACCTCCAGCATGCCTCACAGCACACCTTCAACGGCTTACAGAACGCTCCCCTACCCAACAACGCATAAGCGTCGCTGCCGCAGCTTCGGTGCATGGTTTAGCCCCGTTACATCTTCCGCGCAGGCCGACTCGACCAGTGAGCTATTACGCTTTCTTTAAATGATGGCTGCTTCTAAGCCAACATCCTGGCTGTCTGTGCCTTCCCACATCGTTTCCCACTTAACCATGACTTTGGGACCTTAGCTGGCGGTCTGGGTTGTTTCCCTCTTCACGACGGACGTTAGCACCCGCCGTGTGTCTCCCGTGATAACATTCTTCGGTATTCGTAGTTTGCATCGGGTTGGTAAGCCGGGATGGCCCCCTAGCCGAAACAGTGCTCTACCCCCGAAGATGAGTTCACGAGGCGCTACCTAAATAGCTTTCGGGGAGAACCAGCTATCTCCCGGTTTGATTGGCCTTTCACCCCCAGCCACAGGTCATCCGCTAATTTTTCAACATTAGTCGGTTCGGTCCTCCAGTTAGTGTTACCCAACCTTCAACCTGCCCATGGCTAGATCACCGGGTTTCGGGTCTATACCCTGCAACTTAACGCCCAGTTAAGACTCGGTTTCCCTTCGGCTCCCCTATACGGTTAACCTTGCTACAGAATATAAGTCGCTGACCCATTATACAAAAGGTACGCAGTCACACCCGAAGGTGCTCCCACTGCTTGTACGTACACGGTTTCAGGTTCTTTTTCACTCCCCTCGCCGGGGTTCTTTTCGCCTTTCCCTCACGGTACTGGTTCACTATCGGTCAGTCAGGAGTATTTAGCCTTGGAGGATGGTCCCCCCATATTCAGACAGGATACCACGTGTCCCGCCCTACTCTTCGAGTTCACAACCTGTGCATTTTCGTGTACGGGACTATCACCCTGTACCGTCGGACTTTCCAGACCGTTCCACTAACACACAAGCTGATTCAGACTCCGGGCTGCTCCCCGTTCGCTCGCCGCTACTGGGGGAATCTCGGTTGATTTCTTTTCCTCGGGGTACTTAGATGTTTCAGTTCCCCCGGTTCGCCTCGTTAACCTATGTATTCAGTTAACGATAGTGTGTCGAAACACACTGGGTTTCCCCATTCGGACATCGCCGGGTCAAGGGTTCATATCACCTCGCCGGCGCTTTTCGCAGATTAGCACGTCCTTCATCGCCTCTGACTGCCAGGGCATCCACCGTGTACGCTTAGTCGCTTAACCTCACAACCCGAAGATGTTTCTTTCGATTCATCATCGACTTGCGAAAATTTGAGAGACTCGAACACACATGAGCTGTGTGTCGTTTCAATTTTCAGCTTGATCCAGATTTTTAAAGAGCAAAACTTCGCAGTGCACCTTTTCAGGTTCACTCTGAAGTTTTCTTGTGTTCGCAGTAAAAGATGGTGGAGCTATGCGGGATCGAACCGCAGACCTCCTGCGTGCAAGGCAGGCGCTCTCCCAGCTGAGCTATAGCCCCATCGTAGTCACCTCTGTACCGGTAATTTTTGTTGAGGCAAGGCGTGGTGACACGAAGCATACTCAGGTATGTGAGTGTCGCCGCAACGCAGCATCAGCAAAAATTTGGTAGGCCTGAGTGGACTTGAACCACCGACCTCACCCTTATCAGGGGTGCGCTCTAACCACCTGAGCTACAAGCCTGTAGAGGTTTTTTACTGCTGTTTTTCATCAGACAATCTGTGTGGACACTACAAAGGCAGGTTCTTTAAGGTAAGGAGGTGATCCAACCGCAGGTTCCCCTACGGTTACCTTGTTACGACTTCACCCCAGTCATGAATCACAAAGTGGTAAGCGCCCTCCCGAAGGTTAAGCTACCTACTTCTTTTGCAACCCACTCCCATGGTGTGACGGGCGGTGTGTACAAGGCCCGGGAACGTATTCACCGTGGCATTCTGATCCACGATTACTAGCGATTCCGACTTCATGGAGTCGAGTTGCAGACTCCAATCCGGACTACGACGCACTTTATGAGGTCCGCTTGCTCTCGCGAGGTCGCTTCTCTTTGTATGCGCCATTGTAGCACGTGTGTAGCCCTACTCGTAAGGGCCATGATGACTTGACGTCATCCCCACCTTCCTCCAGTTTATCACTGGCAGTCTCCTTTGAGTTCCCGGCCTAACCGCTGGCAACAAAGGATAAGGGTTGCGCTCGTTGCGGGACTTAACCCAACATTTCACAACACGAGCTGACGACAGCCATGCAGCACCTGTCTCAGAGTTCCCGAAGGCACCAAAGCATCTCTGCTAAGTTCTCTGGATGTCAAGAGTAGGTAAGGTTCTTCGCGTTGCATCGAATTAAACCACATGCTCCACCGCTTGTGCGGGCCCCCGTCAATTCATTTGAGTTTTAACCTTGCGGCCGTACTCCCCAGGCGGTCGACTTAACGCGTTAGCTCCGGAAGCCACGCCTCAAGGGCACAACCTCCAAGTCGACATCGTTTACGGCGTGGACTACCAGGGTATCTAATCCTGTTTGCTCCCCACGCTTTCGCACCTGAGCGTCAGTCTTTGTCCAGGGGGCCGCCTTCGCCACCGGTATTCCTCCAGATCTCTACGCATTTCACCGCTACACCTGGAATTCTACCCCCCTCTACAAGACTCTAGCCTGCCAGTTTCGAATGCAGTTCCCAGGTTGAGCCCGGGGATTTCACATCCGACTTGACAGACCGCCTGCGTGCGCTTTACGCCCAGTAATTCCGATTAACGCTTGCACCCTCCGTATTACCGCGGCTGCTGGCACGGAGTTAGCCGGTGCTTCTTCTGCGGGTAACGTCAATCGACAAGGTTATTAACCTTATCGCCTTCCTCCCCGCTGAAAGTACTTTACAACCCGAAGGCCTTCTTCATACACGCGGCATGGCTGCATCAGGCTTGCGCCCATTGTGCAATATTCCCCACTGCTGCCTCCCGTAGGAGTCTGGACCGTGTCTCAGTTCCAGTGTGGCTGGTCATCCTCTCAGACCAGCTAGGGATCGTCGCCTAGGTGAGCCGTTACCCCACCTACTAGCTAATCCCATCTGGGCACATCCGATGGCAAGAGGCCCGAAGGTCCCCCTCTTTGGTCTTGCGACGTTATGCGGTATTAGCTACCGTTTCCAGTAGTTATCCCCCTCCATCAGGCAGTTTCCCAGACATTACTCACCCGTCCGCCACTCGTCAGCGAAGCAGCAAGCTGCTTCCTGTTACCGTTCGACTTGCATGTGTTAGGCCTGCCGCCAGCGTTCAATCTGAGCCATGATCAAACTCTTCAATTTAAAAGTTTGATGCTCAATGAATTAAACTTCGTAATGAATTACGTGTTCACTCGTTGAGACTTGGTATTCATTTTTCGTCCGAGGACGTTAAGAATCCATGTCACTTTGAGTGCCCACACAGATTGTCTGATAAATTGTTAAAGAGCAGTGCCGCTTCGTTTTCGCTGCGGCGCGGGGTGTGCATATTACGCTTTCCCGCTTCAGAGTCAAGCGTTTGTTTTGCTTTTCTCTGCTGACCCGGCGGCTTGCGTGCCGTTGTTCCGTGTCAGTGGAGGCGCATTATAGGGAGTTCTTCTGAAGTGACAAGCACTAAATACAAAAAACTTTTCGTTCGCTCATTTTTCAAACTCAACGCTTATTAAACCCGCGCATCGTCCGTCAAATGCGCAATTTCACGGGCAAAACTGGCGACCTGAGCCCAGTCGGTATAAACCACTTCTTTACGCGTATCCGTTTCCCCGCCCGTCATTTTCATGATCAGGCGGATCATAAAGCGGTCGTACCAGCGGTAACGCGGGTAACGCAGCGCGCCAGCAAAGACAGAACAGATATTGGGCTGCCATGGCGAACTCAGCAAAAACTTACGCGTATAGCTGTTAGTCTGCGGCGTACGCTTCTCTGCTTTACGGGCAACCAGGTTGACCGAGTAAAACGCGCCAGGCAGCTGAGCGAGTTCCGCCGTATGCTTTTTCACAAAGCGATCCAGCGCCGGATGGAAATGGCCGTAACGAATTGAAGCGCCAATGACCACGCGGTCGTAATCCTGCCAGGCAATCTGCTCTGTGCGATTCAGGTTCACCACATCAGAATAAATGCCCAGCTCTTTGAGTTCAGAAGCCAGATATGAAGCAATCTCACGCGTTTGTCCGTCACGCGTTGAGAAAAGAATTAACGTTTTCACCAATGTCTCCTTACTCACGCCAGAATGTTGGGGTAAACAGCACCAGCAGCGTAAAGACCTCAAGACGCCCAAACAGCATATTGGCGATTAAGATCCACTTCGCCACCGGGTTCATACTGGCGAAGTTATCCGCCACGACGCCCAGCCCCGGCCCCAGGTTGTTTAACGTTGCCACCACAGAGGCGAAGGCAGAGAAATCATCCACGCCCGTGGCGATAATCGCCAGCATACTGACAATAAAGACCAGTGCATAAGCGGAGAAGAATCCCCACACCGCTTCGAGGATGCGTTCCGGCAGCGCGCGGTTCCCCAGCTTAATACTGTAAACCGCATTCGGGTGGACCAGACGTTTCAGCTCACGGTTCCCCTGCTTGAACAGCAGCAGAATACGGATCACCTTCAGACCGCCGCCCGTTGACCCGGCACAGCCGCCGATAAACGCAGAGCACAACAGCAGCACCGGCAGGAACAGCGGCCAACGCGCAATACTGTCCGTGGTGAAACCGGCGGTTGTTGCCATCGATACCACCTGGAAGAAGGCCTGGTTCAGGGTCGTGACCGCCGAGTTATAGACATCGTGGAACCACAGTACCAGGGTACAGATGATCACCAGAGTCAGCTGGACGCCAATAAACATCCGGAATTCCGGGTCGCGCCAGTACACCTTCAGGCTCCGTCCGCTAAGCAACGAGAAGTGTAGACCGTAGTTACAGCCTGAGATCAGCAAAAAGATGGCAATGATGGTATTGATTGTCGGGCTGTCGAAGTAGCCGACGCTGGCATCGTGGGTGGAGAACCCGCCGATAGCAATAGTCGCAAAGCTGTGCCCGATGGCATCAAACGCAGGCATCCCGGCAAACCACAGCGCCAGCGCGCAGGCCACCGTCAGCAGGACATAGATAAGCCACAGGGTTTTCGCCGTCTCCGCAATACGCGGGCGCATTTTGTTATCTTTCAGCGGGCCGGGCATCTCCGCCCGGTAAAGCTGCATCCCCCCGACGCCCAGAATCGGCAGGATAGCCACCGCCAGGACAATGATCCCCATACCGCCGAACCACTGAAGCATCTGCCGGTAAAAGAGAATCGCATGCGGGAGCGAATCCAGCCCCACAAGCGTGGTGGCCCCGGTGGTCGTTAATCCGGAGAACGATTCAAAAAACGCATCCGTGACGGTGAGATTCGGTTGTTCGGAGAAGATAAACGGCAGCGCACCCACGCTTCCCAGTACCGTCCAGAACAGGACCACAATCAGAAACCCCTCCCGGGATTTCAGTTCACCTTTCTCACGGCGGTTTGGCCACCACAGCAGGGAGCCAATCGTCAGCGCGACAAAAAAGGTTTGCGTAAATGCACGCCCCGCGCCGTCCCGGTAGATGAGCGCCACCAGTCCGGGAATGATCATTGTCCCGGAGAAAAGTATGACCAGCAATCCAACGATTCGGGTAATGGCACGAAAATGCATCTCTGCCGCTTCCTTAGGTATTCAAAATTGTGAGGTGGGGATTATTCTTCAATCGGCAGTAATTGCAATGAACCGCGACTAAAATCAGCGAGTTTTGCTGAAAAAGCAGCCAGTTCCGCCTGAGGAAGCGCCACGCGTAATTGCACCATTGCCTGATAATCACTCTGTGCGATGACACCGTTAAACTGTTTAAGCAGTGCTTCGATACCCGATAGCTGGGCGTAATCGCATAACAAAGTATATTCCGTAAGTGGCGTTTTGCGGGTTGTTATCAGAAGATTAAGCGCCTGCTGGACACCACCTCCGTAGGCTTTAACCAGCCCTCCGGTGCCTAACAAAATGCCCCCGTAGTAGCGGACCACGACGGCGGTGATTTCACCCACGCCGCTGCCCATCAACTGGGAGAGCATCGGTTTTCCGGCCGTACCCGCCGGTTCACCGTCGTCAGTAAATCCGAGCTGCTGTGAGTCGTCTGGCGGCCCTGCGACCCACGCCACACAGTGATGGCGGGCATCCGGGTGCTGCGCGCGGACGGACTCGACGAACGCCTTCGCCGCCTCCACGCCGTCGGTATGCGCCAACAGCGTGATAAAGCGGCTTTTTTTGATTTCCTCAACAAAGGTGACCGGCTCGGCCGGTATCAGCCAGCTTTCCATCAGGCCAGCTTCAAATCTCGCGTCATGTTCTCAATGCTGTTCTCGTGAATAACCACGTTATCCTCGATACGAATGCCGCCATAAGGCTTCAGCGCTTCAATTTTCTCCCAGTTGAAGTGCTTGCTGAATTGCCCTACGCGCCACGGCGCCAGCAGGGATTCAATAAAGTAGATGCCCGGCTCGATGGTCAATACCATACGCGGCGCCAGAACGCGGGTGCAGCGCAGATAAGGATATTTAGACGGTGCCGCCAGGTGCGTGCCGGTATCATCCTGCATAAAGCCCGCGACGTCATGAACCTGCAAACCCAGCGGGTGGCCGATACCATGCGGCATAAATGGCCCGGTCAAATCGTTCTCAACCATCGCCTCTTCGCTCATGTCTTTGATAATCTGATGCTTACGCAGCAGTTTAGCAATGCGCTGATGGAACTGGATGTGATAATCCACGTAGCTGGTTCCGGCCTTCATGGTGCCAATCAGCGCCAGCTGTTCGTCGTTCACGTCTTTAATCAATTGCGCAAAATCGGTATCCGCATTCGCCGCCCAGGTACGGGTCAGGTCTGCCGCATAACCATTGTACTCAGCCCCCGCGTCCAGCAGGAAGCTACGCATCTCAGCCGGAACCTGATGATCCAGTTTGGTGTAGTGCAGAACCGAGGCATGTTCATTCAGCGCCACGATGTTGCTGTACGGCACGTCGGTATCGCGGTGGCCGGTCGCCGTCAGGTAAGCCTGATTGATATCGAACTCGCTCATACCGGACTGGAACGCTTCGTACGCCGCACGGTGGCCATTCACCGCCGTTTTTTGCGCTTCACGCATGCAGTAAAGTTCGTAGTCGGTCTTGTAGGCGCGATAGTAGTGCAGATAATCCAGCACGCCTTTCGGGTTGAGTTTATCTGCCGGAATATCCAGACCCAGCGCGCGCTCAGGAACCGGACCAATGTAGCCGATGTTGCCGCGCGCCGCTGGCAGCTGGCTGCCTATGCCGTCTGCTTTTGGCAGCGCAATCACGTCAATTTCTTCGGTCCAGAATGAGGTCGGCAGCGGCTCCACGTTGTGCCAGTAATCGACCGGCAGGTAGAACCACAGTTTCGGCTTGTTCACGCCATCCACCAGCAGCCAGCAATTTGGAACCTGCGTGACAGGCACCCAGGCTTTAAACTGCGGGTTAACCTTGAAGGGATAAGCATGGTCATCAAGAAAAGTATTCATCAGCTCGCCGGAGTGGATCAGCAGGGCATCCAGCTTGAAGCGGGCCAGTACATCGCGGGTACGTTCCTGTAGGGTAACGATATGATTTTTATAAAGCGAAGCCAGTGAGTCCATCATTCTTCCTTTCGTTTTTTTGACCTCAAGTCATCGCATCTTAGCACACCTCACTCCGGCTGCGTGATTTCCACCGACCGTGATCAGCGCAGCAATTTCTTAATGACTAATTTGCATTTTATTAACATAAATTCCACACTCCGTTTCATCTGGTATGACCAGATCCAATTGCTGGATTCAGGAGACCGACATGCTCTACAAAGGCGACACCCTGTACGTAGACTGGCTGGAAGATGGCATTGCCGAACTGGTGTTCGATGCCCCCGGCTCAGTGAATAAGCTTGATACCGCGACGGTGGCCAGTCTTGGCCAGGCGCTGGATGTACTTGAAAAGCAATCAGATTTAAAAGGGCTGCTGCTGCGCTCCAACAAAGCGGCCTTTATCGTTGGCGCGGATATCACCGAATTCCTGTCGCTGTTCCTGGTGCCAGAAGAACAGCTGAGCCAGTGGCTGCACTTCGCGAACAGCGTCTTTAATCGTCTGGAAGATCTGCCTGTCCCGACCCTTTCTGCCGTCAACGGTTACGCGCTGGGCGGCGGCTGCGAATGCGTGTTAGCCACTGATTACCGTCTGGCGACCCCGGACCTGCGTATCGGCCTGCCGGAAACCAAGCTGGGCATCATGCCGGGCTTTGGCGGCTCCGTCCGTATGCCGCGCATGCTGGGCGCCGACAGCGCGCTGGAGATCATTGCCGCGGGTAAAGACGTCGGCGCAGAACAGGCGCAGAAAATTGGCCTGGTCGACGGCGTTGTAAAACCTGAGAAGCTTGTTGAAGGCGCACTCGCCATTCTGCGTCAGGCCATTAACGGCGACCTCGACTGGAAAGCCAAACGTCAGCCGAAGCTGGAGCCGTTAAAGCTCAGCAAGATTGAAGCCACCATGAGCTTCACTATCGCCAAAGGCATGGTGATGCAGACGGCGGGTAAACACTACCCGGCGCCGATCACGGCGGTGAAAACCATTGAAGCGGCAGCCCGTCTGGGCCGTGATGACGCCCTGAAGCTGGAAAACCAGAGCTTTGTCCCGCTGGCGCACACCAACGAAGCCCGCGCGCTGGTTGGTATCTTCCTTAACGATCAGTTTGTGAAGGGCAAAGCCAAACAACTCACCAAAAACGTTGAAACGCCAAAACACGCGGCGGTACTCGGCGCGGGCATTATGGGGGGCGGCATCGCCTACCAGTCTGCCTGGAAAGGCGTGCCGGTGGTGATGAAGGACATCAACGAGAAATCCCTGACGCTGGGCATGACCGAAGCGGCCAAGCTGCTGAATAAACAGCTTGAGCGCGGCAAAATTGATGGTCTGAAGCTTGCAGGCGTGATCTCCACCATCCAGCCAGTGCTGGAATACAGCGGTTTCGACCGTGTGGACGTGGTGGTTGAAGCGGTCGTCGAGAACCCGAAAGTGAAAAAAGCGGTGCTGGCCGAAACCGAAGACAAGGTGCGTCCGGAAACCGTGCTGGCCTCTAACACCTCCACCATTCCTATCAGCGAACTGGCGAGCGTGCTGAAGCGTCCGGAAAACTTCTGCGGGATGCACTTCTTTAACCCGGTGCACCGCATGCCGCTGGTCGAAGTGATCCGTGGGGAGAAAACCTCCGACGAAACCATCGCCAAAGTGGTGGCGTGGGCGAGCAAGATGGGCAAAACGCCGATCGTCGTTAACGACTGCCCGGGCTTCTTCGTTAACCGCGTGTTGTTCCCTTACTTCGCCGGCTTCAGCCAGCTGCTGCGCGACGGCGCAGACTTCCGCAAAATCGATAAAGTGATGGAAAAACAGTTCGGCTGGCCGATGGGCCCGGCGTATCTGCTGGACGTTGTCGGCATCGATACTGCCCATCACGCTCAGGCGGTGATGGCGGCGGGCTTCCCGCAGCGCATGCAGAAAGACTATCGCGACGCCATTGACGCCCTGTTCGACGCCAACCGCTTTGGTCAGAAAAACGGTCTGGGCTTCTGGCGCTATAAAGAAGACAGCAAAGGCAAACCGAAAAAAGAAGAAGATGCGGCGGTGGATGGCCTGCTGGCCGACGTCAGTCAGCCGAAACGCGACTTCACTGACGACGAGATCATCGCCCGGATGATGATCCCGATGATCAACGAAGTGGTGCGCTGCCTCGAAGAAGGCATTATCGCCAGCCCGGCAGAAGCGGATATGGCGCTGGTGTACGGCCTCGGCTTCCCTCCGTTCCACGGCGGCGCGTTCCGCTGGCTGGATACGCTCGGCAGCGCTCGCTATCTCGATATGGCTCAGCAGTACCAGCACCTCGGCCCGCTTTATGAGGTGCCGGAAGGTCTGCGTAACAAAGCGCGTCATAACGAACCCTACTACCCAGCAGTTGAGCCAGCCCGTCCGGTTGGCGCGCTGAAAACGGCTTAAGGAGTCACAATGGAAAAGGTTGTCATTGTTGATGCGATTCGCACCCCGATGGGCCGTTCAAAAGGCGGTGCGTTCCGTAACGTGCGCGCGGAAGACCTCTCCGCGCACCTGATGCGTAGCCTGCTGGCGCGTAACCCGGCGCTGTACCCTGCTGCGCTGGACGATATCTACTGGGGCTGCGTCCAGCAGACGCTGGAGCAGGGCTTCAACATTGCCCGTAACGCGTCTCTGCTGGCGGAGATCCCGCATTCGGTTCCGGCGGTCACCGTCAACCGTCTTTGCGGTTCGTCGATGCAGGCGCTGCACGACGCGGCGCGGATGATCATGACCGGCGATGCGCAGGCCTGTCTGGTGGGCGGCGTGGAGCACATGGGCCACGTGCCGATGAGCCACGGGGTCGATTTCCATCCAGGTATGAGCCGCAACGTGGCGAAAGCCGCCGGTATGATGGGCCTGACCGCCGAGATGCTCTCCCGTCTGCACGGCATCAGCCGTGAGATGCAGGATGCCTTTGCCGCTCGCTCGCATGCCCGCGCCTGGGCCGCCACGCAGTCTGGTGCCTTTAAGAATGAGATCATCCCGACCGGCGGTCACGACGCAGACGGCGTACTGAAGCAGTTCAGCTATGACGAAGTCATCCGCCCGGAAACCACCGTTGAAGCGCTTTCCACCCTGCGTCCGGCGTTTGATCCGGTCACCGGTACGGTAACGGCGGGCACCTCGTCTGCCCTGTCCGACGGTGCCGCCGCGATGCTGGTGATGAGCGAAAGCCGCGCCCGCGAATTAGGCCTGACGCCACGCGCCCGCGTGCGTTCGATGGCGGTCGTGGGCTGCGATCCATCCATCATGGGCTACGGTCCGGTTCCGGCGTCAAAACTGGCGCTGAAAAAAGCGGGGCTGAGCGCAAGTGATATCGACCTCTTTGAGATGAACGAAGCGTTCGCCGCGCAGATCCTGCCGTGCATTAAGGATCTGGGGCTGATGGATCAGATCGACGAGAAGATTAACCTCAACGGCGGCGCGATCGCCCTCGGACACCCGCTGGGCTGTTCCGGGGCGCGTATCAGTACCACGCTGATTAACCTGATGGAACGCAAAGATGCCCAGTTTGGTCTGGCAACGATGTGTATCGGGTTGGGTCAGGGGATCGCGACAGTGTTTGAGAGGGTGTAAATTAATTGAGAGAGTGTAAATAAGGAAAAGTATCTCAAAGCCAATGACGTCAGAACAAGGCGGCAAGCGAGCGAATCCCGATGAGCTTACATTAGTAAGTGATTCGGGTGAACGAGCGCAGCCAACGCAGTTATGGCGCCATTGGCGAAGAGAGACAGTTTAGTTGCCGTTCTTCCCGCCTGTCAGGGGCGGGTTTTTTACGTTATTGCAGCAGCGAAATATCCGCCACGCGCAGGAACAGCTCACGCAGTTTCTCAAGCATCGAGAGACGGTTAATCCGCAGCTCTTTATCTTCCACGTTCACCATCACCTTCTCGAAGAAGGCGTCGATGACGTCACGCAGCTCCGCCAGCTCCACCAGCGCTTCCTGGTAGCGACCTTCCGCGAAATACGGCTCCAGCTTGTCGCGCAGCACCACAACCTGCATCGCCAGAGAAATCTCTTCCGGCTCTTTCAGGGTTGCAGCGTTTACGCGATCGTTCAGCGTCTCGTCGGATTTCGCGAGGATGTTGGATACGCGCTTGTTAGCCGCGGCCAGCGCAGACGCCGCTTCCAGCGTACGGAAGTGGGATACCGCTTTCATACGCGCATCGAAATCTGCCGGACGGGTCGGACGACGCGCCAGCACCGCCTGAATGGTATCAACGGAGTAACCTTCGTCCTGATACCACGCGCGGAAACGACCGAGCATAAAGTCGATAACATCATCCACAACCTTCGCGTTGGTCAGCTTATCGCCGTACAGACGTACCGCTTCTTCGGTTAGCGTTTGCAGATCGAGGTTCAGGTTCTTCTCAACGATGATTCGCAGCACGCCCAGCGCAGCACGACGCAGCGCGAACGGGTCTTTGTCGCCTTTTGGATGCTGGCCGATACCGAAGATACCCGCCAGGGTGTCCATCTTATCGGCAATCGCCACGGCGCAGGCAACCGGATTGGACGGCAGATCGTCACCGGCAAAGCGCGGCTGATACTGCTCGTTCAGGGCTACCGCCACGTCTTCCGCTTCGCCATCGTGACGCGCGTAGTGCATACCCATCACGCCCTGGGTGTCGGTAAATTCGAACACCATGTTGGTCATCAGGTCGCACTTGGAGAGCAGGCCCGCACGGGTAGCGTGGTTAACGTCGGCGCCAATTTCACGGGCAATCCAGCCGGACAGCTCCGCGATACGGTCGGTTTTGTCGCGCAGCGTACCCAGTTGCTGCTGGAACAGTACAGTTTGCAGACGCGGCAGGTTATCTTCCAGACGTTTTTTACGGTCTGTGTTGAAGAAGAACTCGGCATCCGCCAGACGCGGACGCACCACTTTCTCGTTACCGGAGATAATCTGGCTCGGATCTTTCGATTCGATGTTCGCCACGAAGATGAAGTTTGGCAGCAGCTTGCCGTCGTTGGCGTAAACCGGGAAGTACTTCTGGTCACCCTTCATGGTGTAAACCAGCGCTTCTGCCGGAACGGCCAGGAATTTCTCTTCGAATTTCGCGGTCAGTACAACCGGCCATTCGACCAGCGAGGTCACCTCTTCCAGCAGGCTGTCGCTCAGGTCAGCGTTTCCGCCAATCTTGCGCGCCGCTTCTTCTGCGTCCGCTTTAATTTTGGCTTTACGCTGTTCGTAGTCGGCAATCACTTTACCGCGTTCCAGCAGGATCTGCGGATACTGGTCGGCATTGTCGATGGTGAACTCCGGCTCGCCCATAAAGCGATGGCCGCGGATCACGCGATCGGACGCCACGCCCAGAATGGTCGCCGGGATAACGGTATCGCCCAGCAGCAGGGTCACGGTGTGAACCGGACGCACAAAGTGAACGTCGGACGCGCCCCAGCGCATCAGCTTAGGGATTGGCAATTTTGCCAGCGAGGTCGCGATCATGTCAGGCAGCAGCGCTTCGGCGCTTTCGCCTTTCACATGGGCACGATACAGCAGCCATTCACCTTTGTCGGTGGTCAGACGCTCGGCCTGATCAACGGTGATGCCGCAGCCGCGCGCCCAGCCTTCTGCCGCTTTGCTCGGCTTGCCTTCCGCGTCGAACGCCTGAGCAATGGCCGGGCCACGTTTTTCAACTTCGCGATCCGGCTGGGACGCCGCCAGGTTTGCCACTTTCAGCGCCAGACGACGCGGCGCAGCAAACCACTCAATTTTACCGTGCGCCAGGCCAGCGTTATCCAGCTCAGCAGTGACGTTCGCAGCAAAAGATTCAGCCAGGCTGCGCAGGGCTTTTGGTGGCAGCTCTTCAGTGCCGATTTCCACCAGGAAAGTTTTCTCAGACATGGCCGCCTCTTATTTGTTTCGGTTGCACATCGGGAAGCCAAGGGCTTCACGGGACGCGTAGTAAGCTTCTGCAACGGCTTTGGTCAGGGTACGAATACGCAGAATGTAGCGCTGACGTTCAGTCACGGAGATCGCTTTGCGGGCATCCAGCAGGTTGAAGCTGTGGGCAGCCTTCAGAATACGCTCGTAGGCAGGCAGCGGCAGCGGAGTCTCCAGCGCCAGCAGCTGCTGGGCTTCTTTCTCGTACTGCTCGAAGCAGGTGAACAGGAAGTCCACGTCCGCGTATTCGAAGTTATAGGTGGATTGCTCCACTTCGTTCTGATGGAACACGTCGCCGTAGGTGGTTTTACCCAGCGGGCCGTCGCTCCAGACCAGGTCGTAAACGCTGTCTACGCCCTGAATGTACATGGCCAGACGTTCCAGACCATAGGTGATTTCGCCGGTAATCGGTTTACATTCCAGACCACCAACCTGCTGGAAGTAAGTGAACTGGGTCACTTCCATGCCGTTCAGCCACACTTCCCAACCCAGACCCCAGGCACCCAGCGTTGGGTTTTCCCAGTTATCTTCCACGAAACGAATGTCGTGAATGGTTGGATCCATACCCAGCTCTTTCAGTGACCCGAGGTACAGTTCCTGAATGTTGTCGGGTGATGGCTTAATCACCACCTGGAACTGATAGTAGTGCTGCAAACGGTTCGGGTTTTCGCCATAACGGCCATCGGTCGGACGACGGGATGGCTGCACATAGGCGGTCGCCATTGGCTCTGGCCCTAACGCGCGCAGGCTGGTCATCGGGTGTGAGGTGCCTGCGCCAACTTCCATGTCCAAAGGTTGAACAATGGTGCAGCCCTGACGAGCCCAGTAATCCTGTAAGGTCAGGATCAGGCCCTGGAAGGTCTTGGTATCAAACTTTTGCATAGTATTTCGTGCTGGATACGTGTGGTTTTAAATGGAAGGGATCAGTATACCCGCTGGCTGCAAGATATACAGTACGAAACGGGGTTGTTTAGGGAAAATTGGGGAATAAGCCCTACAGCCAGAACCTGCGAAGGCTCTGGTTGCTGCTTATCCGAGCAATTTAGCGCATTGAGAGATGTAAAAACTGGCCGTCTGCATCAAAAGAGCAGACAAAGCCCTCTTTACGCGCCGTATAGCCTTTCAGTTCATAGCTGCCCTGAAAGCGCTCGAAGCCGTTTATATGAATTTTCTGTGCTTCAGAATTATAGCGATGAGCCGCCTGATCCCTGCACAGCTGTTCCATATTCAGGGAACGCTCCGGGCTCATTTTCCCCTGCTGCGCTTTTTGGACAGGTATCTCCTCAGAAGCACTGCATCCTGTTAATAAGAGCAGCAGAAAGAGTGACACCCCACGCTTCATCATCATTTTTATTACCGCCCTGGTCAGTGGCTGTTATTTTTAGTAGCAACACGTTTATAGATTAAAGTCCGTCATTCTGCGAATCTCGCCAGCTCCCTACAAGTTAGCCTGGCTAAACTCAGAATTTTCCAAGGGAAAAGTTTTACGCAATCGCAGTCACACTTTCTTTATCAGGAATACAGAGGAACTGATGCAGTCAAAAATTAACTGGATTGATAACCTGCGGGGAATAGCCTGTCTGATGGTGGTGATGATCCACACAACGACCTGGTATGTCACGAACGCGCACAGTATCAGCCCTGTTAACTGGGATGTCGCCAATGTTCTGAACTCGGCCTCCCGCGTGAGCGTCCCGCTGTTCTTTATGATTTCCGGTTTTCTCTTTTTTGGCGAGCGTAGCGCACAGCCGAGACATTTCATCCGTATTGTCTCCTGTCTGCTGTTTTACAGCGCGATTTCGCTGCTCTATATCGTCCTGTTCACTTCAATTAACGCTGAACGTTCCCTGCTCAACTTGTTGCAAAAACCAGTGTTCTATCATCTATGGTTTTTCTTCGCGATAATCGTTATTTATCTTGTTTCACCGTTAATTCAGGTAAAAAACGTCAACGGTAAAATGCTGCTGGCGCTGATGGTGGTCATCGGGATCGTGGCCAACCCGAATACCGTCTCACAGAAAATTGATGGCTTTGAATGGCTGCCCGTTAACCTCTATATCACCGGGGATACGTTTTATTACGTGCTGTACGGCATGCTGGGGCGCGGCATTGGCATGATGGAGACGCAAAAGCGAGGAATAAACTGGCTATGCGCGGCCGCGTTTCTCGTCGGTGTGTTTATTATCTCTCGCGGGACGCTGCATGAGCTGCAATGGCGCGGCAACTTTGCCGATACCTGGTATCTGTACTGCGGCCCGATGGTCTTTATCTGCGCAATCTCTCTGCTGACGCTGGTTAAAAACACCCTGAATGCCCGCCCGCTTCCTGTGCTGGGGTTTATCTCTCGCCACTCGCTGGGCATTTACGGTTTTCACGCGCTGGTGATCCACGCCCTGCGCACCCGAGGCGTTGAGCTTAAAAGCTGGCCGGTGCTGGATATTGTCTGGATATTTACCGTTACGCTGGTTGTCAGCCTGCTGCTGTCAATGTTGCTGCAAAGAATCGATACGCGCCGGTTTGTGAGCTAACCCGGTTGAAGGCTGGCAGGCCGGGTAAGCGTTAGCGCCACCCGGCTCCTGTTTATGACATTAGCGGCAAAAGCTGCCGATAAATTTTGCGGAACACGTCTCGTCTTTCAGCATAGCGAGCATGATTTTTCGCATCAGGACGATGCTGCTGTTCAAGCGGCAGCTGGGGCAAAAGCTGGTGCAGTGGTTTATCCGGGTTCAGCGCAATTTGCGCCAGCCGTGCCGCACCGAGCGCCGGGCCGACATCGCCTCCCGTACGATAGTCCAGCTGCAACCCGCTGATATCGGAAAGCATTTGCCGCCAGTAGCTGCTTCGCGCACCGCCGCCAATTAACGTAATGCTGGATGGCGTAAGTCCACAGTCATGCACGACATCCATTCCGTCCGCCAGAGCATAGCCAACGCCTTCAAGCACCGCGCGCGCCAGCTCTGCCGGGCCATGCTGATGGGTAAGACCGAAGAACACCCCTTTCGCTTCCGGGTTGTTATGAGGCGTCCGCTCGCCGGAAAGGTACGGTAAAAACCAGACCGCACCGGCATTATCATCCGCCTGCTGTGCCGCTGCGATAAGCGCCGGGACGTCCGCCATTCCGGTTAGTTTTGCCGCCCAGTCGAGGCAGGAAGCCGCGCTCAGCATCACCGACATTAAATGCCATTTACCCGGCAACGCGTGGCAGAAGCTGTGTACGGCGCTTCCAGGATTGCTACGATACCCGTCACTGACGGCAAAATAGACGCCGGAAGTGCCGAGCGAGAGCATGGCCTGTCCTGCCTCGACCATCCCCACGCCGACCGCCCCCGCCGCATTATCGCCGCCGCCGGCGACGACAGGTACGGCTGGTATATTCCAGCGTTCAGCAACAGAAGGCTGCAAAGCGCCCGTGATTTCGCTGCCTTCAAACAGCGCAGGCATATGATCGCGCGTCAGCTGGCAGGCATCCAGCATCGCCTCGCTCCAGTCCCGTTTCGCCACGTCGAGCCACATCGTGCCCGCGGCGTCAGACATGTCGCTGGCAAAATCCCCCGTCATGCGAAAACGCAGGTAGTCTTTCGGCAACAGAACCTTCGCCACCTGGCGAAAAATATCAGGCTCATGGCGCTGCACCCACAGGAGTTTTGGCGCGGTAAAACCGGGCATCATCAGGTTGCCCGTAATCTCGCGGGACGCAGGCACACGTTCCTCAAGGATCGCGCACTCTTCCGCACAGCGGCCATCGTTCCAGAGAATAGCCGGGCGCAGAACGCGATGCTGGCTATCCAGCAACGTTGCGCCATGCATTTGTCCGGCGATGCCCAGCGCTTTAACGTCGCGCAGGCTGTGCTGCTCGCCTAAGGCTGTCATCGCGCGGTCCGTCGCCTGCCACCACTGCTCCGGATCTTGTTCCGACCAAAGCGGATGCGGGCGTGAAACCTGCAACTTTTCAGTCTGCGTGGCTAACACATCGCCCTGCTCGCTTAACAGGATGGCTTTCACCCCCGACGTGCCAAGATCGATCCCGATATACATGTGGTGACTCCTTTGACAGAAATGCCCGGTGGCGCAGCGCTTACCGGGCATGAATGCTGTTATTTATCGAACAGGTAGTGATTGACCAGGTTTTCCAGCAGCTCCTGATGGCCGCTCTGATGCTGCGGCGCAAGCTGATGCTGTTCAGCGTACTTCGCGATCTCCGCAAGCGATAACTGACCTTTCAAAATTTGCTGGCCCAGCTCACTGTTCCAGCCGCTGTAGCGCTTCGCCACGCGCTTATCCAGCTCACCGTCTTCAATCATACGGGCTGCCACTTTCAGCGCCAGCGCCATGGTGTCCATCGCGCCAATATGCCCGTAGAACAGATCGTATTTGTCGGTGCTCTGGCGACGCACTTTGGCGTCGAAGTTCAGGCCGCCGGTGGTGAAACCGCCCGCTTTGATGATCTCGTACATCACCAGCGCATTCTCTTCCACGCTGTTCGGGAACTGGTCGGTATCCCAGCCCAGCTGTGGATCGCCACGGTTAGCATCGACAGAGCCGAAGATGCCCAGCGCAATCGCAGAGGCAATTTCGTGATGGAACGAGTGGCCCGCCAGGGTAGCGTGGTTAGCCTCAATATTCACTTTGATCTCTTTTTCCAGACCAAACTGCTTCAGGAAGCCATAAACGGTGGCGACATCATAATCATACTGATGCTTGGTTGGCTCCTGTGGTTTTGGCTCAATCAGCAGCGTGCCGCGGAAACCGATTTTGTGTTTGTGGTCCACCACCATCTGCATAAAGCGACCAATCTGCTCACGCTCCTGACGCAGGTCGGTATTCAGCAGCGTTTCATATCCTTCACGACCGCCCCAGAGTACATAGTTCTCACCGCCCAGCTGATGCGTGGCGTTCATCGCAGTCACGACCTGGGTTGCCGCCCAGCTGAAGACTTCCGGATCCGGGTTGGTTGCCGCGCCCGCGCCATAGCGAGGGTTGGTAAAGCAGTTAGCCGTACCCCAGAGCAGCTTGACGCCACTTTGCTGCTGTTTTTCAGCCAGTACGTCGACCATCTGCGCGAAGTTGTTCAGATACTCTTTCAGCGATGCCCCTTCCGGCGACACGTCCACATCGTGGAAACAGTAGTACGGCACGTTCAGCTTATGGAAGAACTCGAACGCGACGTCGGCTTTACGCTTCGCCAGCTCAATGGCCTCGCCCGGCTGTTGCCATGGACGGTCAAAAGAGCCCACGCCGAACATATCGGCACCGTTCCAGCAGAAGGTGTGCCAGTAGCAGGCGGCAAAGCGCAAGTGATCTTCCATGCGCTTACCCAGCACCAGCTCATCCGGGTTGTAGTGACGAAATGCTAAAGGATTGGTCGTTTTCGTGCCTTCGAAACGAACGCGATCGAGTTGGTCGAAATAAGCTTGCATATTGAGCTCCATAATCAGGGTATGCGGCGTGGTCTTGCTTCTGGAGTAATAGTGAATAGACATTGGAGGTTGCTCAATTACGTTATTTCACACTGCTATTGAGAGAATGCGCAATTGTGCGCTGGCTCGCAAAATAATGTGCAGACAAACTATTTTTCGGCGCACATTCCAGAATCAAATGTAATTAATAGGTTACGCTTTTTAAAATCCGATCGCGGTCATAAATTCAGAAATAAACCAAATATCGTAATGAGAAGATAAAAATCTGTAATTGCCAGCAGGCCTTTCCACGTTAAAAATTTGCTGCGTCTCAGCAGTGAATGTTTCTTTTATCTCAGCTACACATACCCCTACAAAAAGGCCTAATAATTATGAAGATAAAGAACCTGACCCTAACGCTCTGCACTACTCTCCTGCTTGCAAGCTTTGCCGGCCACGCCAAAGAGGTCAAAATCGGCATGGCGATTGATGACTTACGCCTGGAGCGCTGGCAAAAAGATCGCGATATCTTTGTTAAAAAAGCGGAATCTCTCGGCGCGGAGGTGTTCGTTCAGTCCGCTAACGGCAACGAAGAGACGCAAATGTCGCAAATCGAGAATATGATCAACCGTGGCGTCGATGTGCTGGTCATTATCCCGTATAACGGCCAGGTATTAAGCAACGTGGTGAAAGAAGCGAAACAGGAAGGCATAAAAGTCCTGGCTTATGACCGCATGATTAATAATGCCGACATTGATTATTATATTTCGTTCGACAATGAAAAGGTGGGCGAATTACAGGCTAAAAGCCTGGTCGCAAAAGTGCCTCAGGGGAATTATTTCCTGATGGGCGGCTCGCCCGTGGATAACAACGCCAAACTGTTCCGCCAGGGACAAATGAAAGTGCTGAAGCCGTATATCGACGAGGGCAAAATTAAAGTCGTCGGCGACCAGTGGGCTGACGGCTGGTTACCGGAAAACGCGCTGAAAATTATGGAAAACGCGTTG
Source organism: Enterobacter hormaechei subsp. xiangfangensis (assembly GCF_001729785.1). Lineage (NCBI taxonomy): Bacteria > Pseudomonadati > Pseudomonadota > Gammaproteobacteria > Enterobacterales > Enterobacteriaceae > Enterobacter > Enterobacter hormaechei. The sequence continues at coordinate 4,423,916 of NZ_CP017183.1, forward strand.
ACTGCAAATAACAACAAAATCGATGCGGTGGTGGCCTCTAACGATGCCACTGCGGGTGGCGCCATTCAGGCGCTGAGCGCGCAGGGTCTGGCCGGGAAAGTCGCTATTTCCGGACAGGACGCCGACCTTGCGGGTGTAAAACGCATCATCGCGGGTACCCAGACCATGACGGTGTATAAGCCCATTACCGAGCTTGCCAATACGGCCGCCGAAATTGCCGTTGAGCTGGGCAATGGCCAGCAACCTAAAGCAGACGCGACGTTAAATAACGGCCTGAAAGACGTACCTGCTCGCCTGCTTACCCCTATCGAAGTCAACAAAGAGAATATTGACGCCACCGTGGTGAAAGACGGTTTCCATAAGAAGAGTGAACTGTAATCCAGCGCAGCCCCTGCCCGGCAGGGGCGCATCGACCTGCCCTGTACATCTGTCGGGCCATGCGGAGCAGTTATGTCTTATTTACTTGAAATGAAAAGCATCACCAAAGCCTTCGGGGCGGTGAAAGCAGTCGATAACGTAAGCCTGCGGCTGAATGCCGGCGAAGTGATGTCGCTGTGCGGCGAAAATGGCTCGGGAAAATCCACGCTGATGAAAGTGTTGTGCGGGATCTATCCGCACGGCAGCTACGAGGGCGAAATCGTCTTTGCCGGCGAGGTGCTCCAGGCCACGCACATTCGCGATACCGAACGTAAAGGCATCGCTATTATTCACCAGGAGCTGGCGCTGGTGAAGCACCTTACCGTGCTGGAAAATATTTTTCTCGGCGCCGAACTCTCACGCCACGGCGTACTGGATTACGACACCATGACGCTGCGCTGCGAAAAACTGCTGGCCCAGGTGAGCCTGGCTATCTCACCGGATACGCGCGTGGGCGACTTAGGTTTGGGCCAGCAGCAACTGGTGGAGATCGCCAAGGCGCTGAACAAGCAGGTACGCCTGCTGATCCTCGACGAGCCAACCGCCTCGCTCACCGAACAGGAAACCGCCGTTCTGCTCAATATCATCCGCGACCTGCAAAACCACGGTATCGCCTGCATCTATATTTCGCACAAGCTCAATGAGGTGAAAGCTATTTCCGACACCATCTGCGTCATCCGCGACGGGCAGCACATTGGCACGCGTGAAGCAGAAGGCATGAGCGAAGATGACATCATCACCATGATGGTGGGTCGCGAACTCACCGCACTGTATCCCAACGAACCACACACCATAGGCGAAGAACTCCTGCGCGTGGAAAACCTGACGGCGTGGCATCCCGTTAACCGCCACATCAAGCGCGTGGATAACCTCTCCTTCTCGCTGCACCGCGGCGAAATTCTCGGTATTGCGGGTTTAGTGGGTGCCGGAAGAACCGAGGCCGTGCAGTGTCTGTTTGGCGTCTGGCCGGGGCGCTGGGAAGGCAAAATTTATATCGACGGTCAGCCGGTAAAAATCGACAACTGCCAGCAGGCCATTGCCAAAGGCATTGCTATGGTGCCCGAAGACCGCAAAAAAGACGGCATCGTGCCGGTCATGGCGGTGGGAAAAAATATCACGCTGGCGGCGCTCAGCCAGTTTTCCGGCGCGCTGAGCAGCCTGGATGATGCCGCAGAACAGCAGTGTATTCTTCAGTCACTTGCCAGGCTCAAGGTGAAAACCTCCTCGCCGGAACTGGCGATAGGTCGCCTGAGCGGCGGCAACCAGCAGAAAGCGATTCTGGCGCGCTGCCTGTTGCTTAATCCGCGCATTTTAATTCTGGACGAACCCACGCGCGGGATCGATATCGGCGCGAAGTATGAAATCTACAAGCTGATCAACCAGCTTGTGCAGCAAGGGATTGCCGTCATTGTTATCTCGTCCGAATTGCCTGAAGTGCTGGGGCTGAGCGACCGCGTGCTGGTCATGCATGAAGGGAAACTCAAAGCCAACCTGAACAACCAGAACCTGACGCAAGAGCAGGTGATGGAAGCTGCCTTAAGGAGCGAACGCCATGTCGAAAAGCAACCCGTCTGATATCAAAGTCGCTGTTCCGACGCCCGGTGCGTTCGCAGGACTTAAATCGCTGAATCTGCAAGTTTTTGTAATGATTGCCGCCATTATCGTGATCATGTTGTTCTTTACCTGGATGACCGATGGCTCCTATTTGAGCGCACGTAACGTTTCTAACCTGCTGCGTCAGACCGCCATCACCGGGATCCTGGCGGTGGGGATGGTCTTTGTGATTATCTCAGCGGAAATTGACCTGTCAGTAGGGTCGATGATGGGTCTGCTCGGCGGCGTGGCGGCAATTTTTGACGTCTGGCTCGGCTGGCCGCTGCCGCTGACGATTGCGGTCACGCTGGTACTGGGTCTGCTGCTGGGGGCGTGGAATGGCTGGTGGGTGGCCTACCGTAAGGTCCCGTCGTTTATCGTCACCTTAGCGGGGATGCTGGCCTTCCGCGGCATTCTGATTGGGATCACCAACGGCACTACCGTCTCCCCGACCAGCGCCTCGATGTCCCAGATTGGCCAAAGCTACCTCTCTGATGGCGTCGGTTTTACGATCGGCGTGGTTGGGCTGATGGCGTTTGTCGCGTGGCAATGGCGAGGACGCATGCGTCGCCAGGCGCTGGGGCTGGCCTCGCCTGCTTCAACCTCGGTTGTCGGCCGTCAGGCGCTTACTGCGGTGATTGTACTGGGCGCCATCTGGCTGTTAAACGATTATCGCGGCGTCCCAACGCCCGTTCTGCTGCTGGCGCTGTTGCTGTTAGGTGGGATGTTTATGGCCACGCGTACCGCATTCGGTCGCCGTATTTATGCCATCGGTGGCAATCTCGAAGCCGCGCGTTTGTCCGGCATTAACGTAGAACGCACCAAACTCGCCGTCTTTGCCATCAACGGCCTGATGGTGGCCATCGCGGGGCTGATCCTCAGCTCACGTTTGGGGGCGGGCTCCCCCTCTGCCGGTAATATTGCCGAGCTGGACGCCATCGCCGCCTGCGTGATTGGCGGGACCAGCCTCGCCGGGGGCATTGGCAGCGTGGCGGGGGCGGTGATGGGCGCATTTATTATGGCTTCGCTGGATAACGGGATGAGTATGATGGACGTGCCGACGTTTTGGCAGTATATCGTCAAGGGTGCCATTCTTTTGCTGGCAGTCTGGATGGACTCTGCCACCAAGCGGCGCGCCTGATAACAGTATCGTGACTAATTTGGGAAATAAGCCATGTTTGAAAAGCGTCACCGCATTACGTTGTTATTCAATGCCAACAAAGCCTATGACCGGCAGGTGGTTGAAGGGGTTGGCGAATATTTGCAGGCGTCGCAATCCGAATGGGATATTTTCATCGAAGAAGATTTCCGTACCCGTCTGGAGAACATCAAAGACTGGCTGGGCGACGGGGTCATCGCTGACTTTGACGACCCCGTGATTGAACAGTTGCTGAGTGGCGTTGACGTGCCTATCGTGGGCGTTGGCGGCTCTTATCATACACCGGAACATTATCCTCCCGTTCACTACATCGCCACGGATAACCATGCTCTGGTCGAGACCGCCTTCCTCCATTTAAAGGAGAAAGGCGTCCATCGTTTTGCGTTTTACGGATTGCCCGCCACGAGCGGAAAGCGCTGGGCGATGGAGCGTGAGTATGCCTTCTGCCAGCTGGTTGCCCAGGAGAAGTATCGCGGCGTCGTTTATCAGGGGCTGGAAACCGCGCCAGAAAACTGGCAGCACGCACAAAATCGTCTGGCTGACTGGCTGCAAACGCTGCCGCCCCAGACAGGGATTATCGCCGTGACGGACGCCCGCGCCCGCCACGTATTACAGGTGTGCGAACATTTGCATATTCCGGTGCCTGAAAAGCTGTGCGTGATTGGTATTGATAACGAAGAGCTTACGCGCTATCTGTCGCGCGTGGCGCTCTCATCCGTGGCTCAGGGTACCCGTCAGATGGGCTATCAGGCCGCAAAGCTGCTGCACAGACTGTTAGACAACGAATCCCTGCCGCTCCAGCGTCTGCTGGTTCCTCCCGTTCGCGTGGTCGAACGTCGCTCAACTGACTACCGCTCATTAAACGATCCGGCCGTGATTCAGGCGATGCACTACATTCGCAATCATGCCTGCAAAGGGATTAAGGTCGATCAGGTGCTCGATTCGGTCGGCATATCACGTTCGAATCTGGAGAAGCGGTTTAAAGAGGAAGTGGGTGAGACGATCCACGCCGTGATCCATGCGGAAAAGCTGGAGAAAGCGCGCAGTCTGCTGATCTCCACCTCGCTGTCGATCAACGAGATTTCACAGATGTGTGGCTATCCGTCGCTTCAGTATTTCTATTCGGTGTTCAGGAAAGAGTATGACACCACGCCGAAGGAGTACCGGGAACGGTACAGTGAAGTCCTGCTCTAGAAAAAAGAACGCCTTCCAGTGGAAGGCGTTTTTCATTACATATGTGCGGCAATCAGACGCTGGTTATCCTGGTACATGGAGAACAGGTAATTGTTATAACGCTGTCCCTGAGTGGAATAACCTTTCAGCTTATGGATCATCGCCGTGGCCGTCACTTCCTGATCCGCCTTACGCAGCTGAGCGCGTGACTTACGGAACGAGGAATAGGCCGGGTGGGTGTTCAGGTTCACCACGTAGGCATTCACGGAATCTTTCACCGATTCAAACTGTGAATAGCCCTTCACCTTGCCGGGCGCGTTAGTACAACGACCTTTTACGCATTTCATGCCAAACAGATTGTTGTTGTTGCGCGCCAGCTTCGAGGTGCCCCAACCGCTTTCGGCGGCGGCCATTGTCGCGACCATACTGCCTGGAATGATGTCCACACGTTCTAACAGTGAGTTCCAAGGCACGCGACGCGTGTTCCCGCTCCACTTCACTTTATAGCGTTTGGCGATATCTTTCAGGCGAGTGCGCTCAGACGGCGACCAGCGGCTGTCGTACTGTTTGGAGATCAGCCAGTTACGATCCGCAGTAATCGCGGCATTTTGGCTTTTAATGTAAGGCATTACCGTCCGGAGAAACGCTTTTTTCCTTGGTGTCCCGGAAGGGTATTTTCGCAAATCAGGAAGTGAACTACTCTTTGCACTATTGCGAGAATACTCTTGTTTACTGCTAACCTTACTGCTTGTCGTCTTTATTACGTGGGCTTTCTTACTCGTTGTATCCGTGTGCGTCTTTGCAAGCACCTCACCTGAAAATGCCATGGTGAGTAACATGAGTATCGCGGCCCCATATCGTCGAATGGGAGTCGATATCATTAGGTCTCCTGGTCGGATATAAACATTCCAACACCTTATTTTCTTCAAAAATTTGAGAGCGGAATCTCAAATCGTACCAAAAATAGTCTTCAAGAGCACGTCTATAAATAGTCCAATTCCGAAACTATGTCATCCGGAACATGCTCATTAAAGCATCAACGCTGGAAAAATGTGCGCGATATCGCAGATAACTGCCTAATTTTGCGCGGGATCACTCATCCCTTCGCGTCCTCCTTGCAAAAAGCCGTAGAGGAGGAGTTTTTCCCCTGAGCCGAATGGCACACTGGTCAAAAATGCCGCGACAGGAAAATGGAATGAAACGCACTGCATTAGCTGTTCTGATGTTACCCGCATTCGCGCATGCCGACTGGTCATCGCCGGGATTTAACGCGTTTAGCGCTGAAGGTACCGGCGTCTTTACCAGCCAGGCAACGCTTGCGAAGGGTACCCGCCCGCTGACGTTGAGTCTTGACAACGCGTGCTGGCAGCCGACAGGTGCCATTAAGCTCAACGAGATGCTGTCGCTCAAACCGTGCGAAGGCACCCCACCGCAGTGGCGGTTATTCCGTGACGGCGTTTATCAGATGCGTATTGATACGCGCTCGGGAACGCCGACGCTGATGTTGACGGTGCAAAGTGCGGCGCCACAGCCTGTCGCAAACGTCACCCGCCAGTGCCCGAAGTGGGACGGCAAACCGCTGACGATCGACGTCGTTAACACCTTCCCGGAAGGCACGGTGGTGCGTGATTTTTACACTAAACAGACCGCGACCGTTCAAAATGGCAAAGTGACTCTTCAGCCAGCCGCCAACAGCAATGGCCTGCTGCTGCTTGAGCGCGCCGAGACGGACAAACCCGCGCCGTTCAGCTGGCAAAACGCCACCGTCTATTTCGTGCTGACCGATCGCTTCGTGAATGGCGACCCCACCAACGACAACAGCTATGGCCGTCATAAAGACGGTATGCAGGAGATTGGTACTTTCCACGGCGGCGATCTGAAAGGGCTTACCAGCAAACTGGATTACCTTCAGCAGCTGGGCGTGAATGCGCTCTGGATAAGCTCGCCGCTGGAGCAGATCCACGGCTGGGTTGGCGGCGGCACCAAAGGGGATTTCCCCCACTACGCCTATCACGGCTATTACACTCAGGACTGGACGAAGCTCGACGCCAACATGGGCAACGAAGATGATTTACGCCAGCTTGTCGACGACGCGCACAGGCGCGGTATCCGCGTCCTGTTTGACATTGTCATGAACCACGCGGGTTATGCGACGCTTGCAGATATGCAGGAGTATCAGTTTGGCGCGCTCTATTTGCAGGGCGATGAGCTGAAAAAAACCCTCGGCGAGCGCTGGACTGACTGGAAGCCAGGAGCGGGGCAAAGCTGGCACAGCTTCAACGATTACATCAACTTCAGTGACAAAGCCGCATGGGAAAAATGGTGGGGTAAAAAATGGATCCGTACCGATATCGGTGATTACGACAACCCGGGCTTTGACGATCTGACCATGTCGCTGGCCTTCCTGCCTGATCTGAAAACGGAATCTAAGATCCCGTCAGGTTTGCCGAACTTTTATCAACACAAGCCCGATACCAACGCGAAAGTGATGACGAATTTCACGCCGCGAGATTACCTGACCCACTGGCTTAGCCAGTGGGTACGTGACTACGGCATCGACGGTTTCCGGGTCGATACCGCTAAGCACGTTGAGCCTGAAGCCTGGCAGCAACTGAAAAACCAGGCCAGCCAGGCGCTGGCCGCGTGGAAAGCCGCCAACCCGGACAAAAAACTCGACGATGCGCCGTTCTGGATGACCGGTGAATCCTGGGGCCACGGCGTGATGCAGAGCGATTATTACCGCCACGGCTTCGATGCGATGATCAATTTTGACTATCAGGAGCAGGCGGCAAAAGCGGTGGACTGCCTGGCTGATATGGATTTGACCTGGCAGCAAATGGCAGAAAAGCTGCAAAGTTTTAATGTGCTGAGCTATCTCTCCTCCCATGATACGCGTCTGTTCCGTGAAGGGGGCCAGCGCGCCGCTGAGTTACTGTTGCTGGCGCCGGGAAGCGTACAGATCTATTACGGCGATGAATCAGAGCGTCCATTCGGCCCGACGGGCTCCGATCCGCTACAGGGAACCCGTTCGGATATGAACTGGCAGGACGTCACGGGTAAACAGGCGTTAACTGTCGCCCACTGGCAGCTTCTGGGGCAGTTCCGCGCCCGTCATCCGGCGGTGGGTGAAGGCAAGCAAACAACGCTGTCGATGAAAGAAGGCTACGGCTTTGTGCGCGAGCACAAGGGCGATAAGGTGATGGTGGTGTGGGCGGGTAATCAATAGACCCCCTCACCCTAACCCTCTCCCCAAAGGGGAGAGGCCTGGGGTGAGGGGCATTCACCAGAACAATTCACCACACAAATACAAACCCGCCACATAAAACAACAAATCCGACCACATCCGCCGATTTGCACCAACACGGTGCTGGCGTTATGGTTACTGCCTTTCATATTAAGCCCGACAGATCACCTGCTATGACGTTTTCACTTTTCGGCGACAAATTTACCCGCCATTCAGGCATTACCCGCCTGATGGAGGACCTCAACGACGGGCTGCGCACCCCAGGCGCTATCATGCTTGGCGGCGGAAACCCGGCTCAAATTCCGGAGATGAACACCTACTTCCAGACGCTGCTGGCAGAGATGCTGGAAAACGGTAAAGCAACCGATGCGCTATGTAATTACGACGGCCCTCAGGGTAAAACAGAACTACTGACGCTTCTGGCGGCAATGCTGCGGGAAGCGCTGGGTTGGGATATCGAACCACAGAATATTGCACTGACAAACGGCAGTCAGAGCGCGTTTTTCTACTTATTCAATCTGTTCGCCGGACGCCGCGCCGACGGCACCACGAAAAAAGTGCTGTTCCCGCTGGCACCGGAGTATATTGGCTATGCCGATGCCGGCCTCGAAGAAGACCTGTTTGTTTCCGCACGTCCGAATATCGAGTTGCTGCCAGAGGGCCAGTTCAAATATCACGTCGATTTTGAACATCTGCATATCGGTGAAGAGACGGGCATGATCTGCGTATCTCGTCCCACCAACCCGACGGGGAACGTGATCACCGACGACGAGCTGATGAAGCTGGATGCGCTGGCGAATCAGCACGGCATCCCGCTGGTGATCGATAACGCCTATGGCGTACCGTTCCCGGGGATCATCTTCAGCGAAGCGCGTCCGCTATGGAACCCGAATATCATCCTCTGCATGAGCCTCTCCAAGCTGGGCCTGCCGGGCAGCCGTTGCGGCATTATCATTGCTAACGAGAAAATCATCACCGCCATTACCAACATGAACGGCATTATCAGCCTTTCGCCTGGCGGCATCGGCCCGGCGATGATGTGCGAGATGATCAGGCGTAACGACCTGCTGCGCCTGTCGAATGAGGTGATTAAGCCGTTTTACTCTCAGCGCGTTCAGGAAACTATAGCCATCCTTCGCCGCTACTTACCGGAAGAACGCTGCCTGATCCATAAACCGGAAGGGGCAATTTTCCTGTGGCTGTGGTTTAAGGATCTGCCCATTACGACAGAGCTGCTTTATCAGCGTCTGAAAAAACGTGGCGTACTGATGGTGCCAGGGGATTACTTCTTCCCGGGGCTGGATAAGCCGTGGCCGCACACGCACCAGTGCATGCGTATGAACTACGTCCCGGACCCGGAAAAAATCGAAGCGGGTGTGAAAATTCTCGCCGAAGAGATTGAGAACGCCTGGCGCGAGGCCGGTTAATAAAACCTCAGGCCATATTACGCAGCCGTTCCGCGCGTAAGCTGGCGGGGTCTATGCAGCGCAGCGCGTGGGTGGGACAGGCTTCGACGCAGGCGGGACCGCCCTCGCGATGCGCGCACAAATCACATTTCAGCGCCTGAACGCGATCTTCCACGACCCGAACCTGCATTGCCCCGAACGGGCACGCCACCATACAGCTTTTGCAGCCGATACAGCGCGATTGCTTAACGAGCCAGGCTCCCGCAGCGCGGTGGATGGCCCCCGTCGGGCAGACATTCGCGCAGGGCGCATCTTCACACTGGTGGCAGCCCACTGCCGTGGTGAAGGTTTCCCCCTTAACCACGCGGATCCGTGACGTAAACGCTACTGGCGTGGCGCTGCTTTGATGCGACATCATGCACGCTACCTCACAGGTACGACACCCGATACATTTTTCAGGATCCGCCAGGATAAATTGGTTCATCAGTTACGCCTCGCGCACGTTAAACCCCAGTTCTTTCGAGATAGCTTCCGCCGTGTCACGCAGCGGTTTTAGCAAGTTTTTCTCACCCACCTGCTTCATGCGCGACGTCGACAGCGAAATGGAGATGGCATAGGGTACGCGCCCGTGAATATCAAAGACCGGCACGGCGATACATGACACACCCAGCTCGTTCTCTTCTTTATCCATCGCCATACTGTGATCGCGAATTTCCGCCAGCTCATCATACATCGCGCTCAGTTCGGTGATGGTGTTGCGGGTCAAAGGTTGGATCTGTTCCTGGTGGCTTTCCCAGTAGCTCGCCACGTAATCCTGATGACCAAACGCCATATAGATTTTGCCCATTGCAGAACAATAGAGCGGCATATGCTGGCCGATATATGCGCGCGTGCGCAGCATACCGGTTGTCGGCTCAAGCTTATAAATCAGGATCGCGTGATCATCTTCACGGCTGGAGAAGTTGACCGTTTCGCCGGTGGCAATGTTCAGCGCCTCGAGGTGCGGCGCCGCCACGTGAATAATATTGAGAGATGAAAGCGCCTTTTGCCCGACGGCGATAAATTTGGTGGTCAGACGATAGCTCCCTGCCGCCGGCGCTGGCGTCACGTACCCGCACGACTGCAACCCCTGCAATAACCGGTGCACGGTACTTTTATTCAGCCCCGCCAGTTCTGATAAATGCGCAAGCGGACACCCGTTCGGATAGTTACTGAGGATTTCAATCAGCATCAGGCCGCGAAACAAGCTCTGGCTACCTGCTGGCCTCTCTTTTTCTTGCGTCATTTCGCTCTCTTTTATGCTCATCAAATAGCTCCTGTTTATTGCGCCCTGATGGTAGCGCAAAGTGTGGTTTAGTTCACGATCTCAACAGAAAAAACACAACCATTTGATTTTAATCGATTTTGAAAAACGTGAATGTCGTTGATCTGACAAAATTTGATCGTTATATTTGAAATCAGATTTCGCATAGTGAAATTTAGTGATAAAAAAGCACTCGCACTTGCCCCTAAAAAAACAGGAGAACAGGGATGAAAGTGACCTTCCAAGAGTTGAAAGCGGCGTTCAATCGGGTTCTGCTCGATCGCGGTGTAAAAGCGGATACCGCTGACGCCTGCGCCGAGATGTTCGCCCGCACCACGGAGTCCGGCGTTTATTCACACGGCGTCAACCGCTTCCCGCGATTTATTCAGCAGCTTGACGCAGGCGACATCATCCCTGACGCCCAGCCGAAACGCGTAACGACATTAGGCGCCATCGAACAGTGGGATGCGCAGCGTTCCATCGGCAACCTGACGGCGAAGAAGATGATGGACCGTGCTACCGAGCTGGCGTCCGATCACGGGATCGGCCTGGTGGCGCTGCGTAACGCGAACCACTGGATGCGCGGCGGCAGCTACGGCTGGCAGGCGGCGGAGAAAGGCTATATCGGCATCTGCTGGACTAACTCTATTGCCGTGATGCCCGCGTGGGGATCAAAAGAATGCTGCATCGGCACAAACCCGCTGATCGTCGCTATCCCGTCGAATCCAATCACCATGGTCGATATGTCGATGTCGATGTTCTCCTACGGCATGCTGGAGGTGAATCGCCTGGCCGGACGCGAATTACCGGTCGACGGCGGCTTTGACGATGAAGGCAATCTGACCAGAGAGCCGGGCGTGATTGAGAAAAACCGTCGCATTCTGCCCATGGGCTACTGGAAAGGTTCTGGCTTATCGATTGTGCTCGACATGATCGCCACCCTGCTCTCTGACGGCGCGTCCGTTGCGGAAGTGACCCAGGACAACAGCGACGAATACGGCGTATCGCAGATCTTTATCGCCATCGAAGTGGATCGCCTGATCGACGGTCCAACCCGCGATGCCAAACTACAGCGCATCATGGACTTCATCACCACCGCAGAACGCGCTGATGAAAATGTCGCCGTCCGTCTGCCTGGACATGAATTTACTCGCCTGCTGGAAGAAAACCGCCGGGACGGCATCACCATCGACGACAGCGTGTGGGCGAAAATCCAGTCTCTGTAAGGAGTGGGTCATGATATTCGGACATATTGCACAGCCAAATCCATGTCGCCTGCCACTGGCGATAGAAAAGGCGCTTAATTTTCTGCGTACCACGGATTTCACCACCCTGGCACCGGGCGTGATCGAAATTGAAGGCCGCAACATTTTTGCCCAGGTTCTCGACCTCACCACAAAGGAGCAGCACGAGAACCGCCCTGAAGTCCATCGCCGCTATCTGGATATCCAGTTTCTGGCCTGGGGTGAAGAAAAAATCGGTATTGCTATTGATACCGGGAATAACAAAATCAGCGAATCATTGCTGGAGCAACGGGATATTATTTTTTATCACGACAGTGAACACGAGTCGTTTATCGAAATGATACCTGGCAGCTACGCCATATTTTTCCCGCAGGATGTTCACCGTCCTGCCTGTATTAAAAACAAGGGATCCGCAATTCGTAAAATTGTGGTGAAAGTGGCCATCAGCGAATTAGATTAATTTTCTGATAAATACAGGAATGCGAAATGACCAACACCGGTTTTATTATTGGTGCGTACCCCTGCGCACCCTCGTTTCACCAGAAAGGGGAGCAGGAAGAATACACCTTCTGGCGGGAACTTTCCGACACGCCAAATATTCGCGGGCTGGAACAACCTTGCCTTGAAAATCTCCATCCGTTTGGTGATGAATGGCTGTTTCGTCATACGCCGGGCAACTGGCAGATCGTTGTCACAGCCGTTATGGAAACCATGCGCCGCCGCGGCAGCAACGGCGCGTTTGGCCTGGCGTCCGCGGACGAAGAACAGCGTAAAGCGTGCATTGAATATTACCGCCATCTGCATCAAAAGATTGATGCCGTTCACACCCGCTTTCCCGGGAAAGTGGTCGCTCTGGAAATGCAGGCCGCACCGCAGGCGGGTAATGAATCTGTCGAGCAAGCGACAGAAGCATTCTCCCGCTCGGTACGGGAAATCGCGAGCTGGGACTGGGGCTGCGATCTGGTGCTGGAACACTGTGATGCGATGAATGGCCCGGCGCCGCGTAAAGGGTTCTTGCCCTTAGAGCAGGTGCTGGAGGTAGTGAAAGAGACCGATATCAGCGTCTGTATCAACTGGGCACGTTCGGCTATTGAAGGTCGCAACACCGCCCTTCCGCTGGAACATGTTCAGGCGGCACTCGCTGCCGGGAAACTGGGGGCGCTGATGTTTTCGGGCACGACCCCTCACGGTGAGTATGGAGAATGGCAGGATCTGCACGCGCCGTTTTCTTCGTTCTGCGCCGACAGTCTCATGTCCATTGAACATGTAAAAGCGCTGTTTACTGCGGCGAGCGCCGCAACATTGAAATTCTCCGGTATTAAATTACTGGAAATAAATGCTAATGCTGACGTCAGCCATCGCATCGCTATTTTGCGCGACGGCATTAGCGCTATGAATAAAGCATCACAATAAAAATAAAGAATACATTTTCCGGTTACCTTCACTGAGATATTAACTATGAATATTTCTTCTAATGCTCTACACGCGGACATTCCGCGTCAACGCTGGCTAAGGATCATTCCCCCTATTCTTATCGCCTGCATTATTTCCTATATGGACCGCGTAAATATAGCTTTTGCGATGCCCGGCGGTATGGATGAAGAGCTGGGCATTTCCGCCACGATGGCGGGCCTGGCGGGGGGGATCTTTTTTATCGGCTATTTGTTCCTGCAAGTTCCCGGCGGAAAAATTGCCGTGCACGGCAGCGGTAAGAAGTTTATCGGCTGGTCGCTGGTTGCCTGGGCGGTGATCTCGGTTCTGACCGGGCTTGTGACCAACCAGTATCAGCTGCTGGTGCTGCGCTTCTTACTCGGTGTGGCGGAAGGCGGGATGCTGCCCGTTGTGCTCACGATGATCAGTAACTGGTTCCCGGATGCCGAGCGCGGCCGCGCCAACGCGATTGTGATCATGTTCGTGCCCATCGCCGGGATCATCACCGCCCCGCTGTCGGGCTGGATTATTACCGCTCTCGACTGGCGCTGGCTGTTCATTATTGAAGGTCTGATGTCCGTTGTTGTGCTGGTGCTGTGGGCGTTCACCGTCTACGACCGGCCTCAGGAAGCGCGCTGGATCTCTGAGGCCGAGAAAAACTACCTGGTACAAACGCTGGCGGCAGAGCAGCAGGCCATTGCGGGTAAAGAGGTGAAAAACGCCTCGCTCAGCGCGGTGCTGTCTGACAAAACCATGTGGCAGCTGATCGCCCTCAACTTCTTCTACCAGACTGGCATATACGGTTACACCCTCTGGCTGCCCACCATTCTGAAAGAACTGACGCACACCAGCATCGGCCAGGTGGGAATGCTCGCTATTCTGCCTTACATCGGCGCCATTGCCGGTATGTTCCTGTTCTCTTCACTCTCTGACCGCACCGGCAAGCGCAAGCTGTTTGTCTCCCTGCCATTGATTGGCTTTGCGCTCTGCATGTTCCTCTCCGTGGCGCTGAAAGAGCACACCTGGCTGGCCTATGCCGCGCTGGTGGGCTGTGGCTTCTTCCTGCAATCCGCAGCGGGCGTGTTCTGGACTATCCCGGCGCGTCTGTTCAGCGCTGAGATGGCGGGTGGCGCTCGCGGCGTGATCAATGCCCTGGGCAACCTCGGCGGGTTCTGCGGTCCTTATGCGGTAGGCGTACTGATCACCCTGTACAGCAAAGACGCAGGCGTTTACTGCCTGGCGGTTTCGCTGGCGCTGGCATCGCTGCTGGCCCTGCTGTTACCGGCGAAATGCGATGCCGGAGCAGAGCCTAATCCCACGGTGACTCCACATAAACGTGCGGCCTGATGCCCTCACCCTAGCCCTCTCCCACGGGGAGAGGGAGAAAACCGAACCGTAGGCCGGGTAAGCGAAGCACCCGGCAATTAAGCGAGAAGAAGATGAGTGAAAAAGAGCCCTTCTGGCTGGGTATCGATTGTGGCGGTACTTATCTGAAAGCCGGTTTATACAACAGTCAGGGCAAAGAAGTCTGTATTGAACGCCGCTCAGTGGCCACGCTCAGCCCACGTGCCGGCTACGCCGAGCGGGATATGCACCAGCTCTGGCAGCACTGCCACATAACGGTCGCCCTGCTGCTCAAAAATTCAGGCGCTGACGGCGGTCAGATCAAAGGCGTTGGCATTTCAGCCCAGGGGAAGGGGCTGTTTTTGCTCGATAAACAGAATCGCCCCTTGGGTAACGCCATACTCTCCTCCGATCGCCGTGCGCTGGAGATCGTGCAACGCTGGCAGCAGGACGGTATACCCGAAAAGCTCTATCCGCATACTCGCCAGACGCTGTGGACGGGGCATCCGGCCTCGCTCCTGCGCTGGGTTAAAGAGAACGAGCCGCAGCGGTATCAGCAAATTGGCAGCGTGATGATGGCGCACGATTACCTGCGCTGGTGTCTGACCGGGGTCAAAGGCTGCGAAGAGAGCAACATCTCGGAATCCAATCTCTACAACATGAATACCGGGCAGTACGATCCGCAGCTCACGCGCTGGCTCGGCATCAGCGACATTGACGGTGCCCTGCCGTCCATTATCGGTTCAGCAGAAATTTGCGGGGAAATCACCGCTCAGGCAGCCGCACTGACCGGTCTCACGGCGGGTACTCCCGTCGTTGGTGGACTGTTTGATGTGGTTTCCACCGCGATCTGCGCCGGGCTGCATGACGAACATACGCTGAATGCCGTAATGGGGACCTGGGCCGTGACCAGTGGGATTGCCCACGGCATCCGCGACAACGAGCCGTTCCCCTACGTCTATGGCCGCTACGTCCATCCGCAGCAGTTCATCGTTCATGAAGCCAGCCCCACGTCGTCCGGCAACCTGGAATGGCTGACGGCCCAATGGGGCGATATGTCATTTGATGAGATTAACCACGCCGTGGCCAGCCTGCCAAAAGCTGAAAGCGATGTGTTCTTCCTGCCTTTCCTCTACGGCAGCAACGCCGGGCTGGAGATGACCAGCGGCTTCTATGGCTTGCAGGCGCTGCATACCCGCGCGCACCTCCTCCAGGCGGTTTATGAAGGGGTGGTATTCAGCCACATGACCCACCTCAATCGTATGCTCGAACGCTTTCCCCATGTGCAGGCCCTGCGCGTGACGGGCGGCCCCACCCATTCGGACGTGTGGATGCAGATGCTCGCGGACGTCAGCGGCCTGGCGATTGAACTCCCGCAGGTGGAAGAGACCGGCTGTTCCGGTGCGGCGCTGGCCGCGCTCGTCGGTACAGGTCTCTATCCTGATTTTTACGCCGCTCAGCGCGCCCTCAGGCATGACATCCGGATGATTGAACCTGACATGCGTGCCCATGCCGCCTACCAGCGCAAATATCACCGTTACCAGCTACTGATTTCAGCATTACAGGGCTATCACGCCCGTGTTAAGGAGTACGACCTATGAGCCGACCATTATTGCAGCTGGCGCTCGACCACACCTCGCTTCAGGCCGCGCAGCGCGATGTCGCGACGCTTTCCGAGCACGTCGACATCGTCGAAGCTGGCACCATTTTGTGCCTGACCGAAGGGCTAAACGCCGTTCGCGCCCTGCGTGCGCAGTGTCCGGATAAAATTATCGTGGCGGACTGGAAAGTCGCCGATGCCGGAGAAACGCTGGCTGAACAGGCGTTTGGCGCAGGCGCAAACTGGATGACCATCATCTGTGCCGCCCCGCTGGCCACCGTTGAACGTGGCCACGAGGTCGCACTGCGCGGCGGCGGCGAGATCCAGATGGAGCTGTTTGGCAACTGGACGCTGGACGACGCGCGCGCGTGGCACCGCATCGGGGTGAAGCAGGCGATATACCACCGCGGGCGCGACGCACAGGCCAGCGGCCAGCAGTGGGGCGAGGCGGATCTCAGCAAAATGAAGGCGCTGTCCGATATCGGGCTACAGCTTTCCATCACTGGCGGTATCACCCCCGCTGACCTGCCGCTGTTTAAGCAGATCAACGTCAAAGCCTTCATTGCCGGGCGCGCGCTGGCAGGCGCCGATAATCCGCCGCAGGTGGCACAGGCATTCCATTCGCAAATCCGCGACATCTGGGGAGAGTAACCATGCGTCAGCATCCGTTAGGCATTTACGAAAAAGCGCTGCCAAAAGATCTCTCCTGGCCGGAGCGCCTGGTTCTGGCAAAAAGCTGCGGCTTCGATTTTGTGGAGATGTCGGTGGATGAGACCGACGAGCGTTTATCGCGCCTTGAATGGAGTACCACGCAGCGCGCCTCTCTGGTGGAAGCGATGCTGGAGACCGGCGTGGCGATCCCGTCGATGTGCTTGTCTGCCCACCGTCGCTTCCCGTTTGGCAGCCGCGAAGAAATCGTGCGCGAACGTGCCCGCGAGATCATGACCAAAGCCATCCGGCTGGCCCGTGATTTGGGTATTCGCACCATCCAGCTTGCGGGTTATGACGTGTACTACGAGGAGCATGACGAGGGCACGCAACAGCGCTTTGCCGAAGGGCTGGCGTGGGCCGTGGAGCAGGCTGCCGCCGCACAGGTAATGCTGGCGGTAGAGATCATGGACACCGCGTTTATGAACTCCATCAGCAAGTGGAAAAAGTGGGACGACATGCTCGCCTCGCCGTGGTTCAGCGTTTACCCGGACATCGGCAACCTGAGCGCGTGGGGCAACGACGTCACCGCCGAGCTGACGCTGGGCATTGACCGCATCGCCGCTATCCACCTGAAAGATACCCGGCCCGTAACCGAAAAAAGCCCCGGCCAGTTCCGCGACGTGCCGTTTGGCGAGGGCTGCGTCGATTTCGTTGGCGTGTTTAACACGCTGAATCAACTTAACTATCGCGGCGCATTTCTGATTGAAATGTGGACCGAGAAAGCCAAAGAGCCGGTGCTGGAGATCATCCAGGCGCGCCGCTGGATTGAAGCCCGAATGCAGGAAGGAGGCATGACATGTTAGAACAACTCAAAGCCGAGGTGCTGGCGGCAAATCTCGCCCTGCCCGCCCACCAGCTGGTGACGTTCACCTGGGGCAACGTCAGCGCTGTTGACCGTGACAGCGGCATGATGGTGATCAAACCATCCGGCGTGGAGTACGACGTGATGACCGCAGAAGATATGGTGGTGGTAAATATCGCCACGGGTAAAGTGGTCGAGGGGAGTAAAAAACCCTCCTCCGACACCCCGACCCATCTCGCGCTGTATCGTCGTTACCCGGAAATTGGCGGCATTGTGCATACCCATTCCCGCCACGCCACCATCTGGTCGCAGGCGGGGCAGGATTTACCCGCGTGGGGCACAACGCACGCGGACTATTTCTACGGTGCGATCCCCTGCACGCGGCTGATGACCCCGGCTGAAATCGCGGGTGAATATGAATACCAGACGGGGGAAGTCATTATCAAAACCTTCGAGGAGCGCGACATAAGCCCGATGCAGGTCCCGGCGGTGCTGGTTCATTCTCACGGCCCGTTTGCCTGGGGCAAAGACGCTGCCGATGCGGTACACAATGCCGTGGTGCTGGAAGAGTGCGCCTATATGGGGCTTTTCTCACGCCAGCTTGCACCACAGCTTCCGGTTATGCAGCAGGAATTGCTGGATAAGCATTACCTGCGCAAGCATGGCGCAAATGCCTATTACGGCCAGTGATCATCCAGAATTAATATGCTCTTTACAATACCGCCGTTTCCAGACGGCGGGCGTTAACCCGGTATGTTTCGAGAATATTTGCCGGAAATAACCCACGTCATTAAAACCGCACCGGGCGGCCACTTCAGTTAATGAGGCCGCATCGTTCAGCAGCAGTTTTTCAGCGGCCCTGACGCGCTGGCGGTGAATTGCCTCCGTCAGGGTTAAATGAAACGTCCGGCGAAATACTCGTCCCAGATAATCGGCGTTGCAGTGCAGCTCTTTCGCCAGCTGTGAAGTGGACAGGGGCAAATGAAAGTGCGTGCGGATAAGCTGCTTGGCCTTCCACGCCATTGCTGCGCCCGCATCATCCGCTTTATCTTCATATCCCGGCGAGAGCGATATCTGCTGCAAAATTAACAGCAAGATTATCTCCAGCGCCTGGCTACGTTGTAATTTTTCCTGCTCGCTTAAAAACTGACGGAATAACGCAATAACATATTGCGGATCCCGCACGCTACAGTGTTGCTCAATCGACAGCGGCGTCGCGCCTGGCAACACCGGCAAGCGTTCATCCACCTCAAAATGCAGCCAGTAAAATTTGAGATCGCCCGGAAAATCTTCCACGCCGACATGCCGCCGCTTCGGCCAAAGTAATAAACTCTCGCCAGCGTTTACCTCAAACAGCGTATTTTCCTCCTGGATCGTTAATGTCCCTTTTTCGACAAAAATTATCTCCCATGAAGATAATTTTCGTGCGGGATGACGGCCCACGCCCCGGGAGATAAATAACCCGCCATTTTGAACCCTGATCGGAAGTGCTATGGATAATTCAAGCATGGATATTCATTTTTCCGCTTTTATGGTGGCTAATATTGTCTTTATCCCTTGATTATTAATAAATATCAGCAGAACGGCTCGATCAAACTCACAGTTTTATCATCAGGTCGGAATTGTCACCTTTTTATACTTTTCCCTTCCCTTGTTGGTCTGCCCGTTGAATGCAGAATAAATGGGGTACCTTGCACAAATACGATAAAAAAATCGTTTATCGAGGAGTTACCCCATGACTTCCACACCGATTACAGACGCAGAAGTTGCAAAACAGGCAGCCGATGAACGGCTGTCAGTCCGCGAGAAAATTGGCTACGGCCTGGGCGACGCGGGCGGCACGGTAATTACCTGCCTGATCATGAACTTCCTGACCTTTTTCTATACCGATGTATTTGGCCTGACGCCCGCGCTGGTGGGCACGCTGTTTATTGCCCTTCGGGTATTTGACGCGATTTCCGATCCGGTGATGGGCGTGATTGCCGACCGCACGCAGAGCCGCTGGGGGCGTTTTCGTCCGTGGCAGCTGTGGGTCGCGCTTCCTATCGGGATCGTCGGCGTGCTGACCTTCACCGTCCCGGACGCCAGCATGGGCGTGAAAATCGCCTGGGCGTTCGGCACCTATCTGTTGCTTTCAGTGGGCTATACCGCCATCAACGTGCCGTATTGCGCGCTGATCAACACCATGACCACCCGCCACAACGAGGTTATATCCTGCCAGTCCTGGCGCTTCGTACTGTGCGGCGTGGCGGGCTTTCTGGTCTCCGTTGGCCTGCCGTGGCTGGTGTCAGAGCTGGGACAGGGCAATACCGCCCGGGGTTATCAGTTGGGCGTTGGCGTGCTGTGCGCCATCGCTGTGGTGATGTTCCTGTGCTGCTTCTTCTGGGTGCGCGAGCGCGTCCCGCTTGCGCTGATGGGTAAATTCACCCTGCGCGAGCACCTGGCTGGCCTGCGGAAAAACGATCAGCTGCTGCTGATGCTGGTGATGTCGTTTCTGCTGATCAACGTCTTCAACATTCGCGGCGGCGGATACATGTATTTCATCACCTACGTGCTTCAGGGCAGCACGGCGTACACCTCGCTGTTTTTCACCATGGTGACCTTTGCTGCCATTCTGGGCGCGGTGATCGTCAGCCCGCTGTCGCGGCGGATTGATACCGTCAAACTCTACTACTACACCAACCTGGTACTTGCTGCGCTTGCGGTGGGAATGTGGTTCCTGCCGGGTGGCCCGGCGCACCAGACGCTCTGGCTGATCGTGATTTTAAGTAACGGCGTGATCCTGGGCTTCACCCTGCCGCTGCACTTCTCACTGATGGCCTTTGCCGATGATTACGGCGAATGGAAAACCGGCGTGCGCTCCTCGGGGATGAACTTCGCCTTCAATCTGTTTTTCATCAAGCTCGCGTGGGCATCCAGCGCCGGGATCATCAGCCTGGTGTTTATTGCCGTGGCCTATCAGCCAGGCGCGGGTAACCAGACGCCCGCCTCATTGCAGGGCATCACCGCCATGGAGACGCTGCTCCCTGCCCTTTTCCACCTGCTGCTGGCGGTCGCTATCCGCTGGTGCAGGCTTAACAATCCCGTGATGTCGCGCATTGCCACCGATTTGCGCCAGCGTCATGTACAGTCCTGAGGAGAACGATATGACCATAATGGAAGCCGACCTGCATCAGCTGAAAATCAACGACCCGTTTCTTGGTCAGTACCAACGGCTGGTCCGCGATGTGGTGATCCCCTACCAGTGGGATGCGCTTAACGATCGCGTGGCAGAGGCCGAACCCAGCCACGCCATCGCCAACTTCCGCATCGCGGCCGGTCTGGAACAGGGGGAGTTCTACGGGATGGTCTTTCAGGACAGCGACGTGGCGAAATGGCTCGAAGCCGTGGCGTGGTCGCTGTGCCAGAAGCCGGATGCTGAACTGGAAAAAACCGCCGACGAGGTGATCGAGCTGGTCGCAGCGGCGCAGTGTGAAGATGGCTATCTCAATACCTATTTCACGGTGAAAGCACCGGCCGAGCGCTGGACCAATCTGGCCGAATGCCACGAACTGTACTGCGCCGGGCATATGATTGAAGCGGGTGTGGCGTATTTCCAGGGAACCGGAAAGCACCGCCTGCTGGACGTGGTGTGCAGGCTGGCGGATCATATCGACAGCGTGTTTGGCCCGGGCGAAAACCAGCTGCACGGCTATCCGGGCCACCCGGAAATCGAGCTGGCGCTGATGCGGCTGTACGACGTCACGCAGGAGCCACGCTATCTCAATCTGGTGAAATACTTTATTGAGGAACGCGGCGCGCAGCCTCACTTCTACGATATCGAATACGAGAAGCGCGGCAGAACGTCATACTGGAACACCTATGGCCCGGCGTGGATGGTCAAGGACAAAGCCTACAGCCAGGCGCATCTGCCCCTTGCCGCACAACAAACGGCCATCGGCCACGCCGTGCGTTTTGTCTATCTGATGGCGGGCATGGCGCATCTGGCGCGCCTGAGCAACGACGAGGGGAAACGTCAGGATTGCCTGCGGCTGTGGAACAACATGGCACAGCGCCAGCTGTACATCACCGGCGGGATTGGCTCCCAAAGCAGCGGCGAGGCGTTCAGCAGCGATTACGATCTGCCCAACGATACGGTCTACGCCGAAAGCTGCGCCTCCATCGGCCTGATGATGTTTGCCCGCCGGATGCTGGAGATGGAGGCGGACGGCCACTACGCCGACGTGATGGAGCGCGCGCTGTACAACACGGTGCTGGGCGGCATGGCGCTGGACGGTAAGCATTTCTTTTATGTGAATCCGCTGGAAGTGCACCCGAAAACCCTGGCCTTTAACCATATCTATGACCACGTCAAACCGGTGCGCCAGCGCTGGTTCGGCTGCGCCTGTTGCCCGCCGAATATTGCGCGCGTGCTGACCTCGCTGGGGCACTACATTTATACCGTTCGCCCGGACGCGCTGTTGATCAACCTGTACGTGGGGAACGACGTCGCCATTCCGGTTGGGGATAACATCCTCCAGCTGCGGATTAACGGGAACTATCCGTGGCATGAGCAGGTGAAAATCGAGATTACCTCACCAGTTCCGGTGACTCACACGCTGGCCCTGAGGCTGCCGGACTGGTGTGCGGAACCGGCTGTTTCGCTCAATGGTCAGGCCATTACAGGCGAGGTCTCCCGTGGATACTTATACCTCAACCGCAGCTGGCAGGAAGGCGACACGCTGACGCTGACGTTACCGATGCCGGTCCGCCGCGTGTACGGCAACCCGCAGGTGCGCCAGCAGGCGGGGAAAGTCGCATTGCAGCGTGGGCCGCTGATTTACTGCCTGGAAGAAGCCGATAACGGCGCAAATCTGCATAACCTTTCTTTGCCCCAGGACAGCGCGTTTCGGGTATTTGAAGGCAAAGGCATTTTCGCGCACAAGATGCTGATACAGGCAGAAGGGATCGGGTGTCAGGCGAAGGACACTGATGCCCTGTGGCAGTACGACCACTCACCGGTAGAACGTCAGCCCCGGACGCTGACCTTTATTCCGTGGTTCAGCTGGGCAAACCGGGGGGAAGGGGAAATGCGGATATGGGTGGATGAAAGCTGAATAACTGCGGCCTGTTGCCCTCACCCCAGCCCTCTCCCACGGGAGAGGGAGTAAAAAGTAGGCCGGGTAAGGCGAAGCCGCCACCCGGCTTTAACCCGGCTCAGGCCACCCCACCCGGGACGGCCTGAGCCCGGAGATTAAAACAACCCCAGCGGTTTATCAGAGTAGCTGACCAACAGACATTTTGTTTGCTGGTAGTGCTCCAGCATCATCTTATGGGTTTCACGCCCGATGCCCGACTGCTTGTAGCCGCCAAACGCCGCATGAGCCGGATAGGCGTGATAGCAGTTTGTCCATACGCGTCCGGCCTGAATGCCCCGGCCCATTTTATAGGCCAGATTACCGTTACGGCTCCAGACGCCCGCCCCCAGGCCATACTGCGTGTCGTTGGCGAGCTCCAGCGCCTCGTCCATGGTTTTAAACGTGGTGACGGCCAGCACCGGTCCAAAAATTTCCTCCTGAAAAACGCGCATGTTGTTCTTACCGAACAGGATAGTCGGCTCAAGGTAGTAGCCCTCCTGCAAATCGCCGCCCAGCACCTTACGACGACCGCCGGTCAACACATCGGCCCCCTCTTTTTTACCGATATCAATATAGTTGAGGATGGTTTCCAGCTGGCCATGCGATACCTGCGCCCCCATCTGGGTAACGTTATCCAGCGGATTACCGCTGCGAATCGACTCCACGCGCCGGATCGCCCGCTCCATAAAGCGCTCATAAATGGATTCCTGCACCAGCGCGCGGCTCGGACAGGTGCAGACTTCGCCCTGGTTAAACGCGAACAGCGCAAACCCTTCCAGCGCTTTGTCGAAGAAGGCGTCCTCTTCGTCCATCACGTCGGCAAAGAAGATGTTCGGCGATTTGCCGCCCAGCTCGAGCGTGACCGGAATGATGTTCTGGGTCGCGTACTGCATGATCTGCTGGCCCACTTCCGTTGAGCCGGTGAACGCCACTTTGGCGATACGTTTTGAGGTAGCCAGATATTCGCCGATCTCTCCCCCGGCCCCGTTGACCACGTTAATGACCCCCGGCGGCAACAGGTCGCCAATCACCTCCATCAGCAGCAGTACCGAAAGCGGCGTTAAGCGAGCGGGTTTCAGCACAACGCAGTTACCCGCCGCCAGCGCGGGCGCCATTTTCCAGCTCGCCATCAGCAGCGGGAAGTTCCACGGAATAATTTGCCCCACCACGCCGAGCGGCTCGTGGAAGTGATACGCCACGGTATCTTTGTCAACTTCACTTATTCCCCCCTCCTGGGCACGAATGCAGGACGCAAAATAGCGGAAATGGTCAATCGCCAGCGGCACGTCCGCCGCCATGGTTTCCCGGATCGGCTTGCCGTTGTCCCACGTTTCTGCGGTCGCCAGCAGCTCCAGATTCTGCTCCATCCGATCGGCGATTTTGAACAAAATGGCCGCTCTGTCCTGAACGGACGTTTGTCCCCACTTATCTTTCGCCTTATGCGCCGCATCCAGCGCTAAATCTATATCCCGCTTGCCCGAACTGGCAATTTCACACAGCGGCTGGCCGGTAACGGGCGTCAGGTTGGAATAGTATTCACCGTCGACGGGCGCCACCCAGTCGCCGCCGATAAAGTTGTCATAGCGGGGCTTCAGCTTAAGGGGAAAACCATACTCGCCTGGCTGGATACGCGATGAGGGAGGATTGTTTGTCATGACCGTCTCCTTGCAGTAGGTGTACAACAAGGGTAGTTCCGGCTGGTGGTTTTCTCGCCAGTCGGTAACGGGTTTACGAGCCGTATCACGGATTACCGTACTTTACGTTTCGTTTCTGCCGCCAGAGCCATACTTAATAGCTCAGGGGCTCATGAGGAACGATGCAATGCAGCTATTTATCGGCTTTGACGTGGGCGGAACCCACATCAAACACGGCGTGATTAACGAAAACGGCGAAGAACTGACATCCGATGAATATGATACGCCTGACGATGAAAGCACCTTCAAACAGAAGTGGAAAGCGGTGGTGGATAAGTACCGCCAGGAGCATGAGATCGTCGGCATCGGCGTGAGTTTTCCGGGCCACATCAATCACCATACCGGCGAAGCGGCCAAGGCCGGGGCGCTGGATTACCTTGACGGTGAAAACCTGTGCGAGCTTTTCGCACAGCTGACCGATCTCCCCGTAACAACCGAAAATGACGCCAACTGCGCGGCGCTGGGCGAACGCTGGCAGGGCGCCGGCAAGGACTATGAGCATTTTGTCTGCATCACCATCGGCACCGGCATCGGCGGCGGTATCGTCATGGAGGGCGATCTCTACCGTGGGTCGCACTACCGGGCGGGTGAGTTTGGCGTGCTGCCCGTTGGCAACAACGGCGAGCCGATGCACGAAGTGGCGTCAGCCAGCGGCCTGATGAAAGCCTGCCGCCGCGCGCTGGCCGTGTCGGAAGATGAGATGCCTGACGGTGAGGAGCTGTTTAAACGCATGGACAGCGACGTGCATCTGCGTGAGGCCATAGAAGAGTGGGCGCATTTCCTCTCGCGCGGCATCTACAGCGTGATCTCCATGTTTGATCCGCAGGCGGTGCTGATTGGCGGCGGCATTAGCGAGCAGGAGAAAATCTATCTCCTGCTGGATAAATACCTACAGCGATTCGAGGAGTGGGAGGCGCTCCGGGTGCCCATCCTTCCCTGCGAGCTGGGTAACCAGGCGGGAAGGCTGGGCGCGGTCTGGCTGGCTAAGCAGAAGCAGGCGCGCAGCGCTTAACGCTTACGGAAATAACTGCGCGTCGCGTAGCACATGGTCATTGCCACGACGACGCGTAAACCCGATGCGGTTGAAATACTCCAGGATCTGAATCGCCAGTTTGCGTCCCACATTCAGCCGATCGCGGAAGTCTGCGGCGCAGGTTGATCCGCGCGCCTGATCCAGCTCCCGGATCAGGTTCGCAAACGCTACGATCCGATCGTTGCGGTAATAACGATCTTTCACGATCGCCACAATCATCCCCTGCTGTGCCGCATGGCGCAGTACCTGACGCATCAGCTGCTCATCGGTATTGGTTTCACGCGCCAGATCGCGCACCCACCACGGTTCATCGCCAAACAGCGCCGCCACTTTTTGCCAGACCGCGTCCTGCTCAGCGGTAAAACCGGCCTTGTGTTCCGGCAGGTGTAGCCAGCCGTGATGACTTGCAATAACGCCGCTTTCACGCATGTTTTCAATCAGCAACAGCACCAGCGCGTCGTCTTCCATGGGCAACGCCATGCGCCGCAGACGTTCACGGCCCGGGCCGGGCTCATCCTGATGCTGTTCATGGTAGGTCGCCAGCGTGCTCAGCACTTTGCGCTGCCAGCGCGCCGCCACCGGCGCGTTCAGCAGGCTGTTCCCGGCCTGAATAAAACCTGGCTCCTGCGTCAGAAGACGCAATCCTTCGCCGCTGAGCTGGCGCGCCCAGGCGAACGCCGCCAGATCCACCGCGCCACGCTCAAGGTGGATATCTAACGCAGACTTATCATCGCGGGTCTGGGCCAGCGCGGCCAGCCACTGTAAATACTCGGGCTTACGTTTGCCGCGACGGGGCGGATCCAGCATGACCACGCGCGCGCCCGCCAGCGTTTCCCGCGCCGAAATATCGCGCAGAACCAGGCGGTCGTTATTCGCCAGCCAGAGCGGGGAGTCGAACACCAGTTCGGCGAGATCGTTTTCCAGCAGCGACACGCGTCCGGTGATGTGGCTGGCCGCGTGGTGGATATGCAGCGGCTGCCACTGGGTCAGCGGCGTATGGGTCTGGAGAGAAACGATAATCCGTTCAGAGGGCTCCGGCGGCGCGTCGGCCAGCAGCCAGTCGCCGCGGTTAAGCTGGTCTTTTTCGGCATCACCGGCAATATTCAGCGCGATACGCTGCCCGGCGTGGGCCTGTTCCACCGGCTGGTTTTGCGCATGAAGCCCGCGCACGCGCATCGGTTTGTTCACGCCCGTCAGCCACAGGGTATCGCCCACGTTCACTTCCCCGCTCAGCGCGGTACCGGTCACCACCAGCCCAGCCCCTTTCACGGTAAACGCCCTGTCGATCGCCAGACGGAAGCGGTGATGGCTGGCCTGTTCACGAGACGGGATCTGCTGCAAATGGTTGCGAAGAGCATCGATACCGCGGCCTTCTGTCGCTACGGTGACAAACAGTGCGACATCCTTAAAACCGTATTCACTCAGCGCCGCCAGCACCTCTTGACGCACCTCGTCGATACGCGCCTCCTCCACACGGTCCGCTTTGGTGAGGGCGACGGTCAACTGCGGGTTTCCCGTCAGCTGGAGGATCGCCAGATGCTCGCGCGTTTGCGCCATCACCCCGTCATCGCACGCGACCACCAGCAGGGCGTGATCGATCCCGCCCACGCCCGCGAGCATATTGGAAAGAAACTTCTCGTGGCCGGGCACGTCGATAAAGCCCAGCACGCGACCGTCGGGCTGCGGCCAGTAGGCGTAACCCAGGTCAATGGTCATGCCGCGCTTTTTCTCTTCCGGCAGGCGATCGGCATTCACGCCCGTAATGGCCTGCAATAACGTGGTTTTGCCGTGGTCAACGTGACCGGCGGTGGCAATAATCATTTCAACATCATCTCCAGAAACCGCACTTCATCTTCCAGACAGCGTAAATCCAGCCACATGCGCCCGTCACCGATCCGGCCAATCACCGGCGTCGGTAATGCGCGCCAGCGCGCCGACAGCGCCTCAAGCTGGCTTCCGCGTCCGTCGCGCGGGGTGAACGTCAGCGCTTCGCTCGGTAACCTGTCCACCGGCAGCGAGCCGCTGCCAATTTGCGACAGGCAAGGCTCGATACGAACTTCAAACTCAGGGTAATGAGGAGCAACCTGCGGCAGTAGCGCTTCCGCCTGCGCGCGAACAGAGGCCGCATCACGGCTCAGCAAACGCAACGTGGGCAGGCGGTCAGCCAGTTTCTCCGGGTGGAGATAGAGCCGCAGCGTGGCTTCCAGCGCGGCCAGCGTCATTTTATCGGCACGCAGGGCGCGCTTCAGCGGATGCTGCTGTAGCTGCGCAATCAGCTCGCGCCTGCCGACGATAATACCCGCCTGCGGCCCGCCCAGCAGTTTATCGCCAGAGAAACTGACCAGGCTTACGCCCGCGGCAACCATTTCCTGCACCATTGGCTCTTTTGGCAGACCATACTGGCGCATATCCACCAGCGACCCACTGCCAAGATCGGCAATCACCGGCACGTTTAGCTCGCGCCCGATGGCGGCCAGTTCAGCCTCTTCCACCGTTTTGGTGAAACCCTCAATGTGGTAATTGCTGGTATGCACTTTCATCAGCAGGGCGGTGTTTTCATTCACCGCCGCGCGATAATCTTTTGCATGGGTACGGTTGGTTGTGCCCACTTCATGCAGCGTGCAGCCCGCCTGGCGCATGACATCCGGAATACGAAACGCACCGCCGATCTCCACCAGCTCGCCGCGAGAGACGACAACCTCTTTTCCGCTCGCGGTGGCCGCCAGCATTAATAGCACCGCCGCCGCGTTGTTATTCACAATGCAGGCATCTTCCGCGCCGGTGATCTGGCAGAGAAGATCCGCCAGCGCGCGATCGCGATGTCCGCGCCCGGCGCCGTCCAGATCGTACTCCAGCGTCACCGGCGAGCGCATGGCCCGGGTGACGGCCTCTATTGCCTCTTCTGCCTGCTGTGCCCGGCCCAGATTGGTGTGCAGAACCGTGCCTGTCAGGTTAATAACCGGGCGCAACGCGCTTTGCGCGTGCTTGCTCAACCTCCTTTCAACTTCCTGCGCCCATGCCTCGCACCAGCCGGGTAGCACGTTCTCAGCCTGAATATGGCGACGCGCATCGTCCTGAAGCTGGCGTAGCATGTCGACCGTTGCAGTATGGCCAAACTGCTCCAGCACCGCAGTGATGCGCGGGTCACGAAGCAGACGATCGGTAGCGGGGATCTGGCTGTAGAGGGAATGATGAGTAGTCATGAATGCGCCTGGCGAGTAAATATCTTCCCCCCTCCCGACGGGAGAGGGAGTTAACATGTGGGGGGATTGTACCGCCTCCCGCCAGGAAGTGTTATAACCCGCATCAAGCCTTTGGCGGTTCAGTCCGGGCGAAACTTTCGCGCTGGAAGAGCGTCTCCGCCAGTTTGACCAGCAGCGGACGATCTACGCACCAGCCCGGCGAGACGCGGCGGAAATTGAGGTAGCCGATGGCGCAGGCGATGGCGATCGTCGCCAGATTCAGGCTATCGCTCTGAATTTTCCCGTCGCGGATCAGCTGTTCGCACATATCCAGGCTGCGGCTGATTTTTTCGCGCTGGCGCAGCAGCTCATTTTCTGACTGCTGGGCGGCGGGCCTTGCCTGCTCGCGTACGGACGTTAATGCCGCATCCATAATGCCATCCGCCAGGGCTTCAATTTGCTTCATCGCCAGCGCTGCTTTTGGATCCGCCGGCAGCATGGCTGGCGCAACGCCAAGCAGCTCGATGTACTCCGCAATGATCGGGGAATCAAACCAGTAGTCGCCCTCGTCCGTTACCAGCGCCGGGACTTTCCCCAGCGGGTTGTACTGCGCAACGCCGTTCTCTGCGTTGTAGGGTTGTTCATTTACGAATTCAAATTCAATCCCTTTCTCCAGCAGGAGAATCGAAATCTTACGCACGAAAGGACTTGTATAACTGCCGATGAGTTTCATTGCCTATCCTTAATGCCCACAAAGAGGTCAGTATGGATCAAGCCGTGGTAAAAGGCAGGTGTGCGTATCGCATTCCTGTCGTGAGGGGATACGGGAGAAATCTGCATAAAAATATTTTGTGAATCAAATCACAATCTGAAAACAAACAGCCAACTTAACATTGTGATATTAATCACAAAAACCCGCCCATTTTGGCGTAATTCTGAACGATGTATTTTTTTTACACACTCATTATGTGATCGCGATCACTTCATTAATGTCCTCACCCCCTACATTCATGTGATTCAGATCACACAAAATTTCGCTGTCTGGACAGTTGAACGATTCAGTGCCAGATTTCACAGCATCAGAACAGGGCCCGGCTACCTCTGCCGCCGCACATTAACGATAAACCTCGGGCCACAAGCCTAAGCGTAAACATAAGAAGGGGTGTTTTATGTCATCCGATTTCAAGATCAAAGTGCAAAGCTTTGGTCGTTTCCTCAGCAACATGGTGATGCCAAATATCGGCGCGTTTATCGCGTGGGGTATTATCACCGCATTATTTATTCCGACAGGGTGGTTGCCTAACGAAACGCTGGCGAAACTTGTTGGCCCAATGATTACGTACCTGCTGCCGCTGCTCATCGGTTATACCGGTGGTCGTCTGGTGGGCGGTGACCGTGGTGGCGTCGTGGGTGCCATCACAACCATGGGGGTGATCGTCGGTGCGGATATGCCGATGTTCCTCGGTGCGATGATTGCCGGTCCTCTGGGCGGCTGGGCAATCAAGAAATTTGACGTCTGGGTTGATGGCAAGATCAAATCCGGCTTCGAAATGCTGGTGAACAACTTCTCTGCGGGCATCATCGGGATGATCCTCGCGATTCTGGCGTTCCTCGGCATTGGCCCTGCGGTTGAAGTGCTCTCCAAGCTGCTGGCGGCGGGCGTTAACTTCATGGTGGCGCATGACATGCTGCCGCTGGCGTCAATCTTCGTTGAACCGGCGAAAATCCTGTTCCTGAACAACGCCATCAACCACGGTATCTTCTCGCCGCTGGGTATTCAGCAGTCTCACGATCTCGGCAAGTCCATCTTCTTCCTGATTGAAGCCAACCCGGGTCCGGGTATGGGCGTTCTGCTGGCATATATGTTCTTCGGTCGCGGCAGCGCGAAGCAGTCTGCTGGCGGCGCGGCAATCATCCACTTCCTGGGCGGTATTCACGAAATTTACTTCCCGTACGTGCTGATGAACCCACGCCTGATCCTGGCCGTTATCCTCGGCGGTATGACCGGCGTGTTCACCCTGAGTGTACTGGGCGGCGGTCTGGTCTCTCCTGCTTCTCCGGGCTCTATCCTGGCGGTGCTGGCGATGACCCCAAAAGGCGCCTACTTCGCGAACATCGCGGCGATCTGTGCGGCCATGGCGGTCTCCTTCGTGGCCTCCGCTATCCTGCTGAAAACCAGCAAGGTGAAAGAAGACGACGATATCGAAGCGGCAACCCGTCGTATGCATGACATGAAAGCCGAATCCAAAGGCGCAACGCCGCTGGCGGCAGGCGATGTCTCTAACGACCTGAGCCACGTTCGTAAAATCATCGTGGCCTGTGATGCCGGTATGGGCTCCAGCGCAATGGGTGCGGGCGTGCTGCGTAAGAAAGTGCAGGATGCGGGTCTGACCAACATCTCCGTCACCAACAGCGCGATTAACAGCCTGCCGCCGGACGTTGACCTGGTGATCACGCACCGCGATCTGACCGAACGCGCTATGCGTCAGGTACCGCAGGCGCAGCACATTTCCCTGACCAACTTCCTCGACAGCGGCCTGTACACGAGCCTGACCGAACGTCTGGTGGCGGCGCAGCGCCATGAAGATAACGAAGTGAAAGTACGTACCAGCCTGCAAGACAGCTTCGACGAGAGCAACGCGCATCTGTTCAAACTGGGCGCAGAAAACATCTTCCTTGGCCGCACGGCGACCAATAAAGAAGAGGCCATTCGCTTCGCCGGTGAGCAGCTGGTGAAAGGTGGCTACGTTCAGCCGGAATACGTTGAGGCGATGCTGGAGCGTGAAAAGCTGACCCCAACCTACCTGGGTGAATCCATCGCGGTTCCACACGGTACGGTGGAAGCCAAAGACCGCGTGCTGAAAACCGGCGTGGTGTTCTGTCAGTATCCTGATGGCGTGCGCTTCGGTGAAGAAGAGGACGACATCGCCCGTCTGGTGATTGGTATCGCCGCTCGCAACAACGAGCATATCCAGGTGATTACCAGCCTGACCAACGCGCTGGATGACGAAACGGTTATTGAGCGTCTGGCCAACACCACCAGCGTTGAAGAAGTTCTGGCCCTGCTTAACAAATAACGGTACTCCTCCCTCTCCCCCCCGGGGAGAGGGCTAGGGTGAGGGGAAAACGTTCCTCACCCCAGCCCTCTCGGGTAAAAACATTGATGAAGGTTAACACTATGAAAGCATTACATTTTGGCGCAGGTAATATTGGTCGTGGCTTTATCGGTAAACTGCTGGCAGACGCGGGCATTACCCTGACATTCGCCGATGTGAATCAGGTGGTTCTGGATGCCCTGAATGCCCGTCATAGCTATCAGGTTCACGTGGTGGGTGAAAACGAACAGGTTGAAACGGTCTCTGGCGTCAACGCGGTAAGCAGCATTGGCGACGATGTTATCGATCTTATTGCCAGCGTTGATCTGGTCACCACAGCCGTGGGTCCGGTAGTGCTTGAGCGTATCGCCCCGGCGGTCGCGAAAGGCCTGGCGAAGCGTAAAGCACAGGGCGTTGAAACGCCGCTGAACATCATCGCCTGTGAAAACATGGTGCGCGGCACCACGCAGCTGAAAGGCCACGTTCTTGCGGCCGTCGCCGACGAAGATAAAGCCTGGGTTGAAGCGCACGTAGGTTTTGTTGATTCCGCCGTGGATCGCATCGTTCCGCCGTCAGCATCCGCCACCAACGACCCGCTGGAAGTGACCGTGGAAACCTTCAGCGAGTGGATCGTTGATAAAACCCAGTTTAAGGGCGCGCTGCCGACCATTCCGGGAATGGAATTAACCGATAACCTGATGGCATTTGTCGAACGTAAACTCTTCACGCTGAACACCGGGCATGCTATAACCGCGTACCTCGGAAAATTGGCCGGTCATCAGACCATTCGTGACGCGATCCTCGATGAGAACATCCGTGCGGTGGTCAAAGGGGCAATGGAAGAGAGCGGCGCGGTGCTGATCAAACGCTACGGTTTTGATGCTGATAAACACGCAGCATACATCCAGAAAATCCTCGGTCGTTTTGAAAACCCGTATCTGAAAGATGACGTTGAGCGCGTGGGTCGTCAGCCGCTGCGTAAACTGAGCGCGGGCGATCGCCTGATTAAACCGCTGCTGGGCACGCTGGAATACGGCCTGCCGCACGCTAACCTGGTGAAGGGAATCGCTGCCGCAATGCACTACCGCAGCGAGCAGGACCCGCAGGCAATTGAGCTGGCTCAGCTGATTGATGACAAAGGCGCGCAGGCTGCGCTGGCGCAGATCTCCGGTCTGGATGCCAACAGTGACGTAGTTGCGGAGGCGGTCAGCGCATACAACGCAACCAAATGATGCAGAGTCCGGCGCAGGTGAGCCTGCGCCCGAATAACAGATTGTCAGATATGCAGGCAATAATGGAACAAACCCAGGCCTTTGAAAATCGTGTGCTTGAGCGTCTGAATGCTGGCAAAACCGTACGAAGTTTCCTGATTACCGCCGTCGAGCTGTTAACCGAGGCGGTAAACATTCTGGTGCTTCAGGTGTTTCGCAAAGACGACTACGCGGTAAAGTATGCTGTAGAACCGTTACTGGACGGAGACGGACCGCTGGGCGATTTGTCGGTACGGCTGAAGCTGATTTACGGTCTCGGCGTGCTGAACCGTCAGGAGTATGAAGACGCCGAGCTGTTAATGGCGCTGCGCGAAGAGCTCAATCATGACGGCAATGAGTACACCTTTACCGATGATGAGATACTGGGGCCCTTCGGCGAACTGCACTGCGTATCCGCGCTCCCTCCCGCACCTCAGTTTGATAACAGCGACCCAGAGCTGTACGCGATGCAAAAGCTGCGTTATCAACAGGTTGTCCGCTCCACCATGGTGCTTTCCCTGACTGAGCTGATTTCTAAAATCAGCTTAAAAAAAGCGTTTCAGAAGTAAGCCCGCACACATTGGTGTATCCTTCCCTGTAAATTCCCCGTTTTCAGAGTTATTTGTCATGAAAGAAGTCGAAAAGAACGAAATTAAACGCCTGAGCGACCGTCTGGATATGATCCGCCATCAGATGGCCGGCCTCTCCCTTGTTGATTCCGCCGAGAAATATGCCGAGCTGGAAAAAGAGTCCGTGAAGCTGGAGGCGGAAATTGAACGCCTGCGCGAAGTGAAAGGCCAGAAGCTGAGTAAAGAAGCGCAGAAGCTGATGAACATGCCGCATCGCCGCGCGATCACCAAAAAAGAGCAGGCCGACATGGGCAAGCTGAAGAAAAGCGTCCGTGGCCTGGTGGTGGTGCACCCGATGACTGAGCTTGGTCGCGAAATGGGCCTGAAAGAGATGACGGGTTTTTGTAAGACCGCGTTCTGATCGTCCTCCCCTGCCGCTGCGGCAGGGGAAACTCAGTTGTAAATCAGGTTAAACGTGGCCATCGCATCCGCTTTTCCCGCCGTCACGTTCGCTTCCGTCTGAATGTAATGCGCATCAAACCAGAAGGTTTGCGTCTGGTTATCCCCTACTTGCCCAAGCGCTGATACCTGCGGGGTGTTCCACGGTACCACCTGCCCCTGAACCGAACCGGTATTGTCACCGTAAAGCAGTTCGATCCCGACACCGCTGGCGCTATCCTCCTGCTTCGTCAACGCCAGCGCCCGATCGTTGCCCGGCGTGGTATCGCCAAAGAAACCCATCTTAACCGCCGTGTTATTTTCGCAAGTCACCGGAATGCTGAAGCGTCCGCCCCCGGCGCGGGAGCCGATGCCGTGAAATTCACGCTGGCTCACGCTCCCCATGGGAACAAGAATGCTGCGAGAGCCCACTGAACAGCTGGTACGCCTGACGGTGAAGCTGGCGAGATGAATCTGTACTGGTGTCGCCACGTTGGTGGCGCTGGCTTGATTTTCTCCCGCCTGCAATATCAGCGATCCGACATTTTGCTCCTGGGAGTTGGCGTTATCGTCAGGCATGGGGCTGGTCGTCGGGATTTTGTAAAACACCACCCAGAACTGCAATTTATACGTTGGGGCGCTGGCAAAGGCAGGATTCTGTGAGGCATCGCAGATACGCCGGGACTCGTTGCCGTCTACCGGGCTGGTGCCGTCAATATAGCGTACCGCATCGGCGCCGCAGTACTGCTGTTCCCGGAACCCCAGCGCGTAGCCGATGCCGTCGATCTGAGTTTTATAGACGTGACGTGACGCGCCGTCTTCCCCCACCACGGTGCCGACGGGGTTATCCATGTCGACAAAGCCGATACTACGCCAGGCTTCATTCCCGCCATCACAGCTGTAGAAATCCGCCCCGGTAGACTGTATCGGCGCAGATATCGGCGTCCAGTCAGACGTGCCGGGCGCATACCCAATGGCATAAGGCACCTGAACGACCCACTGATCGCGCGTGGTGCGGCAGGTTGAAGTCTGGGCATGGGCATGAAAACTCAGCATGCCAAAAAGCGAAAGAAGGCTCAGATAGAAAAACCAGTGAATAAAACGACGCATGATATTCCTCTAATGGCACTCTACGGGCAGCGTGGCGATACCGGGGGCCATATGAGCTTTCCCCAGTCTGAAAGGTGTCTGGCATTGCTGCTGCTCCCCGTTTTCATACCAGGTGATGCGCAGGGTGCCGCGCTCGGGTACTCCGCTCAGGTAGGCCTGACCGCCGTCAGCGACCATGCTTCGGTTTGCAGAATGGCGGTTCTGCTCCACCACTTCAGCCTGCGCGCCAAACGGCAACGGTTCACCGTGGTAGCGCAGGGAAAACAGAACGCGATAACCAATGTGGGTTTTGTAATTGGCCAGCACCACCGCGCCGCTGGTGGGAATGAGCGTCAGACCGCTCTGCTCAACGTCGACGTTCTCACCCAGCGTCGCCGTATCAAGGCTGACGGTATTTTTGCGATACGCCGAGAGCGTTGGCATGACCGCATAGCCGCGGCTGTCGGTATGGATCCCGTTGTAACCCTCCGGCTCAACGTTCGCCGCACCGGGCACGCGCAGCAGGGCGACGGTATCGCCCAGCGGCTCGCTAAGCGTGACGCCATACTGCGTGGCGATAACGCCTCCGGCGAGTCCGAGGCTCGCGTTGCTACCGCTTCGGCTGTGGTCATAACCGAGGCTGACGTTGCCGTAGCCACCGTTGTATTGCAGCGCCAGGCTGGTACTGTCGGCTTGTCCCTCGCTGGCCTTACTCTGCTGAACGCTGTAATTAAGGTTGCGATTCGCCAGCGCGCTGCCGTTGAGAGACATCTGCTGCGTGGTCATTCCACGATTGTTGTGGTTGATGAAGTAACTGACCGAGCTGTCCGGTAACCAGTGGCCAAGCGGAACATTGACGTTAAACGACACGGTGCGATCGGGATGCTGCTCACGCGCTGAGTCGGTGTAGTCATATCCCGCGCCCCAGGAAATGCCCCGCCAGCTGGTGTACCAGCCAATGTGGATGGTTTTATCCTGCCCGGACGTATGCCAGTAATCCTGCATCCATGCCGAGACGCTGAGGCTGCCGAACTGACCCAGCGTCTGTGAAAAGGTGACCTGCGAGCGGCTACGGCGATTATTGAGTTGCAGCTGTTGGCTGTCAGACTGATTCAGTTCACTAAATTCATAGTAATTGCGCGAGGCATAGCGATAACTCGCCAGGTTGAAGGCGGTGCCGGTAGCGCTGAAATCTTTCTGATACTGAATGCGCCACGCCTGCCCTATCGCGTTTTTGCCGTCGGGTAAATGGCTTTTTGCCAGCGTATCGTCAATGCCCAGCGAGCCAAATGCGCCAAACCCTCTGCCTATGCCAATTGCACCGGCCTGGTAGTTGCTCGCCGTACGAAAGCCGCCATACACCGTCATCCTGGAGAGCAGACCGTAGAAAAAAGCGCCTTCAACAAACTCAGGCGAACGCGCATCGCTGGAGCCGGAATGAAACCGTCCTGCATTGAGACTGTATATCAGGCTGCCCTGGCGTCGCATAAACGGCACCGCAGAATAGGGTTGGGTAAAGACGCGCGTTGAGCCGTCACTTTCCGTGACCGTAACCTGTAGATCGCCGCTTTGTGCGCCGGGGAACAGATCGTTAATGATAAATGGCCCGGCGGCCACCCAGGTTTCATAGATCACATAGCCATTTTGCGAAACGGAGACTTTAGCGAAGCTGTGTGCAACGCCGCGGATGGTTGGTGCGAAGCCGCGCTGGCTGTCGGGTAACATGCTCTCGCTGGACGAGAGCTGAACCCCGCGAAACGCCACGCTATCGAAGACGTCGCCTGCGGTCCAGGCATCGCCGATCCGTAGCTGGCTGTTAAGACGGCGAATATCCCGGCTCAGCCAGCTACTTTGCGACTGAAAATGGTTGCCGCCCGCGTCGCTGTGGCTCCAGGCCGAAGTGTTGCGCAACCGCCACGCCCCCAGATTGATGCCGTTACGCAGGCTCAGATAGCTGGATGTCGTGACCCCGCTCTGATGACGGGCCTGACCGCCCGACAGACTGTAATCAGTAAATGCCGCCGGGATACCATCGTCCCACTGCGACTGCGGCACGTAGCCACGGCTGCGGTGTTTCATCGCCGCCTGCGGCAGGCTGAGAAAGAGACGCTGTTGGTTGAAATCATAGGAGGTTCGCGCTGCCGGAATAAAATCCTCGAGGTGCGTGAACGTTTCTCCCTCCTGCAACCGGGAGAATGCAGGAATGGCCCCTACATTTACGCCAAGCGCTTCCAGCAGCGATACGCTAAAAACGGGTTGCAGGCTGCCTTTCTCATTGACGAAGGTGATCTCCTGATGCCGCTCCTCGCGTCCGTTAATCTCCAGCGTCACGAGCCAGGTGCCTGGCATTTGCCCGCCCTTTTCAGAGAAATAGTGCAGATCCGCCGTTTTCTGTTCGGTAGAGGAAAGCTCCAGCGCGGCGGGATCAAAGTAATCCTCGGCCATCCCCGCACGGCTGAAGCTAAGCAGCAACACTGAAAGCGGCGCGTAACGAAACAGGCGAAAAGGCATGATCTTAAAGAGGCTGGGTGTGGGTGGCGGTGATGGCACCAAAATCATTAATGGCCGACCAGCTTACGCCCCCGGAGGCGGACACAGACCATTCACGGGTTTCCCCTGGACCGATCATGCCCGGCTGCTCAATTTTATGCCCGCCAACGGTCAGCCGATAAAAAGAGACGTAGTATGGCGTCGGGTTAGCGGCCTTAAGCCCTTTTCCCGTCCGCGAAAACGTTATTTTCTGCCAGGCAGTTGCAGCGTCCCCTTTCAGATTGTCCGGGCGGTAGAAAATTTTAAATTTCGATTTAACGTTAACTTGTAATTCGTTGCTGCTCTCTTTTGGCTTTGGCGCAATCGCTTTAATATCGAGCCAGAATACAGATTCACGATCTGTGGGCAGCGGAGCGCCGGTATATTGAATACGCAGCGTGTTGGTCTGCTCCGGATCAAGTCTGAACAGAGGTGGCGTGACAATAAATGGCGCAGCGTTATTTTTACCCTGCCCATCCCCTTCAACCCACGACTGAATAAGATAGGGAACCGCACTTTCCATATTAGAAACAGAAAATGCCACCTCCTTGCTGTGTTGTGGGTATACGATCCGTGTTCCCCCCATTACAACGCCAGCGGAAACTGACGCAGAACTAACCATTAATGCAGTGAGCATAATATACGATAAACGTTTCATCATTATTATCTCTGGAGGTGGCTGACAGTGAAATCAGTTATAAACCATCAGGAAGTTGGATACGGCGTTAACATCGCCGGCGTTGATTTCCGTGCCATCTTTGTCAAGTGCGGCATAGAAAGTTAATTCAGCATTGCCTTCATCATCCGGTGCGGTTGTTTCAGATACCGTACCCGGTTTAATCGCGGTGCTGCGATCGCTGTTATAAAGCTTCACGCCGACACCCGTCGCCATACCTTCACCTGGCGTAACCTGAAGCAGTGTGTCATTCACCGTATCTTTGGTTCCGTCAAACAGTACCGCAACCGATTCAACCGTCTCCGGGCAGTTTTCCACGTTGATTTTGAACTCGCGCGGCGTCGTTTCGTTGTGATCGTCAAAGTAGCTTTTTGCCCACGCCCCAAGGTCTACCGTTTTGTTTTTAGAGGCCGGAGTAATATCACAGGAAATAAGGGTAATCTTCCCGGTAAAATTGATCACCCCGCCCGTACTTTGCGAACCCGCACCGGTATCCAGAGAAGCATTAACGCCAGAATCACTGCTTGCCAGTACCGATTGAGAAGATAACAGCAGCCCCGCCGCGGCAATCGCCAGCGCCACATTTTTGATTTTCATTTGGAACACTTTCCCCTCTGTAAATTAAACAGATATAGACTTGTTGTACCAGGTACAATAACCGCTATAAGGATTTAAAAACGCCACCGAAAGGGTTTTAGCAGAATGGGTGACGCGACCTTATAGAATAAAGCAGGGTCCATCCCATGGTGATAATCCGTATATTTTCAGAAGGCCATACACAGATATCCTTCAACTGAGGAATGACTTCTGGCCGAAAATAACACTGAATACGTTGTGGTTAGTAATAAATTTAAAATCTTCTGTTACGTTGCTTCTGAATAAATAGTAAATCAAATGCCTTTTAACGTCTACGTATTGAAAAGTAATACGCCGCGCTTGTAAACATTCTGAAATTAACACTCAGCTAACAAATTTAACCCCTTTCCATTGCCCTAATAATTATTAATCTGCTTTTAATACCGCAACTAAATTACAAGAGAGTTAACTGATCATTGTTTGATCAATTTATTTCAGAATATTATTAGCCAAAAAATGTCACTTCAGCAAAAAATTATTTCACTTTATCCTGAAAAATCACGGTTAAACAGGATATTTCCTTATCGATCAGCAATTGATCGTTTGTAATACACTGTTAAAATCTATATGTGAAATTTACCTTAATTAAAATTTTTTGCTACAGCTTCGATTTCGCATTTTTAACCAAAAAATTTTTTTATTTATAAGAAATATATCACTCTGATCACACATATACAGATTTTCAAAAACATAAATAAAACAAACAAACCTCATTTGATTCACGCAATATTATCACATACCCATTTTATTCAACCTCTTTTACGCGCCGTATCTGCTCAAAAGGCGAATGTAATGCCCTCCACCTGACTACCGCTCCCAACGCACGCGGTGAGTTGAACTTGCGGTTTTGGTCCTACCAATCATGCGTAAAGCTATCCATCGTTCACAGTTTCGATGCTCCACTTCACAAAAGCATTGCTCAATAGCAACACTTGGTTAACCATTTATTGCCATTAACCCTACATCACAATATTGGAAGGACCACTTTTACACTAAGTGTGACGCTGAGATGAGCAGAGACTCACCCGACGAACACCCGTGTGGTCCTCAGGAGACCTGCATGAGCCTCTGGCAACAAAACTACGATCCGGCCGGGAATATCTGGCTGTCGAGCCTGATCGCATCGCTACCGATCCTGTTCTTCTTCTTTGCGCTGATAAAGCTCAAGCTGAAGGGCTACCTTGCCGCAACGTACACCGTTGCCATCGCCCTGCTGGTGGCGCTGTTCTTCTATAAAATGCCGGTCGATCGCGCGCTGGCCTCCGTGGTGTATGGTTTCTTCTACGGCCTGTGGCCGATTGCGTGGATCATCATCGCCGCTGTCTTTGTCTACAAAATCTCGGTGAAAACCGGGCAGTTCGACATTATTCGCTCGTCGATTCTCTCTATTACACCGGACCAGCGTTTACAGATGCTGATTGTCGGTTTCTCCTTCGGGGCGTTCCTTGAAGGGGCGGCAGGATTCGGCGCGCCGGTGGCGATCACCGCCGCTCTGCTGGTCGGGCTGGGCTTTAATCCGCTGTATGCCGCTGGCCTGTGCCTGATTGTGAACACCGCCCCGGTGGCGTTTGGCGCGATGGGCATTCCGATTCTGGTGGCGGGCCAGGTGACCGGGCTGGACAGCTTCGAGATCGGCCAGATGGTGGGCCGCCAGCTGCCGTTCCTGACCATTATCGTACTGTTCTGGATCATGGCGATTATGGACGGCTGGCGCGGCGTGAAGGAGACCTGGCCTGCGGTGATGGTAGCGGGCGGTTCGTTCGCCATTGCCCAGTATCTCAGCTCCAACTTCCTCGGCCCGGAACTGCCGGACATCATCTCTTCCCTGGTGTCGCTGGTCTGCCTGACGCTGTTCCTGAAACGCTGGCAGCCGGTACGTATCTTCCGCTTTGCTGACATGGGCGCATCGCACGTGGATCAGACGCTGGCGCGCACCGGCTATACCGCCGGACAGATTGTGCGCGCGTGGTCACCGTTCCTGTTCCTGACCGCCACCGTGACGCTGTGGAGCATTCCGCCGTTTAAAGCCCTGTTCGCCCCGGGCGGCGCGCTGTACGACATGGTGATTAATATCTCCGTGCCGTTCCTCGACAAAATGGTCGCCCGTATGCCGCCGGTGGTGCACGACGCCACGCCGTATGCGGCAGTGTTTAAGTTCGACTGGTTCTCAGCCACCGGTACGGCCATCCTGTTTGCCGCTATCCTTTCCGTTGTGTGGCTGCGCATGAAGCCTGCCGCCGCGGTACAGACCTTTGCGGCGACGATTAAAGAGCTGATGCTGCCGATTTACTCCATCGGCATGGTGCTGGCGTTCGCGTTTATTTCGAATTACTCCGGCCTGTCGTCGACGCTGGCGTTAGCGCTGGCGCATACCGGCCACGCGTTTACCTTCTTCTCGCCGTTCCTCGGCTGGCTGGGGGTGTTCCTGACCGGTTCAGATACGTCATCTAACGCCCTGTTTGCTGCCCTACAGGCCACGGCCGCGCAGCAGATTGGCGTCTCGGACGTGCTGCTGGTCGCCGCGAACACCACCGGCGGCGTGACCGGGAAGATGATCTCACCGCAGTCCATCGCCATTGCCTGTGCTGCGGTGGGGCTGGTAGGCAAAGAGTCGGATCTGTTCCGCTTTACCGTTAAACACAGCCTGATATTTACCTGCATGGTGGGCGTGATCACCACATTGCAGGCCTATGTCTTAACCTGGATGATTCCATGATAGTGATGCCCAGACGCCTGTCCGACGAGATTGCCACTCGCGTACGGGCGCTGATAGAAGAACAACAGCTGGAAGCGGGCATGAGATTGCCCGCCGAGCGTCAGCTTGCCGCTCAGCTTGGCGTGTCGCGCAACTCACTGCGCGAGGCGCTGGCGACGCTGGTTAGTGAAGGGGTGCTGCTGAGCCGTCGCGGCGGCGGCACCTTCGTGCGCTGGCAGCATGACGACTGGTCCGAACAAAACATCGTGCAGCCGCTGAAGACGCTGATGGAAAACGACCCGGACTACAGCTTCGACATCCTCGAAGCGCGTCACGCCATCGAAACCAGCACCGCGTGGCACGCGGCGATGCGGGCAACCGACGCCGACAAAGAGAAGCTCAAAGCCTGTTTTGAAGCCACGCAAAGCAGCGACCCGGACATCGCCTCCCAGGCGGACGTGCGGTTCCATCTGGCGATTGCCGAGGCCTCGCACAACGTGGTGCTGCTGCAAACCATGCGCGGGTTCTTCGACCTGCTGCAATCCTCCGTGAAGCAGAGTCGCCAGCGCATGTATCTGGTCCCGCCGGTATTTGCCCAGCTGACCGAACAGCACGAGGCGGTGCTCAACGCCATTCTGGCCGGTGATGCCGAGGCCGCGCGCAAGGCGATGATGGCGCATCTCGGCTTCGTGCATACCACCATTAAACGATTCGATGAAGATCAGGCCCGACAGGCGCGTATTACCCGTCTGCCTGGCGAGAGTGATATTTCCAGGGAGAACAAAGCATGATTATTTCCGCAGCCAGTGACTATCGCGCCGCGGCACAGCGCATTTTGCCGCCATTCCTGTTCCACTACATTGACGGCGGGGCGTACGCCGAATATACCCTGCGCCGCAACGTGGAGGACCTGTCGGAAGTGGCCCTGCGCCAGCGCGTGCTGAAAAATATGTCTGACCTGAGCCTTGAGACGAAGCTGTTTAACGAGACGCTCTCCATGCCGGTAGCGCTTGCGCCCGTCGGTTTATGTGGCATGTATGCCCGTCGCGGTGAAGTGCAGGCCGCCGCCGCCGCAGATGCCAAAGGCATTCCGTTTACCCTTTCCACCGTGTCCGTCTGCCCGATTGAAGAAGTCGCCCCGACCATCAAGCGCCCGATGTGGTTCCAGCTGTACGTCCTGCGCGATCGCGGTTTTATGCGCAACGCGCTGGAGCGCGCCAAAGCGGCGGGCTGCTCAACCCTGGTCTTTACCGTCGACATGCCGACCCCCGGCGCGCGCTACCGCGACGCCCACTCCGGCATGAGCGGCCCTAACGCGGCCCTGCGCCGTTACTGGCAGGCGGTGACGCACCCGCAGTGGGCGTGGGATGTCGGGTTGAACGGCCGTCCGCACGATCTGGGCAATATTTCGGCCTACCTGGGTAAACCGACCGGGCTGGAGGACTACATTGGCTGGCTGGCGAACAATTTCGATCCGTCGATCTCCTGGAAAGACCTGGAGTGGATCCGCGAATTCTGGGACGGCCCGATGGTGATCAAAGGGATCCTCGACCCGGAAGATGCCCGCGACGCGGTGCGTTTTGGCGCCGATGGGATCGTGGTCTCTAACCATGGTGGCCGCCAGCTTGATGGGGTGCTCTCCTCCGCCCGCGCCCTGCCGGCCATTGCCGATGCGGTGAAAGGCGATATTGCGATCCTGGCCGATAGCGGCATCCGTAACGGGCTGGACGTGGTGCGCATGATTGCGCTCGGCGCCGACAGCGTGCTGCTGGGCCGTGCTTACCTGTACGCGCTGGCCACCAGCGGCCAGGCGGGCGTGGCGAATCTGCTGAACCTGATCGAGAAAGAGATGAAAGTAGCGATGACCCTGACCGGGGCGAAGTCGATTAGCGAAATCAGCAAAGACTCTCTGGTGCAGGAGCTCAGTAAGCTGCCTGCGGCGCTGGCCCCTCTTTCCCAAGGAAACGCGGCCTGATCTTCCCCGGTTAGCCTCCCCTTCTTCCGCGCCCGACTTTCCCCTCGGGCGCTTTTTTTGTCGAAAATAACACCTGCGTAACATTCTTGATAAGAAAATTTGACACACCCCGCCCCTCCGCAATTGTATAGACAAGCAAATACAAGAACACAAAAACAACATCACATCGGAGGGGAACGTATGACGTATTCAGGTCGGGTGGATATTCAGCAGGTGATCGATGAAAGTCCTTTTTCAGGGTTTCACTGGCTTCTTATTGTGCTGGGCTTTCTGGTGCTGGCGATCGATGGGTTTGATACCGCAGCGATGGGTTACATTGCGCCTACGCTGTCGACGGAGTGGGGAATACATAAACAGGATCTGGGGCCGGTGCTGAGTGCGGCGCTGCTGGGGCTGTCGCTGGGAGCCCTGATTGCAGGTCCGGTATCGGACCGGATGGGACGCAAGCGCGTGCTGGTCTTTTCGTGTCTCTTCTTCGGCCTGGCGAGCCTGGGCACGGCCTGGGCGCAAAGTCTGAATACCCTGACGCTATGGCGATTTCTGACCGGTCTCGGGCTGGGCGCCGCGATGCCTAACGCCATCACGCTGATCTCAGAGTTTGCCCCCCAGCGCTGCCGCGCCATGGCAATTAACACCATGTACTGCGGCTTTCCGCTGGGTGCGGCGGGCGGCGGGGCGATCTCGTCCTGGCTTATCCCTCACCATGGCTGGCGAAGCGTGCTGCTGACCGGCGCGATTGCGCCGCTGATTTTAACGGTGCTGCTGGCGCTGCTGTTGCCGGAGTCGGTGAAGTTTCTGGTGCAGCGCGGGAAAGACATCGCCCAGGTTCGCCGCATCGCCAGCCGGTTCGCCCGCAGCACGCTGGATAGCGTCACGGGCTTTTTCCTGACAGAGGAGAAAGTCGCGTCGAAAAAAGGCAGCGTGTCGCAGCTGTTTTCCATGCCCTGGCTGCCCGGCACCCTGATGCTGTGGGTCACCTACTTTATGGGACTGGTGATTTATTACGTCCTGCTGAGCTGGATGCCGACGCTGATGCAGGGGATGGGGTATGCGCTGGCGGAATCCGCCTGGCTCACCTCGCTGTTCACCTTCGGCGGCACCGCTGGCATTTTGCTCGCGGGCTGGATGATGGATCGCTGGGAAGCGCACAAGGTGGTCGCGTGTGGTTTCGTGCTGACGATGGGCCTGATTCTTTTACTCGGCATTGAGCATAACCATATCGCCCTGTTTGGCGGGTTAATTTTCCTGATGGGGATCGCGATGAACGGCGCGCAGTCGGGCATGCAGACCCTGGCCGCCACCTTTTACCCTACCGAGTGCCGCGCGACGGGTATCGCCTGGATGCAGGGGATCGGCCGCTTCGGCGGCGTGGCGGGCACCATGACCAGCGCCCAGCTTCTTTCCATGCAGTGGCAGGCAGACAGTATTTTAATGATCCTCAGCGTGCCTGCTCTCGTGGCCGCGGCGGCAACCGTCTACAAAATGCTGTATAGCCGCGCGCAGGAGCCGGGCGTCGCCTAGTCCCTCTCTTTTCTGCTATTCTGCCCCCGCAATTAAGGGGGCA
Source organism: Enterobacter hormaechei subsp. xiangfangensis (assembly GCF_001729785.1). NCBI lineage: Bacteria > Pseudomonadati > Pseudomonadota > Gammaproteobacteria > Enterobacterales > Enterobacteriaceae > Enterobacter > Enterobacter hormaechei. Next base: position 4,468,885 of record NZ_CP017183.1, read on the forward strand.
GCATGCTTAACATCGTCTTATTCGAACCAGAAATTCCGCCGAACACCGGCAATATTATCCGCCTGTGCGCCAACACCGGTTTTCGTCTGCACATCATTGAGCCGATGGGCTTTACGTGGGACGACAAACGTCTGCGCCGCGCGGGGCTGGACTACCATGAGTTTACCGCCGTCGTTCGTCATCACGATTACGCCGCGTTTCTGGGATCCGAAAAAACACAGCGCATGTTCGCCCTGACCACCAAAGGCACGCCAGCGCACAGCGCCGTAAGCTATCAGGACGGGGATTATCTGATGTTTGGTCCGGAAACCCGCGGCCTGCCGGCCACCATTCTGGATGCCCTGCCAGCCGAGCAGAAAATTCGTATTCCGATGATGCCGGACAGCCGCAGCATGAACCTGTCGAATGCGGTGTCGGTGGTGGTGTATGAGGCGTGGCGCCAGCTGGGTTATCCCGGCGCGATACTGCGTAGCTAAAACAGTTCGGGTGGCTTGCGCCACCCGATTCATCGTGTTTAGCCTGCTACCGCGATACGTTTCATATCGGTCATGTAGCCACGCAGTTTCTGGCCCACTTTCTCGATTTCGTGGCTGCGGATCGCTTCGTTAACGTCACGCAGCTGCGCGTTATCAACCGCACCTTCCGCAATCGCCTGGCCCAGATCGCCCGCTTGCAGGGTGGTCATGAACTCTTTCAGCAGCGGTACGCAGGCGTAAGAGAACAGGTAGTTACCGTACTCGGCGGTATCGGAGATCACCACGTTCATCTCATACAGACGCTTACGGGCGATGGTGTTTGCGATCAGCGGCAGCTCGTGCAGCGATTCGTAGTACGCAGACTCTTCAATGATGCCGGAATCCACCATAGTTTCGAACGCCAGCTCAACGCCTGCTTTCACCATCGCAATCATCAGGACGCCTTTATCGAAGTACTCCTGCTCGGTGATCTTGCCGTCGTACTGTGGTGCGGTTTCGAACGCGGTTTTACCGGTCTCTTCACGCCAGGTCAGCAGTTTCTTATCGTCGTTCGCCCAGTCTGCCATCATGCCGGAGGAGAACTCGCCGGAGATGATGTCGTCCATATGTTTCTGGAACAGCGGCGCCATGATGGTTTTCAGCTGTTCAGAGAGTGCGAACGCGCGCAGTTTTGCCGGGTTGGACAGACGGTCCATCATCAGCGTAATGCCGCCCTGCTTCAGCGCTTCGGTGATGGTTTCCCAGCCGAACTGAATCAGTTTTTCCGCGTATGCCGGATCGGTGCCTTCCTCCACCAGCTTGTCGAAGCACAGCAGAGAGCCAGCCTGGAGCATGCCGCACAGGATAGTCTGCTCGCCCATCAGGTCAGATTTCACTTCCGCAACGAAGGAAGATTCCAGTACGCCCGCACGATGGCCGCCGGTGGCCGCTGCCCAGGCTTTGGCAATCGCCATGCCTTCGCCTTTCGGATCGTTTTCCGGGTGAACGGCGATCAGCGTCGGTACGCCGAAGCCACGTTTGTACTCTTCACGCACTTCGGTGCCCGGGCACTTCGGCGCCACCATCACCACGGTGATGTCTTTACGGATCTGCTCGCCCACTTCAACGATGTTGAAGCCGTGGGAGTAACCCAGCGCGGCGCCGTCTTTCATCAGCGGCTGTACGGAACGCACAACGTCAGAGTGCTGCTTGTCCGGCGTCAGGTTCACCACCAGATCCGCCTGCGGGATCAGCTCTTCGTAGGTACCCACTTTGAAGCCGTTTTCGGTCGCTTTACGCCAGGAAGCACGCTTTTCGGCAATCGCTTCTTTACGCAGGGCGTAAGAGATATCCAGCCCGGAGTCACGCATGTTCAGGCCCTGGTTCAGACCCTGTGCGCCACAGCCGACAATGACCACTTTTTTACCCTGAAGGTAGCTCGCGCCATCAGCAAATTCATCGCGCGCCATGAAGCGGCATTTGCCCAGCTGCGCCAGCTGCTGGCGCAAGTTCAGTGTATTAAAGTAGTTAGCCATGGGTGATACCTCGTGATGTTGTGTTGTTTATTACTCTATGGATTTCACGTTTTAGGAAGGCGTCAAGTCTGCGAACCCCCAGGAGCTTACTCTAGTAAGTGACTGGGGTGAGTTGACGCAGACAACGCACCTACAACGTGAAAGACGACGAGTAATTTATTGTTCGGTTCGCCTTTCAGCGACAATGTACCCACATTACAACAGGAAATTTATTGCGGAAATTGATATATTCACAACGTCACATTGCAATTTATGCAATGTAAAAAGAGGGAGTGGAATCGGTGGATTTACGCGATCTGAAAATGTTCCTGCACCTGGCGGAAAGCCGTCACTTTGGCCGCAGCGCCCGGGCGATGCACGTCAGCCCCTCCACGCTGTCGCGCCAGATCCAGCGCCTTGAGGAAGACCTCGGCCAGCCGCTGTTCGTGCGCGATAACCGCACCGTCACCCTCACGGAAGCCGGCGAAGAGCTGCGCATCTTTGCCCAGCAAACCTTGTTGCAGTATCAGCAGCTGCGGCACACCATCGACCAGCAGGGGCCGTCGCTTTCCGGCGAGCTGCATATTTTCTGTTCCGTGACCGCTGCCTACAGCCATCTTCCCCCCATTCTTGACCGCTTCCGCGCGGAACATCCGTCGGTTGAAATTAAGCTCACCACCGGCGATGCCGCCGACGCGATGGAAAAAGTGGTAACGGGCGAAGCGGATCTGGCGATTGCCGGAAAACCTGAAACGCTGCCGGGGGCGGTGGCGTTCTCGATGCTGGAGAATCTGGCGGTAGTGCTGATTGCCCCGGCGCTGCCCTGCCCGGTGCGCAACCAGGTTTCGGTGGAGAAACCGGACTGGTCCACGGTGCCGTTTATCATGGCCGATCAGGGGCCGGTGCGCCGCCGCATTGAGCTGTGGTTCCGCCGCCAGAAGATCAGTAACCCGTCGATTTACGCCACGGTCGGCGGCCATGAGGCGATGGTGTCGATGGTGGCGCTTGGCTGCGGCGTGGCGCTGCTGCCGGAAGTGGTGCTGGAAAACAGCCCGGAACCGGTGCGCAACCGCGTGATGATTCTGGAGCGCAGCGACGAGAAGACGCCGTTTGAGCTGGGCGTGTGCGCACAAAAAAAGCGGCTGCATGAGCCGCTTATTGATGCGTTCTGGACGATATTGCCGAACCACTAGCCAGCCAGAAAGAACCTGAAAGCCGGGTTATGGGTTTCGTCATGACATTCATAGCCCAGCTCGTTCAGGCGCGTTTCGAAATCCGGCTCGTGCTCGCCCAGTTCGAACGCCGCCAGCACGCGGCCATAGTCGGTGCCGTGGCTGCGGTAGTGGAACAGAGAGATGTTCCAGTGCGTGCCGAGCGTGTGCAGGAACTTGAGCAACGCGCCCGGTGATTCCGGGAACTCGAAGCTGAACAGGCGTTCCTGGAGCGGCTTGGAAGGACGGCCGCCGACCATGTAACGCACGTGCAGCTTCGCCATCTCATCGTCAGAGAGATCGACCACGCTGTAGCCGCCGTCGTGCAGCAGGCTGAGGATCTCTTTGCGCTCCTCCACGCCACGGCTCAGACGCACGCCGACAAAAATGCAGGCATCTTTGGCGTCGGCAAAGCGGTAGTTGAACTCCGTTACCGAACGGCCGCCCAGCAGCTGGCAGAACTTCAGGAAGCTGCCCTTCTCTTCCGGAATGGTCACCGCCAGCAGGGCTTCACGCTGCTCGCCCAGCTCACAGCGTTCGGACACGTAGCGCAGGCCGTGGAAGTTCACATTAGCGCCGGAAAGCACGTGCGCCAGACGTTCGCCGCGAATGTTGTGCTGGGCGATGTATTTCTTCATCCCCGCCAGCGCCAGCGCGCCGGACGGTTCCGCCACCGCACGCACATCCTCGAAGAGATCTTTCATCGCCGCGCAGATAGCGTCGCTATCAACCGTGACGATATCGTCGAGATACTCCTGGCACAGACGGAACGTTTCGTCGCCAATGCGCTTCACCGCCACGCCCTCGGCGAACAGCCCGACGCGCGGCAGATCCACAGGATGTCCGGCGTCCAGCGCCGCCTTCAGGCAGGCAGAGTCTTCCGCTTCAACCGCAATCACTTTGATCTGCGGCATCAGCTGTTTGATCAGCACCGCCACACCTGCGGCTAAGCCACCGCCGCCCACCGGGACGAAAACGCGGTCGAGATGGGCGTCCTGCTGCAACAGTTCCAGCGCCAGCGTACCCTGCCCGGCAATCACCATCGGGTGATCGAACGGCGGCACCCAGGTGAAGCCCTGCTGCTGCGCCAGCTCAATCGCTTTGGCTTTGGCTTCGTCAAAGTTAGCACCGTGAAGCAGCACTTCTCCGCCGAACCCGCGCACCGCGTCGACCTTGATATCTGCGGTGGCGACCGGCATCACGATCAGCGCCTTCAGCCCCAGACGCGCCGAGGAGAACGCCACGCCCTGCGCGTGATTGCCCGCCGAGGCGGTAATCACCCCGCGCGCTTTCTGCTCGTCCGTCAGCCCGGCCATCATCGCGTAGGCGCCGCGCAGCTTGAAGCTGTGCACCGGCTGCCTGTCTTCACGCTTCACCAGAATGACGTTGTCGAGACGCGAAGAGAGTTTGTCCATTTTTTGCAGGGGCGTGACCTGCACCGCTTCATAGACCGGCGCGCGTAGTACCGCTCTCAGGTATTCCGCCCCCTCCGGGGCGGCGGATAAGGGTTGTGACTCGGCCATCATTAGCCCCCCAGTTTAGATTTATCGCGCACCGCGCCTTTATCTGCACTGGTGGCAAGACTCGCGTAAGCGCGCAGGGCGAAGGAGACTTCACGCTGACGATCTTTCGGCGTCCAGGCTTTGTCGCCGCGGGCTTCCTGCGCCTCACGACGGGCCGCAATCTCCTGGTCACTCAGCTTCAGCTGAATGCCGCGGTTCGGAATGTCGATTTCGATCAGGTCGCCATCTTCGATGATCGCGATATTGCCGCCGCTTGCCGCTTCTGGCGAGACGTGGCCAATGGAGAGGCCTGACGTGCCGCCAGAGAAACGACCATCGGTGATCAGCGCGCAGGCTTTGCCGAGGCCCATCGATTTCAGGAAGGTGGTCGGGTAGAGCATCTCCTGCATGCCCGGACCGCCTTTCGGCCCTTCGTAGCGAATGACCACCACGTCGCCTTCCACCACTTTGCCGCCGAGGATAGCGTCTACCGCTTCGTCCTGGCTTTCATACACTTTTGCCGGGCCGGTAAATTTCAGGATGCTGTCGTCCACGCCTGCGGTTTTCACAATGCAGCCATTTTCTGCGAAGTTACCGTACAGCACGGCCAAACCGCCGTCTTTGCTGTAGGCATGTTCCAGCGAGCGAATGCAGCCTTCGGCGCGATCGTCATCCAGCGTGTCCCAGCGGCAATCCTGCGAGAACGCCTGGGTGGTACGGATGCCCGCCGGACCGGCGCGATACATGTTTTTCACCGCGTCGTCTTTGGTCAGCATCACGTCGTACTGCTCCAGCGACTCCGGCAGCGTCAGGCCGAGCACGTTTTTCACGTCGCGGTTCAGCAGCCCGGCGCGATCCAGCTCGCCGAGAATACCAATCACGCCACCCGCACGGTGGACATCTTCCATGTGGTACTTCTGGGTACTCGGCGCGACTTTACACAGCTGCGGCACTTTGCGGGAGAGCTTGTCGATGTCGCTCATGGTGAAGTCGATTTCAGCTTCCTGCGCGGCGGCCAGCAGGTGCAGAACGGTGTTGGTGGAACCGCCCATGGCGATATCCAGCGTCATGGCGTTTTCGAACGCCGCTTTACTGGCGATGTTACGCGGCAGCGCGCTGGCGTCGTCCTGCTCGTAGTAGCGTTTGGTCAGCTCAACGATGCGCTTGCCCGCGTTAAGGAACAGCTGCTTACGGTCGGCGTGGGTCGCCAGCAGCGAGCCGTTGCCCGGCTGAGACAGGCCCAGCGCTTCGGTCAGGCAGTTCATGGAGTTGGCGGTGAACATCCCGGAACAGGAGCCGCAGGTCGGGCACGCGGAGCGTTCCACCTGGTCGCTCTGCTCGTCAGAGACTTTCGGGTCCGCGCCCTGGATCATCGCATCGACCAGGTCGAGCTTGATGATTTTGTCGGAAAGCTTGGTTTTCCCCGCTTCCATCGGGCCGCCGGAAACGAAGATCACCGGAATGTTCAGACGCAGGGAGGCCATCAGCATCCCCGGGGTGATTTTGTCGCAGTTGGAGATACAGACCATCGCATCGGCGCAGTGGGCGTTAACCATATACTCCACCGAGTCGGCGATCAGCTCGCGCGACGGCAGCGAATAGAGCATCCCCCCGTGGCCCATTGCGATACCGTCATCCACCGCAATGGTGTTGAACTCTTTCGCCACGCCGCCGGAGGCTTCGATTTGCTCGGCAACCAGCTTACCGAGATCGCGCAGGTGCACGTGGCCCGGCACAAACTGGGTGAAGGAGTTCACCACGGCGATAATTGGCTTGCCGAAATCGGCGTCGGTCATTCCGGTGGCGCGCCACAGTGCGCGGGCACCCGCCATATTACGGCCGTGGGTGGTGGTGGCTGAACGATACTTAGGCATGCTTTATTTACTCCCGTCTGACTATTTAATGGGACGGTGCGTGCCGTCCCACATTTATATTTAGTGATTAACCTGATCCAACCAGCCGTATTTATCTTCTGTCTCGCCGGTGAAGAGGCCAAAGAACGCTTGCTGAATGCGTTTGGTCACCGGGCCACAGCGGCCTTCGCCCACCTGAATGCCATCGACGCTACGCACCGGCGTAATTTCAGCCGCGGTACCGGACATAAACACTTCGTCAGCCAGGTACAGGGATTCGCGGGACAGCACCTGCTCGCGCACTTCGATACCCAGATCTTTTGCCAGCTTGATGATGGCGTCACGGGTGATGCCTGGCAGCGCGGACGAGGTAAACGGCGGGGTGAACAGAATGCCGTCTTTTACTTCAAACAGGTTTTCGCCCGCACCTTCGGAGATGTAGCCATTCACATCCAGCGCGATACCTTCCTGGTAACCGTGACGGCGCGCTTCGCTGCCGACCAGCAGTGAGGACAGGTAGTTACCGCCCGCTTTAGCCGCAGTCGGGATAGTGTTTGGCGCCACGCGGTTCCAGGAAGAAACCATTGCGTCGATCCCCTGATCCAGTGCTTCCGCGCCCAGGTAGGCGCCCCACGGGAACGCAGCAATAATCACATCGGTGTTATAGTCAGCGGGCGGGTTGACGCCCATGCCGACATCACCCACGAAGACCAGCGGACGAATATAGGCGCTGGTCAGTTTGTTCTGGCGAATCACCTCGCGGCAGGCTTCCATCAACTCATCAACGCTTTGGGAGACCGGGAAACGATAAATTTTGGCTGAGTCATGCAGACGCTGCATGTGTTCACGGTGGCGGAACACCACTGGTCCTTTGTGAGAGTCGTAGCAACGGATCCCTTCAAACACGGAGGTGCCGTAGTGCAGCGCGTGGGACATCACGTGAACTTTCGCGTCTTCCCAGCGAACCATCTCACCATTGAACCAAATGTAATCAGCTTTTTTTGTCGTCATTTTTTCGTCCTGTCACGCTTAAGCGCGGATTTGTTGTGATGTGGTTGTGCTCTGGCAGATGGCAACATGGGCAACGTCTACCAGTTTTGATAACTGACTAAACAGTAAGTCGACCGGCCGCGGGCTGGCAACGGTTAATTCGATACTGATGTTCTGTGCGTCGGTAGCCGTTTCCATATTCATAGAGCAAATCTGAAAGCCACGGTGGCGAACCACGCGCAAAACGCGTTCTAACGTTTCCGGGTTGAAGCGAGCCTGCACGGCGACCTGATGTTGCATCATGATAATTTCTCCAGCATTTGTGAGTTACTGGCACCGGGCGGTACCAACGGCCAGACGTTCTCAAGCTCATCGATTGAGACATGAAGCAGGTATGGCCCTTCGCTTGACAGCATGGTGTCGAGTGCCGCTTCAACCTGGTCTTTACGGGTGATGTGCTGGCCAGGAATGCCGAAGGCGCTGGCCAGGGTGAGGAAATCGGGGTTATCGGTCAGGGTGGTTTCACTGTAACGTTCCTGGAAGAACAGCTGTTGCCACTGGCGAACCATCCCTAAACGCTGGTTATCGAGCAACACGATCTTCAGCGGTAACTGCTTGCGCTTCACGGTGCCGAGCTCCTGAACGTTCATCATGAAGGAGCCGTCACCGGAGATACAGATAACGGTATCGTTCGGGCGGGCAACCTGTGCACCAACGGCGGCTGGCAGACCGAAGCCCATCGTCCCTAACCCGCTGGACGTGATGAAGTTTTCCGGACGGGTGTAGGTCATGTGCTGGGCAGACCACATCTGATGCTGGCCGACATCGGTCGTCACCACGCTGTCGGCGGGCTTACGGTCGGACAACTGCTTCAATAGCAGCGGCGCGTAGATGGCCTCGCCGGGGTGGTCGTAACGCCAGGCGTGTTCAGCGCGCATATCGGCGGTGTGCTGACGCCATGGGTTAATATCCAGCGGCTGCTCCAGGGCCGGTAACAGCGCGTTAAGATCGCCCTGCAACGCGACATGCGCCTGACGCAGTTTGTTCATCTCCGCCGGGTCGATGTCCATATGGATCACTTTGGCGTTTGGCGCGAAGGTGTTCAGTTTGCCGGTGACGCGGTCGTCAAAACGGGCGCCGACGGCGATGAGCAGGTCACACTCCTGCACCGCCAGGTTTGCCGCTTTGGTACCATGCATCCCCAGCATGCCCAGATAGTAGGGGTAATCAGCATCTACCGCCCCCAACCCTTTCAGCGTGCAGGTGGCAGGCATTTGCGTTGCCGCGATAAATTCGCGCAGGGCAGGAACCGCCTGCGCCATACCTACGCCACCACCAACGTACAGCATCGGTTGTTTGGCCTGCACCATCATCTGACGCGCCTCTTCCACCTCTGCATGCGGGAATGCATCATCGCTTTTCACGGTAGAGAAATGCGGTTCCAGATCGCCGAGTGCAACCTGGATATCTTTCGGGATATCAACCAGAACCGGGCCAGGACGGCCAGAGCTGGCAACCTCGAACGCTTCGGCCATCACCCGCGGCAGCTCTTCAAGAGACTGAACGAGGAAGCTGTGTTTGGTGCAGGCCAGCGATAAACCGAGCACATCCACTTCCTGGAAGGCATCGGTGCCGATGAACGGAGAGGCAACCTGTCCGGTGATGGCAACAATGGGAACAGAATCCAGCAGTGCATCAGCAAGACCGGTGATCAGGTTCGTTGCGCCCGGACCTGAGGTCGCCATACAGACACCGGTTTTACCGGTGGCACGGGCATAACCGATGGCGGCCATCGCTGCGCCCTGCTCGTGTCGGCACAACAGGTGCTCCACGCCGCCGTCATACAGTGCATCGTAAATCGGCATAATTGCGCCACCCGGATAACCGAATACTGTCTCGACTCCCTGCGCGCGCAACGCATGTACTACCCACTGTGCCCCATTCATAGTTAGTTCCCCGTCATAAATCGGGAGAAACAGAATTTTGTGCTACTTGTCATTCTCTGCTCCTCATTTACGTTTTTTAGTCATAAAAAAACCCCCGGACCTTTCGGTGCGGGGGTCTTAGTTCGTTAAGGCTTGATTTCTAAGCCTTTCCTCGTCCAAGTGCAGCCCCGCACGGTGGGATAATAATCACCACCACGCTAATCACGACCAGGCTAATCACTCGTAGAAGGGCTGTCATTTTCAGTTCTTTTTGCATCTAGTTCGAAGGAATACCTAAAGAGTTACCACAGATATTTCATCTGACACAAGATTTTTTTATGACCTATTTCTGTAGCAGGCGAACTATTTCTTTCAAAATCGTTGTTTTATATAGGGAAAAAATAGAAATGAAGATTTTTCATTTTTTTTGTCCTGTTTCATCAGGCAAGGCGCGCATGATTCCTTTTCTGCGAGGCCGATTCCACCGACATGTAATGATTACATTTAGGCGCTAAAAGGCTGGAACGAGCACCGTAATTCAGTGAATTAGCGCTAAACAGGAAAAAATGATGCTGGCATAGTCACCGCCAAGGAGGGCTTATGTCACTGTCAGTTGTTTATACACGCGCGGCCATCGGCGTGAAGGCACCGCTTATTTCTGTAGAGGTTCATTTAAGTAATGGACTGCCCGGACTGACGCTGGTCGGCTTACCAGAAACGACCGTTAAAGAGGCGAGGGATCGCGTGCGCAGCGCAATTATTAATAGCGGTTATGCTTTTCCGGCGAAGAAGATCACCATCAACCTTGCGCCCGCCGATTTGCCAAAGGAGGGAGGGCGATATGATTTACCTATTGCTATAGCGCTTCTCGCGGCTTCTGAACAGCTCAATACGCCAGGGCTAAGCTCGTGCGAGTTCGTGGGTGAATTAGCGCTTACAGGCGCGTTAAGAGGCGTTCCCGGAGCAATCTCGGGTGCGCTTGAAGCCATACGCGCGGGAAGACAAATCATTGTGGCCAATGAAAATGCCTCTGAAGTAAGCCTTATCGCCGAAAAGGGATGTCTTGTCGCGGGACATTTGCAGGAGGTTTGCGCCTGGCTGGAAGGCCGACACGAGCTTGCCGAGCCGCAGGAGAATGACGAGGTGGCGCCAGATTCGCCCGAGGATCTCAGCGATATTATGGGTCAGGAACAGGGTAAACGAGCGTTAGAGATAACGGCCGCGGGTGGGCATAACCTGTTACTGATAGGTCCGCCAGGCACGGGGAAAACGATGCTGGCGAGCAGATTGAGCGGCCTGTTGCCACCCCTCAATAATCACGAAGCGCTGGAAAGCGCCGCGATATTTAGCCTGGTCAGTTCTACGTCGCTGCATAAACAGTGGCGCCGCCGTCCCTTCCGCTCTCCACACCACAGTGCGTCTCTTACCGCGATGGTGGGCGGGGGTTCGATCCCCGGGCCGGGTGAAATCTCACTGGCGCACAACGGCATTCTGTTTCTGGATGAATTGCCAGAGTTTGAACGCCGCGTGCTGGATGCATTGCGGGAGCCGATTGAATCCGGCGAAATCCATTTGTCTCGTACACGGGCCAAAATAAGCTACCCTGCGCAGTTTCAGCTGGTCGCCGCGATGAACCCTAGCCCTACGGGTCATTATCAGGGCAATCATAACCGCTGTACGCCGGAGCAGACGCTGCGCTATCTAAGTAAGCTGTCCGGCCCCTTCCTCGACCGTTTTGATTTATCTCTCGAGATCCCCCTGCCACCGCCCGGTCTGCTGAGGCAAACCGGTATTAAGGGCGAAAGCTCAGCAACTGTGCGTGAACGGGTTATTGCGGCGCAGGCGCGGCAGTATGTTCGTCAGAACAGGCTGAATGCCCGGCTGGATAACAGCGGGATCCGACAGTTTTGTTCTCTCAACGCTGAAGATGCGGGCTGGCTGGAAGAGACACTGACGCGGTTTGGGCTATCCATTCGCGCGTGGCAGCGTTTGTTGAAAGTTGCGCGCACGGTCGCCGACGTGGAGGGCTGCCCCGGAATAGAGAGGCGGCATTTGCAGGAGGCATTAAGTTACCGTGCGATCGATCGGCTGCTGTTGCATCTGCAAAAAATGCTGGCGTAAAAAAAAAGGGGCCGTAGCCCCTTCTCTTCTTAATCGTCAGACTCGGTGTAGTCTTCTGCACCTTCCATCTGCGGCTTGCCGCCAGACAGCGTATGGAAACGCTTAGGACGCTTAATGCGAGCCATATACTTGATCCATACACGTTCTGCATCAGATTGCGGCTCACGCTCACCACGGCAAACAGAGACAAACTGTTTTTCATCTTCGGTTGCCGGTTCACGTTTACCCAGATCCAGCTCGTTAAAGGCATAACCATGGCGCTCAAGAAGTTGAGCTTCTTTGATAGTGAAATCGCCGTGACGAGAGAACCCGCGCGGATAATGTTTATTGTCGAAAAAACGATTAGTCGTCGTAAAGCTTTCCGCCATCCTACACGCTCCTAATTCTTTGGCCGAGCTATTTATGGCGCGGAGTATTAGTTACGCTTGACAGAGTGTAAAACAAAACATTTAAATCATAACGACAAATAATTTTGCGGAGAAAGATGTGGATACGGAATTGCTAAAAACTTTCCTCGAAGTGAGCAGAACGCGACACTTTGGGCGAGCAGCTGAAGCCCTCTACCTGACGCAGTCAGCAGTCAGTTTTCGTATTCGACAGCTGGAAAATCAATTGGGTGTGAACCTTTTTACCCGCCATCGCAACAATATTCGTTTAACCCCGGCCGGTGAAAAGCTATTGCCTTATGCAGAAACCCTGATGAATACCTGGCAGGCAGCGCGGAAGGAGGTTGCGCACACCTCCCGGCATAATGAATTCTCGATCGGTGCCAGCGCTTCACTATGGGAATGCATGCTCAGCCAGTGGCTTATGCGGCTATATCGCTCACACAACCATCTGCAATTTGAGGCGAGGATTGCGCAACGCCAGTCGCTGGTTAAGCAACTCCACGAGCGGCAGCTTGATCTCCTGATCACCACAGAAGCGCCCAAGATGGACGAATTTAGCAGCCAGATTGTTGGACAGTTTAGCCTGGCGCTCTATGCATCCGAGCCTGCAATGATGAAGGCCGACCTGAATTATTTACGCCTGGAATGGGGGCCTGATTTTCAGCAGCACGAGACGGGGTTAATTGCCAGCGATGATATCCCGCAACTCACGACAAGCTCTGCGGAGATCGCATGCCAGCATCTTCCCGCATTGAAAGGCTGTACATGGTTACCTGTTCGCTGGGCGGATAATAAACCCGCACTCCATGTTGTCACCGATTCGACAACTCTCTCCAGGCCGCTGTATGCCATTTGGCTGCAAAACAGCGATAAGCAGTCGCAGATAAAAGATCTGTTAAAAACCAGCATACTGGATTAACGCAAAAGCCTGCGGAAACGCAGGCTGCTTATTCTTCAGGAAGGTGTTGAGCTGTTTTGCAGGCAAAAAAATCCTTTGCCGAAGCAAAGGATTCTATATGGCAGGGGCGGAGAGACTCGAACTCGCGACACCCGGTTTTGGAGACCGGTGCTCTACCAACTGAGCTACGCCCCTAAAGTTTTTGCCATTAAGCCTGCCGAAAGGGCAGGCTTAATGTCTTAATAAGTGGCGGAACGGACGGGACTCGAACCCGCGACCCCCTGCGTGACAGGCAGGTATTCTAACCGACTGAACTACCGCTCCACCGAATACTTCTGTAACCACCGGATTAATGCACCGGCTTACTACTTAATTTGATGCCTGGCAGTTCCCTACTCTCACATGGGGAGACCCCACACTACCATCGGCGCTACGGCGTTTCACTTCTGAGTTCGGCATGGGGTCAGGTGGGACCACCGCGCTAAAGCCGCCAGGCAAATTCTGTTAATCTGTATCAGGCTGAAAATCGTGTCTGTCTCTCGTTCGCCAAAACATCTTCGGCGTTGTAAGGTTAAGCCTCACGGTTCATTAGTATCGGTTAGCTCAACGCATCGCTGCGCTTACACACCCGACCTATCAACGTCGTCGTCTTCAACGTTCCTTCAGGAGACTTAAAGTCTCAGGGAGAACTCATCTCGGGGCAAGTTTCGTGCTTAGATGCTTTCAGCACTTATCTCTTCCGCATTTAGCTACCGGGCAGTGCCATTGGCATGACAACCCGAACACCAGTGATGCGTCCACTCCGGTCCTCTCGTACTAGGAGCAGCCCCCCTCAATTCTCCAGCGCCCACGGCAGATAGGGACCGAACTGTCTCACGACGTTCTAAACCCAGCTCGCGTACCACTTTAAATGGCGAACAGCCATACCCTTGGGACCTACTTCAGCCCCAGGATGTGATGAGCCGACATCGAGGTGCCAAACACCGCCGTCGATATGAACTCTTGGGCGGTATCAGCCTGTTATCCCCGGAGTACCTTTTATCCGTTGAGCGATGGCCCTTCCATTCAGAACCACCGGATCACTATGACCTGCTTTCGCACCTGCTCGCGCCGTCACGCTCGCAGTCAAGCTGGCTTATGCCATTGCACTAACCTCCTGATGTCCGACCAGGATTAGCCAACCTTCGTGCTCCTCCGTTACTCTTTGGGAGGAGACCGCCCCAGTCAAACTACCCACCAGACACTGTCCGCAACCCGGATCACGGGTCTACGTTAGAACACCAGCCATTAAAGGGTGGTATTTCAAGGACGGCTCCACGCAGACTGGCGTCCACGCTTCAAAGCCTCCCACCTATCCTACACATCAAGGACCAGTGTTCAGTGTCAAGCTATAGTAAAGGTTCACGGGGTCTTTCCGTCTTGCCGCGGGTACACTGCATCTTCACAGCGAGTTCAATTTCACTGAGTCTCGGGTGGAGACAGCCTGGCCATCATTACGCCATTCGTGCAGGTCGGAACTTACCCGACAAGGAATTTCGCTACCTTAGGACCGTTATAGTTACGGCCGCCGTTTACCGGGGCTTCGATCAAGAGCTTCGCGTTGCCGCTAACCCCATCAATTAACCTTCCGGCACCGGGCAGGCGTCACACCGTATACGTCCACTTTCGTGTTTGCACAGTGCTGTGTTTTTAATAAACAGTTGCAGCCAGCTGGTATCTTCGACTGATTTCAGCTCCGTCCGCAGGGACTTCACCTACATATCAGCGTGCCTTCTCCCGAAGTTACGGCACCATTTTGCCTAGTTCCTTCACCCGAGTTCTCTCAAGCGCCTTGGTATTCTCTACCTGACCACCTGTGTCGGTTTGGGGTACGATTTCGTGTTACCTGATGCTTAGAGGCTTTTCCTGGAAGCAGGGCATTTATCACTTCAGCACCGTAGTGCCTCGTCATCACACCTCAGCGTTAACAAGGTACCGGATTTACCTGGAACCTCCGCCTACATGCTTAAACCGGGACAACCGTCGCCCGGCTGACATAGCCTTCTCCGTCCCCCCTTCGCAGTAACACCAAGTACAGGAATATTAACCTGTTTCCCATCGACTACGCCTTTCGGCCTCGCCTTAGGGGTCGACTCACCCTGCCCCGATTAACGTTGGACAGGAACCCTTGGTCTTCCGGCGAGCGGGCTTTTCACCCGCTTTATCGTTACTTATGTCAGCATTCGCACTTCTGATACCTCCAGCATGCCTCACAGCACACCTTCAACGGCTTACAGAACGCTCCCCTACCCAACAACGCATAAGCGTCGCTGCCGCAGCTTCGGTGCATGGTTTAGCCCCGTTACATCTTCCGCGCAGGCCGACTCGACCAGTGAGCTATTACGCTTTCTTTAAATGATGGCTGCTTCTAAGCCAACATCCTGGCTGTCTGTGCCTTCCCACATCGTTTCCCACTTAACCATGACTTTGGGACCTTAGCTGGCGGTCTGGGTTGTTTCCCTCTTCACGACGGACGTTAGCACCCGCCGTGTGTCTCCCGTGATAACATTCTTCGGTATTCGTAGTTTGCATCGGGTTGGTAAGCCGGGATGGCCCCCTAGCCGAAACAGTGCTCTACCCCCGAAGATGAGTTCACGAGGCGCTACCTAAATAGCTTTCGGGGAGAACCAGCTATCTCCCGGTTTGATTGGCCTTTCACCCCCAGCCACAGGTCATCCGCTAATTTTTCAACATTAGTCGGTTCGGTCCTCCAGTTAGTGTTACCCAACCTTCAACCTGCCCATGGCTAGATCACCGGGTTTCGGGTCTATACCCTGCAACTTAACGCCCAGTTAAGACTCGGTTTCCCTTCGGCTCCCCTATACGGTTAACCTTGCTACAGAATATAAGTCGCTGACCCATTATACAAAAGGTACGCAGTCACACCCGAAGGTGCTCCCACTGCTTGTACGTACACGGTTTCAGGTTCTTTTTCACTCCCCTCGCCGGGGTTCTTTTCGCCTTTCCCTCACGGTACTGGTTCACTATCGGTCAGTCAGGAGTATTTAGCCTTGGAGGATGGTCCCCCCATATTCAGACAGGATACCACGTGTCCCGCCCTACTCTTCGAGTTCACAGCAAGTGTGTTTTTGTGTACGGGACTATCACCCTGTACCGTCGGACTTTCCAGACCGTTCCACTAACACACAAGCTGATTCAGACTCCGGGCTGCTCCCCGTTCGCTCGCCGCTACTGGGGGAATCTCGGTTGATTTCTTTTCCTCGGGGTACTTAGATGTTTCAGTTCCCCCGGTTCGCCTCGTTAACCTATGTATTCAGTTAACGATAGTGTGTCGGAACACACTGGGTTTCCCCATTCGGACATCGCCGGGTCAAGGGTTCATATCACCTCGCCGGCGCTTTTCGCAGATTAGCACGTCCTTCATCGCCTCTGACTGCCAGGGCATCCACCGTGTACGCTTAGTCGCTTAACCTCACAACCCGAAGATGTTTCTTTCGATTCATCATCGACTTGCGAAAATTTGAGAGACTCGAACACACATGAGCTGTGTGTCGTTTCAATTTTCAGCTTGATCCAGATTTTTAAAGAGCAAAACTTCGCAGTGCACCTTTTCAGGTTCACTCTGAAGTTTTCTTGTGTTCGCAGTAAAAGATGGTGGAGCTATGCGGGATCGAACCGCAGACCTCCTGCGTGCAAGGCAGGCGCTCTCCCAGCTGAGCTATAGCCCCATCGTAGTCACCTCTGTACCGGTAATTTTTGTTGAGGCAAGGCGTGGTGACACGAAGCATACTCAGGTATGTGAGTGTCGCCGCAACGCAGCATCAGCAAAAATTTGGTAGGCCTGAGTGGACTTGAACCACCGACCTCACCCTTATCAGGGGTGCGCTCTAACCACCTGAGCTACAAGCCTGTAGAGGTTTTTTACTGCTGTTTTTCATCAGACAATCTGTGTGAGCACTGCAAAGGCAGGTTCTTTAAGGTAAGGAGGTGATCCAACCGCAGGTTCCCCTACGGTTACCTTGTTACGACTTCACCCCAGTCATGAATCACAAAGTGGTAAGCGCCCTCCCGAAGGTTAAGCTACCTACTTCTTTTGCAACCCACTCCCATGGTGTGACGGGCGGTGTGTACAAGGCCCGGGAACGTATTCACCGTGGCATTCTGATCCACGATTACTAGCGATTCCGACTTCATGGAGTCGAGTTGCAGACTCCAATCCGGACTACGACGCACTTTATGAGGTCCGCTTGCTCTCGCGAGGTCGCTTCTCTTTGTATGCGCCATTGTAGCACGTGTGTAGCCCTACTCGTAAGGGCCATGATGACTTGACGTCATCCCCACCTTCCTCCAGTTTATCACTGGCAGTCTCCTTTGAGTTCCCGGCCTAACCGCTGGCAACAAAGGATAAGGGTTGCGCTCGTTGCGGGACTTAACCCAACATTTCACAACACGAGCTGACGACAGCCATGCAGCACCTGTCTCAGAGTTCCCGAAGGCACCAAAGCATCTCTGCTAAGTTCTCTGGATGTCAAGAGTAGGTAAGGTTCTTCGCGTTGCATCGAATTAAACCACATGCTCCACCGCTTGTGCGGGCCCCCGTCAATTCATTTGAGTTTTAACCTTGCGGCCGTACTCCCCAGGCGGTCGACTTAACGCGTTAGCTCCGGAAGCCACGCCTCAAGGGCACAACCTCCAAGTCGACATCGTTTACGGCGTGGACTACCAGGGTATCTAATCCTGTTTGCTCCCCACGCTTTCGCACCTGAGCGTCAGTCTTTGTCCAGGGGGCCGCCTTCGCCACCGGTATTCCTCCAGATCTCTACGCATTTCACCGCTACACCTGGAATTCTACCCCCCTCTACAAGACTCTAGCCTGCCAGTTTCGAATGCAGTTCCCAGGTTGAGCCCGGGGATTTCACATCCGACTTGACAGACCGCCTGCGTGCGCTTTACGCCCAGTAATTCCGATTAACGCTTGCACCCTCCGTATTACCGCGGCTGCTGGCACGGAGTTAGCCGGTGCTTCTTCTGCGGGTAACGTCAATCGACAAGGTTATTAACCTTATCGCCTTCCTCCCCGCTGAAAGTACTTTACAACCCGAAGGCCTTCTTCATACACGCGGCATGGCTGCATCAGGCTTGCGCCCATTGTGCAATATTCCCCACTGCTGCCTCCCGTAGGAGTCTGGACCGTGTCTCAGTTCCAGTGTGGCTGGTCATCCTCTCAGACCAGCTAGGGATCGTTGCCTAGGTGAGCCGTTACCCCACCTACTAGCTAATCCCATCTGGGCACATCCGATGGCAAGAGGCCCGAAGGTCCCCCTCTTTGGTCTTGCGACGTTATGCGGTATTAGCTACCGTTTCCAGTAGTTATCCCCCTCCATCAGGCAGTTTCCCAGACATTACTCACCCGTCCGCCACTCGTCAGCAAAGCAGCAAGCTGCTTCCTGTTACCGTTCGACTTGCATGTGTTAGGCCTGCCGCCAGCGTTCAATCTGAGCCATGATCAAACTCTTCAATTTAAAAGCTTGATGCTCAATGAATTAAACTTCGTAATGAATTACGTGTTCACTCGTTGAGACTTGGTATTCATTTATCGTCCGAGGACGTTAAGAATCCATGTCACTTTGAGTGCCCACACAGATTGTCTGATAAATTGTTAAAGAGCAGTTGCAACGCGGCTTTCAGCACATCGTTGCGAGGTCCCGTATATTACGTTTTCCTCATTCAGAGTCAAGCAATTATTTTCACTTTTTTCTGTTGGCGTTCATCTCTGAACCCCGCTGCCCCGGCGGCTTGCAAGCCGTTGTTCCGTGTCAGTGGAGGCGCATTATAGGGAGTTCTCAGACGTTGACAACCCCTCTTTGAAAAAAAAACGTTCAACCGTCTCTTTTTTGCTCAAAACCGTGCTACAGCGCCAGTTTTTCGAGCGTTTCAAAGCCATAACGACGTAAAACGGGCAAAAGTTGTTCAGTTTCTTTTGTTATCGCCATACAAAAAGCGATGTTCGCATCAGCGGATTTCGCATCCGGCGCCTCGTGTTCCAGCAGCCAGGCCGTCCGACGCGCAATCGCAGCACCGGAATCCACCAGCCGGGTCCCTTCAGGCAGAACCTTTAACAGCTCTTCCTGTAATAGCGGGAAATGGGTACAGCCGAGAACAACCGTATCCGGTGGTTCCTGCATCCGCAGCCATGGACGCAGAATACGACGCAGCTCTTCAAGCGATACCGTCTCGCCGTGCAGTTTCGCTTCCGCCATTTCCACCAGCTCCGCGGAGCCGAGCATGGCGATCTGGCATTCATTGGCAAAGCGCTCAATAAGCTCACGCGTATAAGGACGTTTTACCGTACCACGCGTAGCCAGCAACCCCACAATGCCGTTCGCCGTCAGACGCGCCGCAGGTTTGATTGCCGGAACAACGCCCACAACCGGGAACGGGAATTTTTCGCGCAGGGCAGGAAGAGAGACCGTGCTTGCCGTATTACAGGCAATGACCGCCAGCGCCAGAGGATAACGCTTTTGTACCGCGGTGACGATTTCAACCACACGCTCAACAATAAAGTCTTCACTCTTTTCCCCATACGGGAACGCGACGTTATCGAAGGCGTAGATGTAATGGAGATCCGGCAGGAGCTGCCGAATCTCATCATAGACCGAAAGCCCACCGACGCCGGAATCAAACACCAGCACGGTGGGACGCGGATCAGAAGGTGTAGCTGCCAGACAAGGTGTATTCCCGTCCTGCAGTTTGGTAGCCATAAACTGTCTCGTAATCTTTATCGAACAGGTTGGCTATTTTACCACGAACTGTGAGATGAGAGGTGACGGGATATGAAACCGCGACGTCCCACAGGCTGACGCCGCCCATTTTCACGCGTTCTGTTGCATAGGTATTCGGATCAACGGCAACGTCATAGCGAGTGCCCAGATAACGGTACGCCAGATTCCAGTCGAGATCCCACACCTGCCAGTCAAGCTGATACTTAACCTGCTGCTTTGAGCGACGTGCCAGGACTTCGTTGGTTTTCGCATTGCGCGGGTCAACGTAGTCATAGGAAATTTGGTGCCCTACCGGTCCGGTATCGAACTGCGCCGTCACCTCAATCCCTTTGATGCGAGCCTCATCCACGTTGTAATAACGGTAGGTCCGCGGGTCGCTGTTAATCAGGTTATCAATATCATTACGATAACCCGTCACGCGCCAGTTTACCGGCCCCGTCAGGCCTTCAAAACCACCTTCCCACTGCTTACTCTCTTCTGGCTTCAGGTCCGGATTGCCGTAATCCTTACTGTGGATCTGGCTCATGGTCGGCGCTTTATACGCTGTGCCGTAAGAACCGATGATGCGATACCCGTCGATGAACTCCCATGCGGCGCTGGTCTGCCAGGTGGCATGATTGCCAAAGTTAGAGTTATCGTCATTACGCGCCGCCGCTTCCAGCGTCACGCTGTTGAACTGCTGCATCGCCGAAAGGAACACGCCGGTATTACGTTGTTCGTAACCTTTTTCCAGATAGCCCGTACCCGCCTGGGTTTTCTGCTTCTGCCAGTCCAGACCCGCGCCGATATTGCCGTGCCCCACTTCAACCGTATTAAGCCACTGGGTGGTGTACTGCTTCACGTCATCCATGGTTGCGGAGTCAGCGTAGCGGCCTTTTTTCGGATCATAGTTCTGATCTTTGCTACGGCCATACCCTGCCACCAGCTGTGACTGGAAAATACCCTGGTTATAGCGCAACCCGGTGTCCCAGTTCTGGCTGTAAACCTGACGCGTGTCCGGCCGCCCATCAATGCCGGTCGCGCCATAGTGATCGTAACCGTCATACGCGGAGCGGTTATCGTAGCCAAAGCCACGGACGAATCCGCTGACGCTGTCGGTAAACTGCTGCTCCACCGAGCCAAACAGCGATTTACTCATAAAACCATCGCGGTCTGGCTGGCGCGGGGCATCTTTTGCGGCAATATCAAAACCACGGGTATAGGTATAATCACCGGCCATGGTGATTTTGGTTTTATCGAACACCTGCTGGAAGGCACCGTTATAGTTTTGATACCCCTTTGAACCGACACCCGCAGAAATTTCCGCACCCGGCTTGTCGCGCCCGCTAATGATGTTAATCACACCGCCAATCGCGTCGGAGCCATACAGCGCCGAACGTGGGCCGCGAATGTACTCAATACGCTGAATCAGCGACGTCGGAATTTGGCTTAAATCGGGAACGTTGCTGATCCCGGCATTATTCAGAGGGATACCATCAATCAGTACCAGAACATGGCGGGATTCCGTACCGCGAATAAACGTTGAAGAGGTCGACCCCATCCCGCCGCTTTGTGCGATGTCCACACCCGGCAGGCGTGACATGATTTCCACAACACTCGTTGCCTGCCAGCGTTCAATATCCTCACGCGTCACGACGGAGGTCGGAGCCAGAACGGTTTTTGCTGGTTGTTCGAAACGGTTTGCTGTCACCACCAACGAGTCGGCGCTTTCCTGCGCCCAGCCCGAAAATGCCGTGACGGAAAACACCGTCAACAGCGATACTTTTTTAATCATTGTTAAAGCATCCACAATATAAGAAGGATGCCGCAGGCCTCACCGATAGCACGCGATGATGAAACCAAATGCGACGTGATCCCGGCAGGTCTTCGGGCTGGGTGGCGTTATACGGATGAAGACTTCCCATTTTCACAGTGTCTGCAACTCTCATCCCGCCAGTCTTTACCGCTGCGCGTCAGCTCCAGATTTGCACTGGATTCCCTTTTCACTCTCAGGAGACCGGAAACAGAATGCTACAATTAGACACGTATAGATGTCCAGATAGCTATTAGCCATTAAATCTGGACATCCACTGCACAATCCCTACAATCCCCGCGTAATTCTTTATCACTCAGGACGCATCATGACCCCCGAACACCTCCCGACAGAACAGTACGACGCACAGCTGGCAGAAAAAGTTGTCCGCCTGCAAAGTATGATGACGCCTTTCAACGCGCCCGTTCCCGAGGTGTTTCGTTCTCCGGTCAGCCACTACCGTATGCGCGCTGAGTTCCGCATCTGGCACGATGGCGATGACCTGTACCACATCATTTTCGATCAGCAGACGAAATCCCGTATTCGCGTAGACAGTTTTCCGGCGGCGAGTGAGCTTATCAACCAGCTGATGACGCTGATGATCGACGGTGTGCGCAACAATCCGGTACTGCGCAACAAGCTGTTCCAGATTGACTACCTGACCACCCAAAGCAATCAGGCCATTGTTTCTCTGCTCTATCACAAAGCACTGACTGACGAGTGGCGCGAGCAGGCAGAAGCCCTGCGCGATGCGCTGCGCGCGCAGAATATCAACGTGCACCTGATTGGCCGCGCGACCAAAACCAAAATCATGCTGGACCAGGATTACATCGACGAGCGTCTGCCGGTGGCAGGAAAAGAGATGGTTTACCGTCAGGTGGAGAACAGCTTCACCCAGCCGAATGCCGCCATGAACGTGCAGATGCTGGAGTGGGCGTTGAAGGCGACGGAAGGGTCTAAGGGCGATCTGCTGGAACTCTACTGCGGTAACGGCAACTTCTCGCTGGCGCTGGCGCGTAACTTCGAACGCGTGCTGGCGACGGAAATCGCCAAACCGTCGGTGGCAGCCGCGCAGTACAACATCGCCGCTAACCATATTGATAACGTACAAATTATTCGTATGGCGGCAGAAGAGTTTACCCAGGCGATGAACGGCGTACGCGAGTTTAACCGCCTGCAAGGGATTGATTTGAAGAGCTACCAGTGTGAGACAATTTTTGTCGATCCGCCGCGCAGTGGCCTGGACAGCGAAACCGAGAAGATGGTGCAGGCGTACCCGCGTATTTTGTACATCTCCTGTAACCCGGAGACGCTGTGCAAGAATCTGGAAACATTGAGCCAGACGCACAAGGTTGAACGTCTGGCGCTGTTCGATCAGTTCCCGTATACGCACCATATGGAGTGCGGCGTACTGCTTACTGCACGATAATCTTTAGGCCGGATAAGCGTAGCGCCATCCGGCATTTTTTGGCAGGTGGCGCTTCGCTTACCTGCCCTACAACGACTACAAAACCCTTCTCTACTCCGGCAACTCGCTCTTGCGGCTACGCATGCGAGAGCCAATCCAGAACACCAGCGCCACAGACAGTACCGCAGGCAGGAAGTTAGAGCCAATATCCGGATACTCCGCGCGCACCACCGTGCTATAAAGCAATACACCCAGAATAAAACAGGCTGCGGCCAGTCCCGGTAACCCAACTGGCATCGTGCGGTTCAGATAACGTTGATGCAGGCAGTACACCGTCAGCACCAGCGCGATAATCGGGAAAATCGAGAACGGTACAATTGAGCTGAAAACCGCCGCAAACGTACCATTAATGGATAAGCCAGCGATCAATGCCAGCAACAGCGTTCCTTTATCCTGACCTGACTGTTTCATTACTCACCTTCACTCATCGTTTTGATGTGCCAACTTCTCTTGTTCACGGCGATACCAGTAGTACGCGCCTTTAGAAATCATCCGCAGCTGCAATACCAGTCGCTCTTCGAGTTGCTTACGTTGTTCAATGCTGACATCCAGCGCTTCAGCACCCGCGCTGAACACAATCGTCACCATCGCCTCAGCCTGTGCTTCAGTAAACGCACGCGGCATATGGTTTTCGAGTTCAAGATAGTCGGCAAGTTCCGCGATGAAATGCTGAATTTCACGCGCGACGGCGGCACGAAACGCGGCTGACGTTCCGGAACGCTCACGCAACAGCAGGCGAAACGCGTTAGGGTTATTGCCGATAAATTCCATAAATGTCGACACGGAAGTGCGGATCACGCTGCCGCCCTTGGCGATACGCTGACGCGCCTGACGCATAAGCTGGCGCAGCATCAAACCGCTCTCGTCGACCATGGTCAGGCCCAGTTCATCCACATCACGGAAATGACGATAGAAGGACGTTGGCGCAATCCCGGCCTCGCGCGCCACTTCACGCAGGCTCAAACTGGCAAAACTCCGCTCAGCACTCAGTTGACTGAATGCGGCTTCCACCAGCGAACGCCGGGTTTTCTCTTTTTGTTGTGCTCTTACGCCCATCACGATAGTTGAATCCTTCCAAAGGCCCGTTGGCACTATACCAGAGAATAAAATTAATCTGTTTACCTGACTTTGTGAATGATTGTTTACGCGCGGTTTGTGCTCCACTGCCCGAAAAAAGCACAACGATAATTGGGTTACCCTGGCAATGATGTTATGATTCTGTTGCTTTTATGTATAAGAACAGGTAAGCCATGCCACATTCCTACGATTACGACGCAATAGTTATTGGTTCCGGCCCCGGCGGCGAAGGTGCTGCTATGGGTCTGGTAAAACAGGGAGCCAGAGTAGCGGTTATTGAGCGCTACCATAATGTCGGCGGCGGTTGCACCCACTGGGGCACCATCCCTTCGAAAGCCCTCCGCCACGCCGTTAGCCGCATTATCGAATTTAACCAGAACCCTCTTTACAGCGACCACTCCCGACTTCTTCGCTCCTCCTTTGCCGATATCCTGAATCACGCAGACACGGTCATTAACCAGCAGACGCGCATGCGTCAGGGTTTCTATGAGCGCAACCACTGTGAAATTCTGCAAGGGAACGCGCATTTTGTGGATGAACACACCCTGGCGCTGGAGTGCCACGACGGTTCGGTTGAGACGCTCACCGCTGAAAAATTTGTGATCGCCTGCGGCTCCCGTCCTTACCATCCGGCAGACGTGGATTTCTCGCACCCGCGCATTTACGACAGCGACTCCATCCTCAGCCTGCAGCACGAGCCACGCCATGTGATCATTTATGGTGCGGGGGTGATTGGCTGTGAATATGCGTCGATCTTCCGCGGAATGGAGGTCAAAGTTGATTTGATCAACACCCGCGACCGGCTGCTGGCGTTCCTCGATCAGGAGATGTCAGATTCCCTCTCCTACCACTTCTGGAACAGTGGCGTGGTGATTCGCCACAACGAAGAGTACGAGAAAATCGAAGGCTGCGATGACGGTGTGATCATGCACCTGAAATCCGGTAAGAAGCTGAAAGCCGACTGCCTGCTGTATGCCAACGGCCGTACCGGCAACACGGATTCATTGCAGCTGGAGAATATCGGGCTTGAAACCGACAGCCGCGGCCAGCTCAAGGTCAACAGCATGTACCAGACTGCGCTGCCGCACGTTTACGCGGTGGGCGACGTGATTGGTTACCCAAGCCTGGCCTCCGCCGCTTACGATCAGGGCCGCATCGCCGCACAGGCGCTGGTGAAAGGTGAAGCGACGGCGCATCTGATTGAAGATATCCCGACGGGCATCTACACCATTCCGGAAATCAGCTCTGTCGGCAAAACCGAGCAGCAGCTGACGGCCATGAAGGTGCCTTACGAGGTGGGTCGTGCCCAGTTTAAACATCTGGCGCGGGCGCAAATCGTGGGAATGAGCGTAGGTACACTGAAGATCCTTTTCCATCGCGAGACGAAAGAGATCCTCGGTATTCACTGCTTCGGTGAACGCGCGGCGGAAATCATTCATATCGGCCAGGCGATCATGGAGCAAAAAGGTGGTGGCAACACCATTGAGTACTTCGTTAACACCACCTTTAACTACCCGACCATGGCGGAAGCTTATCGGGTCGCTGCGCTGAACGGCTTAAACCGCCTGTTTTAACGCGCTGTCAAAATGGCCATCCATCGCACCGCGGATGGCCTCTGCCAGCTGCTCATAGCGGCTGCGCAGCGGTGACCCCGGACGATAAACCAGACCAATGGTGCGACGCGGCTCCGGCTTAATACACGGCAGATAGACCACGCCATCACGTTTACGCTCGTGCGGCACCGCCAGCGCCGGCAACAGCGTAATACCGCTTCCCGCCGCCACCATATTACGCAGCGTTTCCAGGCTGGTTGCGCGGAAATGGGTATCTTCATCGGCACCCGCTTCGAAGCAGAAGCCCATCGCCTGATCGCGCAGACAGTGGCCGTCTTCCAGCATCAGCAGTTTTTCACCGGCCAGATCGGCCATCGGTACGCGATCGCGGTTCGCCCACGGGTGATCTTCATAGATCGCCAGCATCATCGGCTCATCGAACAGCGGTACTTCAATAAACGCTTCACTCTCTTTAACGAGCGCCAGAATCGCACAGTCGAGCTTACCGCTGTCTAACTGCGCCAGCAGCTGATGGGTTTGCGCTTCATGCAGGTACATTTCGAGTTTCGGGAACGTCTGGTGCAGCATCGGAATGATTTGCGGCAACAGGTACGGGCCAACGGTTGGGATCAGGCCAATATGCAGCGGGCCGGACATCGCTTCCCCCTGCTGGCTTGCCATTTCCTTGAGCACTTTGACCTCGCGCAACACGGTGCGCGCCTGATCCACCAGCAGCAGACCTGCCTGGGTGAACAGTACCTTACGACTGGTGCGCTCCAGCAGCATCACGCCCAGCTCATCTTCCAGCTTGCGGATCTGACCGCTCAGCGTTGGCTGGCTGACATGGCAGGAGTCTGCCGCGCGGCGAAAATGGCGATGCTCAGCTAACGCTACCAGGTATTCAAGATCACGAATATTCATTATTCATCCTCCGTCGCCACGATAGTTCATGGCGATAGATAGCATAGCAACGAACGATTATCCCTATCAAGCATTCTGTTGAATAATACATCACATAGACGAGGCGGCACGTGTTTGACCCTTGACGTCCCCGCACCGTCAGCGAGTTTCTCTCAAAACTCGAAAAACTAAAGCCAACGTGAACTTTTGCGGACCCCGTGGTCCGCTTTTTTTTGCGTAAAAGAAAGCCCAGCACTAAGCCAGGCTCCGTTTTTCTCCCTCTCCCAGTGGGAGAGGGCCGGGGTGAGGGCACCAGCCCGCACGGTTTAAACCAACCGGTTTTTCGCATCCGCAATCGCCTGCGCTACCTGCTTCGGTGACACGCCGCCTTTCGCTGCACGCTTATCCAGGCAGGATTGCAGGGCCAGAATCGGGTAGACGTCATCCCCGATAACCGCGCTGAATTTTTGCAGGTCGGCAAGCGCCAGCTCTTCAAGGGCTTTACCCTGACGAATCGCTTCCACTACCGCTTCACCCACAATATGGTGCGCCTCGCGGAACGGTACGCCTTTCGCCACCAGGTAGTCCGCCAGCTCGGTAGAGTTAGCATACCCCTGCTGCGCCGCTTCCTGGCAGCGCGGACGTTTCACCTGAATGCCGTCCAGCACCAGCGCGCCCATATGCAGACAGTCCAGCCAGGTGTCGAGCGCGTCGAACAGCCCCTCTTTGTCTTCCTGCATGTCTTTGTTGTACGCCAGCGGCAGCCCTTTCAGGGTCATCATCATACCGGTCAGCGCACCCTGCACGCGGCCACATTTCCCGCGGATCAGCTCCAGCGCGTCCGGGTTTTTCTTCTGCGGCATCAGGGAGGAGCCGGACGTCACACGGTCGGACAGCTCCACAAACCCGGCTTCGCCAGAGTTAAAGAAGATCAGGTCTTCGGCAAAGCGCGACAGGTGCACCATCCCGATAGACGCATTTGAGAGCAGTTCCAGCACGTGGTCACGGTCAGAGACGCTGTCCAGACTATTGCGGGTGGCGGAGGCAAAGCCCAGCCAGCCTGCCAGCTGCTCACGGTCAATTTCATAAGCCGTGCCGGCAAGCGCGCCGCTGCCCAGCGGGCTCACGTCCAGACGCTTTAAGGTATCCTGTAAACGGCTCTCATCACGCGCCAGCATCTCAACATAGGCCAGACACCAGTGCGCGAACGTCACCGGCTGCGCGCGTTGCAGGTGGGTATAACCCGGCATCACCGCGTCCTGATTGTTCTGCGCGGTGTCCACCAGCGCGCCCTGCAACTGACGATTCGCCGCCAGCAGTTCGCCGACGGTCTCTTTGCACCACAGCTTCAGGTCGGTCGCCACCTGGTCATTACGGCTACGCCCGGTATGGAGCTTTTTACCCAACTGGCCGACTTTGTCGATCAGTTTGCCTTCCACCCAGCTGTGAATATCTTCAGCATCGCTCTGGAGGATTTGCTGCGGATCCAGACGCACCTCTTCCAGCAGATTGTTCAGCGCCTCTTCCAGCTGCTGCTGTTCGTCTGCGGTCAGCACGCCAACGGTCACCAGCGCTTTGGACCAGGCCACAGAGCCGTCAATATCCTGTTCGGCCAGGCGGTAGTCGAAGCGCAAAGAGTCGTTGAACTGTTTGAACCGCTGATCCGCTGCCTGTGTAAAACGCCCACCCCAAAGTGCCATAACGAATTTCCTTAATGATGATATTTTTGCCCGGTGGCGCTGCGCTTACCGGGCCTACAAAATTCACGTAGGCCGGATAAGCAAAGCGCCATCCGGCACAGAAACTTAAGCCAGAATACGCGTACCAATCGGCGTACCGTTAAACAGCGCCGGGAGTTGCTCCGCGTGCCGCCAGGAGGCGATATCCACCGGGCGACCCAACGTGCGGGCCGCATCCAGCGCCGCATTCACTTTAACAATCATGCCGTCGGTGATAATGCCTTGATCGATCAGCTGCTCGGCTTTTGCGGCGGTCATTTCCGCAATACGCTGGCCTTTGCCGTCCAGTATGCCGCTCACGTCGGAGAGCAAGATCAGGTCTGCGCCCAGCGTGGCCGCCAGCGCGGTTGCCGCCTGGTCAGCGTTAACGTTCATCAGCTCGCCCTCTTCGGTCACGCCGATTGAGCTTACCACCGGCAGGAAACCGCCTTCCAGCAGGGTGTTAATCAGCTTAGGCGAACCCGGCTGCGCCAGTCCAACATGGCCAAGCTCTTCGTCGAGCTGGGTCACTTTCACGCTATCGCCATCGCCCAGACAGAGGCCAACGGAGGCGATATGGTGTTTCTTCGCCCACGCCAGCAGCGTTTTGTTCGCCGTGCCCGCCAGCGCGCCGGTAATGATGTCAATCTGGTCGGCAGGCGTCACGCGCAGGCCATTTTTCTTTTTCACCGGCAGGTTGAGCCCTTTCATCAGCTCATCCACCACACAGCCGCCGCCGTGCACAATCACCAGCGGACGTTGGTGTGATTCACGATAGTTCACCAGTGCGTTAAACAGGCGCTCCAGCGCTTCTTCGCTGTCCAGCAGTACACCACCGAGTTTGATAATTAATGGGTTCATCATCACACCTTAAATAAGAGCCTGCGTTTCAGGGAAGCCGAAACGAATATTTGCACACTGCATTGCCTGTGCGGCAGCGCCTTTGAGTAGGTTATCTTCTGCTGCCACCACGATGAGATGCTCACCCTGCACGGCAAAGCCGATATCGCAGAACGGCAGGCCGACCACATTTTTCAGCGCCGGCACGCCTTTGTCGTACGGGCGCACCAGCGGTTTGTCCGCATACGCCTGCGTGAAGACCTCGTTCACCTGTTCTTTGGTCACACCCGGCTTCAGGCGGCAGGTAATGGTTTCGAGGATCCCGCGCGGGAAGCTGCCCAGATGCGGGGTGAAAATGACGTCCGCGCCCAGATGCGTCGTGATTTCAGGATGATGACGGTGGTTAAACACGCCATACGGCTGAAGGCTCACTTCGCAGAAGCTGTTGGAGATTGCCGCTTTGCGCCCGGCGCCGCTCACGCCACTGGTGGCGTTGATCACCGGCCACTGGTTCAGATCCAGCAACCCGGCGTCGATCAGCGGCTTCAGGGAAAGCTGCGCCGCCGTCGGGTAGCATCCCGGAACGGCAATCAGGTTCGCTTCTTTCAGTTTATCTGCGCTCCACTCCGCCAGGCCGTACACCGCTTTTTCAAGCAGATCCGGATGCTGGTGGGTGAAACCGTAATATTTTTCGTAGAACGCGCCGTCGTTAACGCGGAACGCGCCGGAGAGATCGAACACCACGCATCCGGCTGCCAGGAACTGCGGCGCCAGGTCGTGACTGACCTCGTGTGCGGTGGCTAAAAACACCACGTCAACGCCGTCGGTAAACTCGCTGATGTCAGACATGGGCTGCAAAGGCAAATCAACCACGCCCTTAAGTTGTGGATGCAAATCGGAAATTAACTTTCCGGCATCATTGCTTTGCGCTGACACGGTCAAAGCGGTTATGGTCATATGAGGGTGGCGATTTACGTAGCTTACAAGCTCTGCGCCCGCATAACCGCTAGCGCCTACAATCAGCGTATTCAACATCGGGTTCCTTTATGCTCAACGTTAATGTATTTTTATTCACATTTATTGCATGAATATTGATACTATCACGACCTAAGGTGTGTCAACAATGAAAATGAACTTACCGCCATTTATCGAGATTTACCGCGCCCTGATCGCCACACCCTCCATCAGCGCGACGGAAGAAGCCCTGGATCAGAGCAATGAGTCTTTAATCAATCTGCTGGCGGGTTGGTTTAGCGATCTTGGGTTTAACGTTGAGGTTCAGCCCGTCCCCGGAACACGTCACAAATTTAACCTGCTCGCCAGTACCGGACATGGCGCGGGCGGCCTGCTGCTGGCTGGGCACACTGACACCGTGCCGTTTGATGATGGCCGCTGGACGCGCGATCCGTTCACGCTGACCGAGCATGACAACAAGCTTTATGGTCTGGGCACCGCCGACATGAAAGGCTTCTTCGCCTTTATCCTCGACGCGCTGCGTGACGTGGACGTGACGAAGCTGAAAAAACCGCTCTACATTCTGGCGACCGCCGATGAAGAGACCAGCATGGCGGGCGCACGTTATTTCTCTGAAAACACATCGATTCGTCCTGACTGCGCGATCATCGGCGAACCGACCTCTCTGCAACCGATTCGGGCGCACAAAGGCCATATTTCTACCGCGGTGCGCGTACTGGGCCAGTCCGGCCACTCCAGCGATCCGGCGCGCGGCGTGAACGCCATTGAGCTGATGCATGACGCGATTGGCCGCATCATGACCCTGCGCGACGATCTGAAAGAGCGCTATCACTACGAGGCGTTCACCGTGCCTTACCCAACGCTTAACCTCGGCAGCCTGCACGGCGGTGATGCGTCCAACCGTATCTGCGCCTGCTGCGAACTGCATATGGATATCCGTCCTCTGCCGGGTATGACGCTGAGCGATCTGGATGGCTTACTGAACGAAGCGCTGGCACCGGTCAGCGAGCGCTGGCCGGGCCGTCTGACGGTCTCCGAACTGCATCCGCCGATTCCAGGCTACGAATGCCCGCCTGACCACCAGCTGGTTCAGGTGGTGGAAAAACTGCTTGGCGAGAAAACCGACGTGGTGAACTACTGCACCGAAGCGCCG